>NZ_CP012712.1:3135000-3490000 GCF_001295365.1 Parageobacillus thermoglucosidasius | reverse complement strand
AAACCGAAGAAGAACGTTTCCATGAAACGTTGCATGAAGGCTTGGCAATTTTAGCAAGCGTCATCGAAAAAGAAAAAGAGCGCGGCAGTGATGTCATTTCCGGGGAAGACGTGTTCCGGCTTTATGACACATATGGTTTTCCTGTGGAATTAACGGAAGAGTACGCGCAAGAAGAAGGAATGAAAGTGGATCACGAAGGTTTTGAACGGGAAATGGAGCGTCAACGGGAACGCGCCCGCGCCGCTCGCCAAGATGTTGACTCGATGCAAGTACAAGGAGGCGTGCTCGGTGACATAAAAGTCGAAAGCCGCTTCGTCGGTTATGATGAGCTGCATGCGCAATCCAAAGTAGCCGTGATCGTTAAAGACGGCAATCTGGCCGATGAAGTGAGCGAAGGAGAAGAAGCGCAAATTATATTAGATGTAACGCCGTTCTACGCGGAAAGCGGCGGGCAAATCGCTGACCAGGGATGGCTGGAAAACGAAACGGCGAGAGCGTTTGTTAAAGACGTCCAAAAAGCGCCGAACGGGCAGCATTTGCATCATATCATCGTCGAAAAAGGAACGTTGAAAAAAGGCGAAACATATATGGCGCGAATCGATGAAGCGAAACGGGCAAGCATTGTGAAAAATCACACGGCGACACATTTGCTGCATCAAGCATTAAAAGATGTGCTCGGGCCGCACGTCAACCAAGCGGGATCGCTGGTTGCCCCAGATCGCTTGCGCTTTGACTTTTCGCATTTCGGACAAGTAAAGCCAGAGGAACTGGAACGCATCGAAGCGATTGTGAACGAAAAAATTTGGCGCAGCATTCCTGTCGACATTTTCTATAAGCCGCTGGCGGAAGCAAAAGCGATGGGCGCAATGGCGTTATTCGGCGAAAAATACGGGGATATCGTCCGCGTTGTGCAAGTAGGCGATTACAGCTTGGAGCTTTGCGGAGGCTGCCATGTGCCAAACACGTCGGCAATCGGCTTGTTTAAAATTGTTTCCGAATCAGGCATTGGCGCAGGCACGCGCCGGATTGAAGCGGTGACAGGGGAAGCGGCGTACCGCTTTATGAATGAACAAATCGCCTTGTTGCAAGAAGTCGCGCAAAAATTAAAAACAAGCCCGAAAGAAATCACTCACCGCATCGATGCGCTAATGAACGAGATTCGCCAATTGCAGCGCGAAAACGAATCATTAGCGGCACGCCTTGGAAATATGGAAGCAGCCAGCCTTGTCAACAAAGTGAAACAGGTTAACGGAATTCCTGTACTAGCAAGCAAAGTGAACGCCGCGGACATGAACCATTTGCGTACAATGGTCGATGAGTTAAAACAAAAATTAGGATCAGCGGTTATCGTATTAGCGGCTGTGCATGGGGAAAAAGTAAGCTTGATCGCCGGAATTACGGATGACTTAGTGGAAAAAGGATATCATGCTGGAAAACTAATTAAAGAAGTTGCCGTCCGTTGCGGCGGCGGTGGTGGTGGCCGCGCTGACATGGCTCAGGCTGGCGGAAAAGACCCAGGCAAAGTCGGGGAAGCATTGCAATATGTCGAAACATGGATAAAATCCGTTTGATAATTGGTGGAGATAGTGTACAATGGATGTAAGATAGGGAGATGCCAGAACGGAGAGCGAGGTGGAGACGGTGAGCTCATTTGATCAAACGATGCAGTTTCATTTTTCTGAAGAGCCGGCCGAGACGAACATTCGTGAAGTGTTGCTGACGGTATATGATGCTCTTCAAGAAAAAGGATACAATCCGATCAATCAAATTGTCGGTTATTTATTATCTGGCGACCCTGCTTACATCCCTCGCCATAAAGATGCCCGAGCGTTAATTCGCAAAGTTGAGCGTGATGAATTAATTGAGGAGTTAGTGAAATTCTATTTACAAGGACAGCGAAAGGGTTAATGTATGCGTGCATTGGGGCTTGATTTAGGTACAAAGACGCTTGGGGTGGCCGTCAGCGATGAATTAGGTTGGACTGCGCAAGGAATTGAAACGATTTCGATTGATGAGGAACAAGGAGAATACGGTTTAAAGCGGCTTCGCGAGATTATCGATGAATACAAAGTCGATACGATCGTCGTCGGGTTTCCGAAAAATATGAATGGCACGGTCGGGCCGCGTGCGGAGGCGAGCCAGCGCTTTGCCAAAATACTTGAACAAGAGTTTGCGTTGCCCGTTATACTGTGGGACGAGCGGTTGTCCACCATGGCGGCAGAGCGGATGTTAATCGCCGCTGACGTCAGCCGGAAAAAAAGAAGGAAAGTGATTGATAAAATGGCGGCTGCCGTTATTTTACAGTCGTATCTTGACAGCAAACAATAAATGGAGGAGACAAGAAAATGGAACATGGAGATCGCCATATTACCGTTGTCGACGAAAACGGCAACGAGCAATTGTGTGAAATCTTGTTTACGTTTGAATCAGAGGATTTTGGAAAATCTTATGTGTTTTATTATCCGGTAGGCGCGGAATTTGAAGAGGAGGAAGAAACGGAAGTCCATGTGTCGGCCTTTATTCCCGGAGATGAGGAGCGAGAAGGGGAGCTTTTGCCGATTGAATCTGAGGAAGAATGGGACATGATCGAAGAAGTGTGGAATACGTTCTGCGCCGAACAAGAGGAAGAAGCGGAATAAGAAACAAGATGGCCGTGATCATCGGCCATCTTTTTTGTATGAAAAGGAGAGATAGATAGCGAAAAATGCAAAAATTTGTTGTATAATATCACGAGTGAGAGGAGGTTTTTCATGGATAATCACCAGTTTTTTCAAAAAGATGTACGAATTGTCCGGAAAATCGTATTGATTGTGTCGATTGTTGTTTTTTTTACATGTATCGTGATTGCAGCAGGAAGCTATTTCTATATAAAATCAGCGTTGCGACCTGTTGATCCAGATGACCGCACTCCTGTCCATGTATCGATACCGATTGGCTCTTCCGTGAATGATATTGCCGACATGTTAGAAGAAAAACGGTTAATTAAAAGTTCATTCGTGTTCCGTTATTATGTGAAGCTGAAAAACCATGTTAATTTCCAAGCAGGAGAATATCAGTTAAACCGGTCGATGCCGTTGGAAAAAATCATTGCGGTTTTAAAGACAGGGAAAGTCACAGAAAAAAGCGGGCTAAAGCTGACGATTCCGGAAGGGACGCAACTTACGCAAATTGCCGAAATGATTGCTAAGAAAACGGGATATAAGAAAGAAGAAGTGCTCCAACAATTAAACGACCGCAAATATATCGAACAGCTTATTCAAAAATATCCGTCTGTTTTATCGAGAGATATTTTAAATAAAAATATCCGCTACCCGCTAGAAGGTTATTTGTTTCCGGCCACTTATTCATTCCATGAAAAAAAACCGCCGATTCCGGAAATTGTCGAGGCAATGCTGAAAAAAACAGAAAAAGTGCTGGCAAAATATGAACGCGACCGGAACGAAATGAATATGACGGTACATCAGCTGTTAACGATGTCGTCTTTAATTGAAGAAGAGGCGACAGAAAAAGCGGAGCGCGAAAAAATCGCGAGCGTCTTTTACAACCGCCTCCGCACCGGCATGCCGCTGCAGACAGATCCTACTGTTTTATATGCGCTTGGAAAACATAAAGAACGCGTTTATTATAAAGATTTGGAAGTCCAATCTCCTTATAACACGTATATTCATAAAGGCCTTCCTCCCGGCCCGATTGCGAACGCCGGGGAAATGTCGATTCAAGCAGCGTTGAAACCAGCGAAAACCGATTATTTGTACTTTCTGGCTACGCCAGCGGGAGAGGTCATTTTTACAAAAACGTTGGAGGAACATAACCGCCAGAAAGAAAAACATATAGGAAAACAATAGGATGATGCCTTTAGAGTGCAAACAAAGTATTTCGCATTTCGTATATTTTATGGTAGTATATATAAAGTTATCAATCACCATCCTGCCATAAGAGTCATTATGTGACTCTTATTTTTACGAGGAGGAGCTCTTTTGGTTTCAAAGGAAGTAGCGCATTATATGGAACAGTTTCTTCCCGAACGGGATGAGCCAATAAAAGAGATGGAGCGTTACGCAAAGCAGCATCGCATTCCGATTATGGAGATTGCCGGAATCGAAGCGATGCTGCAATTGTTAAAAATCGCCAAGCCAAAGAAGATTTTAGAAATTGGCACTGCGATTGGCTATTCCGCCATTCGCATGGCAAAAGCGCTTCCCGATGTGAATATCGTTACGATTGAGCGTGATCGCGAGCGGTATGAACGCGCGCTTTTTTATATAAGCAAAACAGGGACAGGCGGGCAAATTCGCGCGATTTTCGGCGATGCGCTGGATGTATATGACGATGTCGCGGAACACGCCCCGTTTGATGTCATTTTTATCGATGCGGCAAAAGGGCAATATCAGCGTTTTTTTCAAATGTATGAGCCGTTGTTGCAGGAAGGCGGCATCATTATTACAGATAACGTATTATTTAAAGGGCTTGTCGCCATGGAAGAACCGATTGAAAATAAGCGGATTCGCCAGCTAGTGTCGAAAATTCGCCGCTACAATGAATGGTTGTTCGGGCGAACGGATTACGAAACGGTCATTCTTCCGATCGGCGATGGGATCGCCATATCACGAAAACGAGGTGAAAAGCGATGAAAAAACCGGAACTGTTAGTGACGCCAACGCGCGTTTCACATATACATGAGTTAGCCGATGCCGGCGCTGACGCGATTATCATCGGCGAGCAGCGCTATGGTCTGCGCCTGGCAGGAGAATTTTCGCGCGCGGATGTCAAAGAGGCGGCCGCGATAGCGCGGCAATACGGCATTAACGTATATGTTGCGATGAACGCGATTTTCCATAACGACAAAGTGGACGAACTGGGCGATTATATAGCGTTTCTCGCTGATACAGGCGTTGATGCGATCGTCTTTGGCGATCCGGCGGTGTTAATGACCGTGCGCGAAGTGGCGCCGCATATGAAATTGCACTGGAATCCAGAAACAACGGCGACCAACTGGTATACGTGCAATTATTGGGGACGAAAAGGAGCGAAGCGCGCTGTCCTCGCCCGCGAATTAAATATGGAGGCGATTTTAGAAATTAAAGAGCACGCCGAAGTCGAAATCGAAGTGCAAGTGCACGGAATGACTTGCATGTATCAATCAAAACGCTCTTTAATTGGAAACTATTTTGAATATCAAGGAAAAGTTATGGAAATCGAACGGAAAAAATATGAAAAAGGCATGTTTCTGTACGACAAAGAGCGCGACAGTAAATATCCGATTTTCGAAGACGAAAACGGCACACATATTATGAGTCCAAACGATATTTGCATCATCGATGAACTTAGTGAGATGGTGGACGCCGGCATCGACAGCTTCAAAATTGACGGTGTACTGCACGAGCCCGGCTATATTACGGAAGTGACGAAACTATACCGTCGCGCCATTGACTTATGTGCTGAAAACCGCAAGCAATACGAGAAAGAAAAAGATGAACTGCTAGCGAAAATCAAAGCGATCCAGCCAAAACACCGCCCGTTGGATACCGGATTTTTCTTTAAGGAAACAGTTTATTAATACACCGAGAAAAGGAGGAGTAGCTGGATGCTGTTAAAAAACGACAAAATTTCTGAGATCATCAATGGCAAGCGCGTTATCGTGAAAAAACCTGAGCTTCTCGCTCCAGCCGGCAATTTGGAAAAGCTGAAAATCGCCGTGCATTACGGGGCGGATGCGGTATTTCTCGGCGGACAAGAATATAGCTTACGTGCCAACGCCGACAATTTTACGATCGAAGAAATCGCAGAAGGAGTGCGGTTTGCAAATCAATATGGCGCAAAAGTGTATGTGACAGCCAACATTTATGCACATAACGAAAACATTCCCGGGCTCGAAGAGTATTTGCGCGCGCTAGAACAAGCCGGCGTTCACGGCATTATTGTCGCCGATCCGCTGATTATCGAAACGGCGCGCCGGGTAGCGCCGAAATTGGAAGTGCATTTAAGCACACAGCAGTCGATGGCAAACTGGAAAGCGGTTCAATTTTGGAAAGAAGAAGGGCTGGAACGTGTGGTGCTCGCGCGTGAAACGAGTGCGGAAGAAATTCGGGAAATTAAAGAGAAAGTCGATATTGAAATTGAAGCATTTATCCATGGCGCGATGTGTTCTGCTTATTCCGGGCGCTGTGTATTAAGCAACCATATGACGGCGCGCGATTCCAACCGCGGGGGCTGCTGTCAATCATGCCGCTGGGATTACGATTTATATCAATTAAAAGGGGATAAAGAAATACCGTTGTTTGCTGAAAACGATGCCCCGTTTGCGATGAGCGCGAAAGATTTAAATTTGCTTCGCGCGATTCCAACCATGATTGAATTAGGCATTGACAGCCTGAAAATCGAAGGGCGGATGAAATCGATCCATTATGTGGCGACGGTAGTCGGGGTTTACCGCAAAGTGATCGATGCTTATTGCGCCGATCCTGACAATTTCACGATTCGCGAAGAATGGATTAAAGAGCTGGACAAATGCGCCAACCGCGATACTGCCCCATCTTTCTTTACGGGGATACCGGGCTATCAAGATCATATGTACGGTTCTCATAGCCGGAAAACGACGCACGAATTTGCGGGGCTTGTACTTGATTATGATAAAGAAACAAAAATGGTCACATTGCAGCAACGCAACTTCTTTAAACCGGGCGATGAAGTGGAATTTTTCGGACCGGAAATTGAAAATTTCACACAAGTAGTCGAGAAAATTTGGGACGAAGATGGAAACGAATTAGATGCGGCACGCCATCCGCTGCAAATTGTCAAGTTTAAAGTGGAGCGCGAAGTCTTCCCATACAACATGATGAGAAAGGAGAACTGACATGGGGAAGAAGCCTGTTGTCATCGGCGTTGCCGGCGGATCCGGCTCGGGAAAAACAAGCGTGGCAAGGGCGATTTATGAGCATTTTGGCGGCCACTCGATTTTAGTGCTTGAACAAGATTTTTACTATAAAGACCAAAGCCATCTGCCGTTTGAAGAGCGGCTGCGTACGAATTATGACCATCCGCTTGCGTTCGATAACGATCTGTTGATTGAACATATTCATAAATTATTGCGATATGAGCCGATCGAAAAGCCGGTTTATGATTACAAGCTTCATACGAGATCAGACAAAGTGATTCACGTTGAGCCAAAAGATGTTATTATTTTAGAAGGGATACTTGTATTAGAAGATGAACGGCTGCGCGACTTAATGGATATTAAAGTATATGTGGATACCGATGCCGACATTCGCATTATCCGCCGCCTGCTCCGTGACATTAATGAGCGCGGGCGTACGCTGGAGTCGGTGATCGAGCAGTACGTTACCGTCGTTCGTCCAATGCACAATCAATTTGTGGAGCCGACGAAGCGTTATGCCGATATCATTATTCCAGAAGGCGGCCAAAATCGTGTCGCCATTGATTTAATGGTTACAAAAATTCGTGCAATTCTTGAACAAAAATCGATTTTATAATAACATAAACAAAACAATATAAATAATATAACAAGTAAACGTACGACAACTTTCTTCGTTGTTCGTACGTTTTACATACCACATGAAAATAAGAAGGAAAAATATAGAGGAGTGAAGGTATAATGGCAAACGAAAAGCAATACCCGATGACAAAAGAAGGGAAAGAGAAACTGGAACAAGAACTGGAATATTTAAAAACCGTTAAGCGCAAGGAAGTAGTGGAACGCATTAAAATCGCGCGCGGATTTGGCGATCTGTCGGAAAACTCCGAGTATGACGCCGCCAAAGACGAACAAGCGTTTGTTGAAGCGCGCATCCAAACGCTTGAAAACATGATTCGCAATGCGATTATTATTGAAGAAGACACGGAAAATCCAGACGTTGTTTCACTTGGAAAATCCGTTACGTTTATTGAGCTTCCGGATGGAGAGGAAGAGACGTATACGATTGTTGGAAGCGCTGAAGCTGATCCGTTTGAAGGGAAAATTTCTAACGACTCGCCAATTGCAAAATCGCTTCTTGGCAGAAGAGTCGGGGAAGAAGTTACGGTGCAAACGCCAGGAGGCGAAATGCTTGTCAAAATTGTCGCGGTAAAATAGGTTTTAAAATAAAACACCTCGTCGAAAATGAAGATGAGGTGTTTTTTATGTGGAAAAAACGAGCAATTGTGATCCTTTTGGCGATTCAAATCGGAATTTTTCTTCTTATCGCCCGTCTTGTTCAAATTCAGCTAATTAGCACAGAGTCATTTTCCAAACAAAACGTCAACTTGATTGAAGCAAGCGTAGCGCAGCGGACGCAAGAGATGGTCATTGATGATGGGCGGGGAACATTTGTTGATCGGCACGGGAAGCCATTGACGAAAGAATATACTCCATCGCTTATTTTATTTCCGTTTCTGAAGGAAATGGAGTGGCCCGTCGAAAAAGTGGCAGCCATCCTCGATATTTCTCCTCAGCGCATTATCGATCAGCTGAAAAAAGCAAGCAAACCGTTTATTTTTTCAACAAACGGCGCACCGTTTGCCTTAACGGAAGAACAAATGGAAAAAATTAATCAATTGCATATTCCAGGCGTGTTTGCGGTGAAAAAACAGCGTCCGCTTGAAAAGACATATGCGCCGCATTTAATCGGTTTTACGCGCGAAGATGCCCGCCTTTTGCGCTCCCGTTATCCGAAGCGGCCTCTTTCGCCCCATGTTGAAGTAGGAATTCATGGGTTGCAAAAGGCGTTTGACGAATTTTTAATCCCGGAAGGAGAGACGAAGTTGTTGTATCATGTCGATGCAGAAGGAGGCCCTTTATTTGGGATTAACGTGAAGTATAGCGACCCCGGCAATCCGTTTTATCCCGTTTCCGTTAAAACGACGCTCGATCGCGATTTGCAGCAAATCGCGGAAACGGTTGTGCAAAAGCACCGCATGAAAAAAGGAGGGATTGTCTTGCTGGATATCAAAACAAATAGCGTGCTTGCCATGGTTAGCCGCCCCGATATGGACCCGCGCAATCCGTACAAAAATCGCGGAGCGGAAAATCAAATGATTTTGCCGCAAATCCCCGGATCGATATTTAAAACGGTGATTGCGGCGGCAGCGCTGGAAACAGGAATCGTTTCCAAACAAACGATGTTTGATTGCAGTAAAAAAATCGACGGCGTGACGCTTGATAATGTTCATTCATACGGGATGTTAGGATTTGATGAAAGTTTTGCCGCAAGCTGCAACAACGCTTTCGCGACACTTGGGAAAAAGCTTGTTCAACAAGATCCTGACATTCTTGAAATATATGCAAAAAAGCTTGGATTATACCCGCTTGCGGGATGGCAAGGCGATGTATATCATGAAGAAAATTTTAAGCAATTTCCAGAAGAACGAAAGGGAACGATCTGGCACGATGACAATGATAAGCGCATACCGCTGGCGGTGGCGCAAACGTCGATCGGGCAAAAAGATGTGCGCGTGTCGCCGCTGGCAGTTGCCAATATGATGGCAACGATTGCGCGAAACGGCGAGGCAAAGCAAGTAAGGGCGGTAAGCAAAATTTTATACAAAAACGGCACCACTTTTTTTACGTTTCCGGAACAGCCGTTTTCCGACGAACAGCCGATTTCTCCTGCAACTGCTGGAAAACTGCAGCAATTATTGCGGAAAGTCGTTACCGATCAACGCGGCACAGGGCGCCAATTTCAGTCACTTCCGTATGAAGTGGCCGGAAAATCAGGCACAGCAGAAACCGGGAAAATATCTCATCATCAAGAGCTGATCAATAAATGGTTTGCCGGTTATTTTCCTGCAGAGGCGCCGAGATACGCGCTCGTTGTTGTAGAATTGGACAGCCTTGGCGCACAGACGGTGGCAAATGATGTATTTTTTGATCTTGTTCAGAAAATATATGAATTTGATCATCGGGACAAAAATGAACGATAGCGACGAAACAGTTTATTAGGGAGGATCGTCATGATACAATAAGAACAGCGATGTGAAGGAGGGACGAAACGGTTGGCAAAAGAATGGGGACCGCGCTTTGCGCAGCGGGCAAAGCGCCGCAAAATCAATCGCATTCTCAATGCAGCGATTGCTGTAGTAGTGTTGCTGATTATCGTCGTCGCATGGAATTTGTTTTCCGATGACGGCCGGCCGAGTGAGCAAACAGCAAAGACGCAATCAAAGACAGAAGTCAAAAAAGATAATGACGAAAAAAAAGTGGAAGTAGAGATTAATGGACAACAAGAGAATGATGAAGAGGGAGAGCAAACAGATCAAGAAGAAACGAGTGAAGCAGAGCAAGAAGAGCAAGAAGTGATCGAAACTCCGGGGGCGCCTGGATCGAACATAGAAAAAGAAATTGTCAATCCTGCATGGCAACCGATTGGTACCACACAATCCGAACCTCACGTCACGCAGTTTAAGAAAGATTCTGTCGATTGGAAAGAAATGTTAGATGCTGTCAGCTATGCAACCGGTCTTTCCCAATCTGATATGATCGTGTGGTTTATCGGCAACAACGGTCCAAATAAAGCTGTCGCGACGATTTCAACAAAAGACAAAACGCAATATTACAAAGTGTATATTGAATGGGTGGAAAATCAAGGATGGAAGCCGGAGAAAGTGCAGAAATTAAGAAAATAAGCGGATTTCCTTTTTTCGAGGAAATCCGCTTATTTTTTCGCTTTAAAGTGAACGACCGCGCTGTAAGACCGCTTCCCGTTTTCTGCGACATGCATTTGGTGGGAAACATGGTGGACGTGAAGGAGAAGCGCCTTATTATGCTCAATTTGCTCGTTAATTTTTTTCTCTAATGTCTGCAAATCATCTGCTTCAAAAAATTCGATTTTATCCTCAATCAGATCGAGGGAAATATTCATATTTGCCATGCCTCCTTTCCACCGCCAAGTGTAGCAAATTTCCGCGGCGTTAAACAATTGTTTTCGTTGAAGAAAATAAAAACTTATGATACATTGAGAACAGACTTAAGATAAAAATCATAGTATATATATAGGATTTATAAAAATTATGGAGCGTGATATCATGGGCAGAGAATTTCTTGATTTGTTTGAATCATGGGCGGATTCTTACGATCAAACTGTCGGAGGATATGATGAAGAATATCGCGAAGTGTTTGCGAATTATGAAGATATTTTAAATACAGTTGCCAGCAAAGCGAAAAACGTCGTGCTTGAGTTTGGCGTTGGAACGGGAAACTTAACGAAAAAGCTGTTGGAGCAAGGAAAAACAGTATATGGAATTGAGCCATCGGAACCGATGCGGAAAAAAGCACGTGAAAAGCTTGGGGAGCATGTGCCGATTGTGGACGGGGACTTTTTGCAGTTTCCGCTCCCTCCAAAGCCGGTCGATACGATTGTCAGCACATACGCTTTTCACCATCTTACGGATGAAGAAAAAGGCGAAGCAATTGCGAAGTATGGCGAGCTATTAAAAAAAGGTGATAAAATAGTGTTTGCTGACACGGCATTCCGTGACAAGCAGGCGTTTTGGCAAGCCGTACAGGAGGCAAGGGCGCGCGGTTTCCACAACTTGGCCGATGACCTCGAGCGCGAATATTATACGACATTGGACGTATTGACAAAACTATTTGCAGAACACGGCTTCTCCGTCACATTTACGCAAAAAAATGCGTTTGTATGGGTGATGGAGGCGATCAAACAAGCAAAATAAGAAAGAGGGAGAAACATGAAAGCAGCGATTATCGGGGCAATGGAAGAAGAAGTGACGATTTTACGCGAGCAAATGGAAGGGCGGGAAGAAACGGTCATCGCCAATTGCGAATTTTCGACAGGCCGGCTCAACGGCGTTGATGTCATTTTATTGAAATCGGGCATCGGCAAAGTGAACGCGGCGATGGCGACAGCGGTTTTGCTGGAACGATTCCGTCCGGATTATGTCATTAACACCGGTTCAGCGGGCGGCTTTTTATCAACGCTAAATGTTGGAGATGTTGTCATTTCCACCGAAGTCGTGCATCATGATGTCGATGTAACGGCTTTTGGCTATGAATATGGCCAAGTTCCTGGGATGCCGGCGCGGTATCAAGCGGATAAAACATTAATAGACATCGCTAAGCGCAGCGCCCAAGAAATTAACGATGTGCAAGTAGTGACAGGCCTCATTGCTACTGGTGACTCGTTTATGAACGACCCGGCGCGCGTTGAGTTTGTCCGCAGCAAATTTCCGGAACTTTGCGCTGTCGAAATGGAAGCGGCAGCGATTGCCCAAGTATGCACGCAATTTGCCGTTCCGTTTGTCATTATTCGTGCCCTTTCCGACATTGCCGGCAAGGAATCGAATATATCATTTGAGCAATTTTTAGATACTGCGGCGAAACATTCCGCCCGTTTAGTCATATCGATGTTGTCATTATTGCAAAAATAAACCGAGGAAGGCGCCCCTTCCTCTTTCTATGTTTGGAAAGAATGGAGTGACAAACATGCGAGTGGCCAAAAATGTGCATGGATTGGTCGGACATACACCGGTGGTGGAAATTACGCAATTTCCGCTGCCCGAAGGCGTCCGCGTATTCGCTAAATTGGAATATTTCAACCCGGGAGGAAGCATTAAAGACCGGCTCGGCCAAGAGTTATTGCGCGATGCATTGGAAACAGGAAAATTAAAGGAAGGCGGAACAATCATTGAACCGACGGCGGGGAACACCGGCATTGGGCTGGCGCTAGCTGCGATTGGCAAAAACATCAATGTGATTTTTTGCGTTCCTGAAAAATTCAGCATCGAAAAGCAGCAAATCATGAAAGCGCTCGGCGCAACGATTGTCCACACGCCGACGAGCGAAGGAATGCAAGGGGCGATCCGCAAGGCGCAAGAGCTTGCCCGCGAAATCCCGAATTCCTATTGCCCGCAGCAGTTTGCCAACCCGGCCAACCCAAGAACATATTATAAAACGCTCGGTCCGGAACTGTGGGAAGACCTTGACGGACAAATCGACATCTTTGTCGCCGGAGCCGGTTCCGGCGGGACGTTTATGGGAACTGCGACGTTTTTAAAAGAAAAAAACCCGAACATAAAAACAGTGATTGTCGAGCCAGAAGGATCGATTTTAAACGGTGGAGAGCCGGGGCCGCATAAAACGGAAGGAATCGGCATGGAATTTTTGCCGGATTATATGGATCCAAGCTATTTTGATGCGATTCATACGATTCGCGATGAAGATGCCTTTAATCGGGTAAAAGAACTTGCCAAAAAAGAAGGGCTGCTTGTCGGAAGCTCTTCCGGCGCTGCGTTTCATGCCGCGTTGCTTGAGGCGGAAAAGGCAAAGCCGGGAACGAATATCGTCGTTATTTTCCCAGACAGCAGCGAGCGGTATTTAAGCAAAAAAATTTATGAAGGTGGGATTTAAATGAGACGAAAAACAAAACTGATTCATGGCGGCATCCCGGGCGATCCGCATACGGGAGCGGTTTCTGTTCCTATTTATCAAGTCAGCACGTATAAACAAGATGGAATCGGCGGCCATAAAGGCTTTGAATATTCGCGCACTGGCAACCCAACCCGCCACGCATTGGAGCAACTGATTAAAGATCTGGAAGAAGGTTATGCCGGTTTTGCGTTTGGCTCCGGAATGGCGGCAATTACGGCGGTCATGATGCTGTTTAACAGCGGCGACCACGTCATTTTAACGGACGACGTGTATGGCGGCACATACCGAGTCATGACGAAAGTGTTAAACCGTTTGGGGCTTGAATCGACTTTTATTGATACAAGCGACCTTGCCAACATCGAAAAGCATATCCGGCCGAATACGAAGGCGCTCTACATTGAAACGCCAACCAACCCGCTTTTAAAAATTACTGACATTCAAGCTGCTTCCGCCATTGCCAAAAACAATGGCCTGCTTACGATCGTGGACAACACGTTCAGCACCCCGTATTGGCAAACGCCGCTTGCTTTTGGCGCTGATATTGTTGTCCATAGTGCGACGAAATATTTAGGCGGCCATAGCGATGTTGTCGCTGGATTGGCGGTTGTCAATTCGGAAGAGCTGGCAGAAAAACTGCATTTTGTGCAAAACTCTACCGGAGGAATTCTCGGCCCGCAAGATTCATGGCTTTTAATCCGAGGCATCAAGACGCTTGGCGTGCGCATGGAGGAGCATGAAGAAAACACGAGAAACATCGTGGAATTTTTAGTGAACCATCCGGCGGTCCAAAAAGTGTATTATCCGGGATTGGAAACACATCCAAACCATGAGATTGCCAAAAAACAAATGCGCGGATTTGGCGGCATGGTCTCTTTTGATGTCGGAAGCGCGGAGAAGGCTGAGCAAGTGTTAAACCGCGTCCGTTATTTTACGCTCGCGGAAAGCTTGGGAGCAGTCGAAAGTTTAATTTCGCTGCCAGCGAAAATGACGCATGCGTCCATTCCGAAAGAGCGCCGCGAACAATTGGGCATTACCGATGGACTGATCCGCATTTCTGTCGGATTGGAAGATGCCGAAGATTTAATCGAAGATTTAGCCCAAGCATTGCATGGTTAAAATTACATCCCCACATTTTCCGCCCCATATGGTACAGTGAAAGATGGAAAGTGGGGGATGCCGGTGGAACGGCAAAAACAGAATTGGAAAGAAAAAGCAGATGATTATAAAATGTTTGCTGGCGTATTGCTGGCGTTAAGTGTCTTTTTGTATATTGGTACGCTGCTTCCTACGATTGCGCCGGAGAAAAAGGTGTATTTGCTTGGCCTTATTGTGATATTGTTAATCGGTTCGTTTTCTTTTTTTCAACGGGCGATGCAATATATCCGCTTACTGCGGGAAACAGACGAATAAACCTGCCTTTTCTTGCTGATAAGGCAGGTTTTTTGCTTTTTATGAAAAAGCGGTGAACGAGCCTGTGGAGGCTTTTGCTTATGAGTGACGGAATTTCATAAATTGTTCAAAACCGCGCGCAGAACCTGTTTGTTCTCTCGTGTAAAATAAAGAATAGAAAGAGGATAAGGGAGGAATGATGGGATGTTTGCCATGGTGATGGGGGTTGTGATTGCTGCGTCCATAGCATTGATCATAACGGCGGAAGTAAGTGTGGAAGCGCAAAATTAATTGAATATGAAACAGCGGTGAAATAAAAATCGATATATCGAAAACGGGACAGTCATTCGCGATTGTCCCGTTTTTGCTGCGTTTATCTCCGCTTTTCTTTTTCATTCCGGTAAAACTCATGAAACATTTTCATCAATGCGCGCTTTTCGATGCGTGATACGTAGCTTCTGGAGATGCCAAGCTCTTTCGCGATCTCGCGCTGCGTTTTTTCCTGCTGCATATCGAGGCCGAAGCGGTTAATAATCACTTCTTTTTCCCGCTCATCCAAAACGTCGATATATTTTTTTACTTGCTCCAGTTCCATATTAAGCTGAATTTCGTCAATAATATCGTTCCCTTCCGATTTCAGGACGTCGATGAGGCTGATTTCATTCCCTTCCTTATCTTGCCCGATTGGTTCGTGAAGGGAGACGTCTTTTCGCGTCTTTTTTAATGAACGCAAATGCATTAAAATTTCGTTTTCGATGCAGCGAGCCGCGTATGTCGCTAATTTTGTTCCTTTGTTGGAGGAATAGCTCTCGATGGCTTTTATAAGGCCGATGGTGCCGATCGAGATTAAATCTTCCACATCTTCGCCTGTATTTTCGAACTTTTTGACAATGTGGGCAACAAGACGTAAATTATGTTCAATTAAAATATTGCGAGCTTGTTCATCTCCTTTCGCCATGAGCTGTAAGTATTTTTCTTCTTCTTTGGCGCTTAACGGTTGGGGAAACGCGTTGTTTTTAATGTATGATACTAAAAACATTAATTCTTTAATGAGAAATGTGAATGCAGATAAAATGCCAGGCATTTTGTCACCCCCACCCTTTATTGTTTTAGGCAGTTGCCTATTACTTATGTATATGATGAAGCGGGGTTGTACGTGTCTGGACAAAAAAAGAAAGTGCCATCTGTAAATATATGAATATTCTTGACATACAGATGTTTATAATAGTAGAATAACTTTGTCGTTTTTTGTCTAAAAATGTGCGAAAAAAAGGAGGCGAATAAATGAGAAAAGTCGGATTAGCTTGGCAAATTTTCATCGGTCTCGTTCTTGGAATCGTCGTGGGAGCCATTTTTTATGGGAATCCGAAAGTGGCTACTTATTTACAACCAATTGGAGATATTTTCCTCCGTTTAATAAAAATGATAGTTATTCCGATTGTTGTTTCTAGCCTTATCGTTGGAGTCGCCAATGTTGGAGACTTGAAAAAACTTGGAAAACTTGGCGGCAAAACGTTTATTTATTTCGAAATTATTACAACGATTGCGATCGTCGTCGGTTTATTGGCAGCAAATGTATTTCAGCCAGGAGCCGGCGTTAATGTTAAATCATTGGAAAAAACGGATATTCAAAGCTATATTGATACAACAAACGAAGTGCAGCATCACTCGCTGATTGAAACAGTCGTCAATATTGTTCCAAATAACGTGTTTGAATCATTATCAACCGGAAACATGTTGCCGATTATCTTCTTCTCCGTGATGTTCGGTTTAGGAGTAGCGGCGATTGGCGACAAAGGAAAACCGGTGCTCCAGTTTTTCCAAGGCGTAGCGGAAGCGATGTTTTACGTGACAAACCAGATTATGAAATTTGCGCCGTTCGGTGTGTTTGCGCTCATCGGTGTTACGGTTTCGAAATTTGGGGTGGAATCGCTTATTCCGCTCAGCAAGCTCGTCATTGTTGTTTACGGCACGATGCTTTTCTTTATTCTTGCAGTGCTTGGCGGTGTTGCTAAACTTGTAGGTGTAAATATATTCCATATTATAAAAATTTTAAAAGATGAATTAATCCTTGCTTACAGTACAGCAAGCTCAGAAACGGTTCTTCCAAAAATCATGGAGAAAATGGAGAGATTCGGCTGTCCGAAATCGATAACATCCTTTGTCATTCCGACAGGCTATTCCTTCAACTTAGACGGATCTACGTTATATCAAGCGCTAGCTGCCATTTTTATCGCGCAGTTATATGGTATTGATATGTCGATTTCGCAACAAGTTTCCTTGTTGCTTGTGTTGATGGTGACTTCGAAAGGAATCGCCGGAGTGCCGGGTGTATCGTTTGTTGTTTTGCTTGCTACGTTGGGCACGGTTGGAATTCCGGTAGAGGGATTGGCGTTTATCGCTGGGATTGACCGCATTTTAGATATGGCGCGTACAGTGGTGAACGTTGTTGGCAACTCGCTGGCAGCGGTCATTATGTCAAAATGGGAAGGCCAATACAACGAAGAAAAAGGAAGAAAGTATATAGAAGAGTTACAACAAAGTGCATAATGCTGAAAAAAGCTGTCCCGTTAAGAAAGGACAGCTTTTTCAGTACAAAGTCTTATTTTTTTCTTCAATGTAGTATAGTATAATTTGTTGCTGAATAAGGTTGTAATGGGATGCTTGGCTAAGAATACATACAATAAATGCACAGGAGGAGAACCATGCACGAATTTGTACAAAACATTTTTGCTTTTTTGGTAGATTTAGGTTATATCGGCATTGCCTTGGCATTAATGATTGAGGTGATTCCAAGTGAAATTGTGCTAGCATACGCCGGGTATTTAGTATCACGCGGAGAAATATCATTTGTTGGAGCGGTTATAGCTGGAACCATTGGCGGAACGATAGCCCAGCTTTTTCTATATTGGATGGGATATTACGGAGGGAGACCGTTTCTTGATAAATATGGAAAATATTTATTGATTAAAAAGAAGCATCTTGATTTATCGGAGCATTGGTTTGAAAAATATGGACCAGGCGTCATTTTTACTGCCCGCTTTATTCCGGTTGTGCGCCATGCCATTTCCATTCCGGCCGGTATCGCAAAAATGTCATGGAAAAAATTTACCTTTTATACAACATGTGCGGTTATTCCATGGTCGATTTTCTTTATTTTTTTAGGGGAACGGCTAGGAAGCCATTGGCAAGAAATTGATGAGATTGCCCGGCCTTATTTGCGGCCGGTGATCGCGATTGCGATTGTGGCTACTGTTATTTATATTGCATTTCAAATTTATCGCCGAAAGCGGACATAATTTTTTATTTTAAGGGAAAAATTGGGGGAGAGAAACGATGACAAAAATAGAAGCGTTTATTTTAGGGGTGATACAAGGGCTTACAGAGTTTTTGCCAATCAGCAGCACAGGTCATTTATATTTAGGGAGGCATTTGTTTGGGCTTGATGAGGCGGGGTTATTTCTTGATACTATGCTTCATATCGGCACCCTGTTAGCCGTGTTTGTCGTGTACAAAGAGGAATTGTTCTATATGATGCGCAAGCCGTTCAGCAAGCTGACGTTTTTGTTAGTGATAGGGACGATTCCGGCCGTTGTTGTCGGCTTGTTATGCAAAGACTACTTTGAAGAAATTTCTAAGACAGGAGCAACTATTGGATGGGAATTTTTGATTACCGGCTTATTTCTTTGGATAGCTGACGGTGTAAAGCATGGATATAAACGAATGGATGACATAACATATACCGATGCGTTGGTGATCGGGACATTTCAGGCGGCGGCCATTTTTCCGGCGATTTCACGTTCGGGGCTTACGATTGTCGGAGGATTGTGGCGTAAACTGGATCGTGAAACAGCTGCGTATTTTTCCTTTTTGCTGTCCATCCCGGCAATTGCGGGAGGAGTTGTTTTACAATCAATGGATTTATTGGAAGGGAAAGTAGAAAATATTTCTGCAAGCGCGCTTGTGATCGGGACGGTTTCTTCGGCGCTATTTGGCTATATTGCTGTGCGCTGGATGATTAATTATTTAAAGCGCCGTTCATTAAAAGGATTTGCAGTATATGTGTGGCTTCTCGGGATGATTGTTCTCGTTTTCCAAATAACAGGAAGGTTTTAAAGCTATTGATTGCTTTTTCTCCATTCGTTATATTTTATGTATAGTATAGAAGTTGCCAAGTAAGATCAAATTGAATGGGGTACGATAGTGAAAAAGTTCATTATTATTGCCTTCGTGATTGCCATAGGTTTGTTTTTGCTGCCGTATAGCTTGCCGCTTGTCTTTGCATTAGCGACAGCATTATTATTAGAACCAGCTGTGCAGCATTTGCAAACTCATTATCGTCTGAAACGGGTGCATGCAGTAACGGCGGTTTTTTCGCTATTTCTTATTATCGTTGGCTTTGCGTTTTATTTTCTTATTGTTATACTTGTGCAGCAAATTATGACATTCTCGCAAAAACTGCCGCATTTTTTGAGCGAAGCAACAGCAGTTTTTAATAAGTTTATTCAAACATGGGAATCGTATTCAAGCTCGATTCCGAAAGAGATTATTTCTTCGTTGGAAAACAGTGTCGAAACGATACAGCGTTTGCTGTTGGAATTTGCGACAAATTTGACGCAGTCGATTGTTCATTTTATTACGTCTATTCCCGGTTTTCTTATTCATTTTTTAGTCTATTTAGTAGCGCTGTTTTTAATAAGTTTAGATTTGCCAAAGTTAAAAAAGAGGATAAAAAAATATTTGTCTGAACGCACACATCAGCGGTTAGCGATGATTGTGGCACAATTGAGCAAAGCTGGTATCGGATTTATTAAAGCGCAATTTTTGTTAAGCCTCATCACTTTTTTCCTTGCTTTGGCCGGTCTGTTGTTGTTGAAAGTGGATTATGCGGTTATGATGGCACTGCTGATTGTTGTTGTGGATATTTTGCCAATTTTAGGAACTGGCTCGGTGTTAGTGCCATTGGGAATAATCAGTATCGCAAATGGCAATAGCGGCCTCGGGGCCGGTCTGATTGTGTTGTTTTTGATTATTACGGTAGTGCGCCGCATTATTGAGCCGAAAGTTTTCTCAACCAATTTAGGCATTTCCCCTTTGGCTGCGTTAGTGAGTGTTTATTTAGGATTTCAGTTGTTAGGGTTTATCGGGCTGTTTATTGGTCCGGCGCTTGTCATTTTGCTGGAAGCAATGATAAAGGCAGGAGTCATTAAATTTTCTTTCAAACTTTAGCAAGAAAACGGCTGGCAGATGCTTGCCAGCCGTTTTCATCAATAGGGAGAACACATCTACGAATTGTCCATTACTGCTGGGAAGCTTGGGAATTTGGCAAAATTAAAATTTCGACGCGCCGGTTTTTCATTCTTCCCTCAGGAGTGTCATTGGATGCCACTGGTTTAAATTCTCCGTATCCTTTCGCGCTAAACAACCGCGGATCGAGCTTAGGATTTTCTAATAACAACTTCATAAAATTTACAGCACGCATGACGCTCAGCTCCCAATTGGAGGAGAATTGCGCATTGTGAATCGGCACATTATCGGTATGCCCGCTAATAATAATATTGCGCGGAGGATTCATGACAAGCATCTGGGAAATTTCTTTTGCCAGCTGGCGATCTTGTGGCCGCACTTCGGCGCTTCCTGAATCAAACAAAATATCATTCAATATCGTTATTGCTAATCCTTCTTCTGTTAAAGATGTTTTCAGTTTCCCGTTTAAACGTTCATTCACAATATACGTATCGATTTTTTCTTGCACTTCATGCAGTTCTTCTTTTTCTTGTTTGTCTATTTTCTTTTTATTGTCATTTTGCTGGTCATTTTGCTGCTTTGGCTGCGAAGGGAGCGGTTCTGGCTCAATGGGTGCTTGAAATTCAAGAACGCCTGTTCCGCCGGTGAATGCCGCATTAAATGACTGAGCAATTTGCGCGAATTTTTTTTGGTCAATTTGGCTGCTGGCAAATAACACGATGAAAAGCGCCAGTAATAATGTTAATAAATCGGAATACGGAATCAGCCATGATTCGTTAATGTGCTCGCCATGTTTTTGCTTTTTTTTCTTATTCATTTTCATTTTCTCCCTGTTCTATAATTTTCTTTCGTTCAGTGGCAGGAAGATAGGAAGCAAGTTTTTGTTCAATCGTCCGCGGTGCTTGTCCTTCTAAAATGGAAAGGACTCCTTCAATCATAACTTGCCGTATTTTTGCTTCTTCTTTTGATTTGCGTCTTAATTTGTTGGCAAACGGATGCCATAACACATACCCGGTGAAAATCCCTAATAGCGTTGCGACAAATGCAGCGCTAATGGCTTTACCGATTTCGCTGATGTTGTCCATGTTGCTTAATGCGGCAATAAGCCCGATAACCGCGCCAAGCACGCCAAGCGTTGGCGCGTATGTACCTGCTTGCGAAAAAATGGCTGCGTTCGCTTCATGACGCTCTTCCATCGCTTCGATTTCTTCTGTCATGACATCGCGGATAAAATCTTGCGTTTGCCCGTCAATGGCCATGCTTAAGCCGTTCCGCAAAAATGGATCGTCAATTTCGTCCAATTTTGCCTCCAGCGCGAGCAACCCTTCGCGCCGGGCTATATTTGCCCAGTCGACAAACATTGGGATTAATTGTTCGATGGTTGGGATATTTTGTTCTTTAAAAAGGACGCCGAACAGCTTCGGCACTTTTTTTATTTCACGAGTAGGAAAAGCGACGGTGACAGAAGCCATTGTTCCAACGAGAATGATTAAAATCGCTGCAGGGTTGATCAAAACGCTGGGATGGACACCTTTAAGATACATGCCGACACCTACAGCGACAATGCCAAGAATGATTCCGATAATCGATGTTTTGTCCAAATGAAATCCCCCCGTCAAATCTCGAACATTATGATTAGTGCTTTATAATCGGTTCACATTTATCATATAATTAATAGCAAAGATTGAAAAGAGAAAATGGTATGACTGGAAAATAAAAAAGGCTGCCCAATCCGCCATCACTGTTTTTTTGGAAAGGACAACCTTCCTATGTTTTATATTTTTTTCAATTTAAACGTTCCGACCATTAAAAACGACAATGTGATCATAAGGAAAATAAAAAATTGCGGAGGGAAATAGTGGATCGTTAAATAACTTAGCGTTAATAATACTCCCGCAGCTGTTATTGGCAGCCCCGAAAAATAGCCGTTGTTTTCGGTAATATTAAAGCGGGCAAGGCGAAACGCTCCGCAGCCGATGTACAAAATCGTGAAAAACGCGCCCGGCGCGCCAAATTCATGCAATAAGCTTTGATACATTAACAGTGCGGGAGCCACCCCAAATGAGATGATGTCGCTCATCGAGTCCAATTGTTTTCCAAGCTCTGACTCAATGTTTAACTTTCGGGCGACAGCCCCGTCGAAGCGGTCAACTAAAGCTGCTAAAAAAACAAGAAGCAGGCTGACATGAAGCTGCTCTTTTAACGTCATTAAGACAGAAAAACTTCCAAGTGATAAATTGGTTAATGTTAAAATATTTGCTGTGTTTGCCTTTAATTTTTTTAGCGTGTAATCTAAATAATCTGATAAAAACATTCTTCTCCACACTCCTTTTTACCATGAAACGAGGAAAGCAAAAATCTACTACAATAATTATACTCGTTTTATTTATAATATGAAAAGTGGTAAAAAACATGATCAACATAAACTGGAGGGAACATATTTGTTAAAATGGTTGTACCGTCTTATGATTGAACTGACGAATCATTCTCTTTCGTCAAAATTGATTGCCCTTTTTGCGAAATCCCGCTTAAGCGCGTTGCTTATTCCATCGTATGCAAAAATTTATGGTATTAATCAAGAAGAGATGGAGAAAAACTTAAAAAATTATAAAACGCTGCAACAGTTATTTATCCGCAAGTTAAAAGAGGGGACAAGGCCGATTGATCAGACGCAAAACAGCGTGATAAGCCCTGTTGACGGGATTATCGAAGGCATTGGCATGATCCGCGAAAACAGCGAAATCGTCGTGAAGGGCAAGACGTATTCGATTGCGGAGATGCTCGGCAGCGTCGAGGAAGCAAAGAAATATTTAAACGGATTGTTCGTGATTTTGTATTTAAGCCCAAGCCATTATCATCGCATCCATAGCCCAATATCTGGAGTCGTGCAAAAACAATGGACGCTTGGAAAAAAATCGTATCCAGTCAACCGCCTTGGCTTGAAATACGGGAAACGCCCGTTATCGAAAAACTACCGGACGATTACAGAAGTCATTGCAAACGGAAAACATATCGCGATTGTGAAAATCGGGGCGATGTTTGTCAACAGCATTGAGCTTACCCATGTGAGCAAACATCTTATTAAAGGACAAGAAATTGCTTACTTTTCTTTTGGCTCCACTGTCGTTTTATTGTTTGAAAAAAACAGCATTGAGATTGATGAACGAATTGTTGCACCGATGGGAGTGAAGGTGGGGGAGCGAATCGGCTATTTAAAATAAAAAAAGCCCTGAGGCCGAATTAGGAGGAAAGCTTAATTTTATGCCCTAATGCACGGCGGCGGATTTCTCGCTCGATCAACTCAATGAATTCAGGGCTTAATTTTAATTCTTTTGCCTTGTAATATGATTCGATCAATAATTCATCAGATAAATATTTCATGCTGAAAACCTCCTTCAGCAATGGAATAGGACTTGCAATCAATACATATAATGGTAAGTTACTTTAACTGTATCATGATTTGGGATATAGAACAACCGTTCTGTTATCCACAGCTACTAGTGGATAACATGTGGAAAAAATGTTTATAAGATTGTAGAGTTATGAATGCATGCTTGTGAATAATGTGGGTAAAACTTATCCACAGTTTTGTCGATAACGGTTTTTGTCGAAAAAAATTTATAGTAAAGTTTGTTTTGAAAGACTGCCGAAAATTATGTATGATGATAAAAGGCAAGAAAAAGGATGCAGAGACAGTGCGCGGAAAAGGTAAGGTGATGAATGTGCTCCATTATTTTTTGCCAAGTCAATTTGTCAAACGTGTGCTGGACATTACTCCTCGCTCCCTAAAAGAAAAGGGAATTAAAGGGGTCATCACTGATTTAGATAATACGCTTGTCGAGTGGGATCGTTCAAGCGCCACTCCGGAACTGATCGAGTGGCTTGAGAATATGAAACAAGAGGGAATTAAGGTAATGATCGTATCCAATAATAATAAAAAACGGGTGCAATCTTTTGCGGAACCGCTCGGCATTCCGTTTATTTTTGAAGCGCGAAAGCCGTTAACAAGCGCTTTTCAAAAGGCGTTGTCAATGATGCAGTTGAGCAAAGATGAAGTGGTTGTGATCGGCGATCAATTGCTGACAGATGTGTTTGGGGGAAACCGATTAGGATTAAATACCATTTTAGTAGTTCCGGTCGCACAAACGGATGGGCTTTGGACCCGTTTGAATCGAAAGATGGAACGGAAAATTTTAAAGATGATGCGGAAAAAAGGAATGATTTATTGGGAGGAATGATAGTGGAACAACAAATTCGTTGCATTGGCTGCGGAGCGATCATTCAATCGGAAGATGAAACAAAACCCGGCTATGCGCCGAAAAGCGTTTTAGAAAAAGAAGAAGTCATTTGCCAACGCTGCTTTCGTTTAAAGCATTATAATGAAGTGCAAGATGTGGAACTGACAGACGATGACTTTTTAAAAATTTTACACAGCATCGGCCAGTCGGAAGCGCTTGTCGTCAAAATCGTCGATATTTTTGACTTCAATGGAAGCTGGCTTCCGGGATTGCATCGGTTTGTCGCGAACAACCCGATTTTGCTTGTTGGCAATAAAGCAGATCTTCTTCCAAAATCAGTTAAATACCCAAAACTTATCCATTGGATGGCGCAAATGGCAAACGATCTCGGCCTAAAGCCGGTCGACATTTGTTTAGTGAGCGCTGTCAAAGGAATCGGAATCGCGAAAGCCATGGAGGCGATCGAAAAGCATCGGCTTGGAAAAAACGTCTATGTTGTTGGTTGTACAAATGTCGGAAAATCCACGTTTATTAATCGCATTATCCAAGAAACGACGGGAAAAGGAAATGTGATTACAACGTCCTATTTTCCGGGAACGACGCTAGATATCATCGAAATCCCGCTGGACGACGGTGCGGCGCTTTATGATACGCCGGGAATTATTAATCATCATCAAATGGCACACTTTGTCGATAAAAAAGATTTAAAAATCATTACGCCAAAACGGGAAATCCATCCGAAAGTATATCAGCTGAATGAGCAGCAGACGTTGTTTTTCGGAGGTCTCGCCCGGCTTGATTATATAAAAGGAGGCCGGAGGTCTTTTGTATGTTATTTCGCCAATGAACTGCCGATTCATCGAACGAAGCTGGAAAAGGCGGATGCGTTATACGCAAAGCAATTTGGCGAACTTCTGTCACCACCGAGCAAACATTATATAGATCAATTCCCGCCATTGGTGGCACATACGTTCACCATAAAAGAGAGAAAAACCGATATCGTGTTTTCCGGCCTTGGTTGGGTAACATGCAACGAGCCGGGGGCGCAAGTCGTTGCGTATGCGCCAAAAGGTGTTGACATCTTAATCCGGAAATCATTGATCTAATTTTCAGTTTGTATGTGTAAACGATACGGGGGAGAAGGAGATAATGGAAAAGTTATACGCGTTATTTGGCTGTCCGGTTCATCATTCGTTATCGCCGCTAATGCATAATGATGCGTTTCAACATATGAACATTGCTGCCCGCTATCACGCTTTTCATGTGGAACCGAAGCAGTTAAAAGATGCCATCAACGGGGTGAGGGCGCTTGGCATTTCAGGGCTAAATGTGACAATTCCTCATAAAACGGCGGTAATCCCGTTGCTTGATGACATCGACCCAGCGGCTCGGCGCATCGGAGCTGTCAATACGATCGTAAATGAAAACGGGCGGTTGATCGGCTACAATACAGATGGCCCCGGATATGTCCAGGCGCTGGAGGAAGAAGTACACATCGATATAAAGGGAAAGCGCATTTTAGTGATTGGTGCGGGAGGAGCAGCAAGGGGCATTTATTTTTCCCTTGTTGATAAAGGTGCCAAACAAATCGATATTTGTAACCGGACGGTATCAAAAGCAAAACAGCTTATTGATGAATGCGATGCCGCTGTTTCTTCGGCCGCTTGCTCGCTGAACGAGGCGGAAGAGCGTTTAGGAGAATATGATATTCTTATTAATACAACATCTGTTGGAATGTATCCCCACATGGAGGAAATGCCGCTTTCCCTTGCCAATATGAAAGAAGGAACGGTCGTGTCTGATATTATTTACAATCCTTTAGAAACGAAATGGTTAAAAGAGGCCCGGAGAAGAAAGGCGATCGTTCAAAATGGAGTCGGCATGTTTGTGTATCAAGGAGCGTTAGCGTTCGAAAAATGGACAGGAGCGTTTCCGGACGTCGAACGCATGAAAAAAATAGTGATGGAACAGCTTAGGAGGTAACATATGTTAACAGGAAAACAAAAACGTTTTTTGCGGGCGAAAGCTCATCATTTGAAGCCGATTTTCCAAGTGGGAAAAGGCGGAGTAGGCGAAAATATGATTAAGCAAATTGCCGACGCGCTCGAAGCGCGCGAGCTTATTAAAGTGAGCGTGCTGCAAAACTGCGAGGAAGACCGCCATGTCGTCGCCGAGCAGCTTGCGCGGGGCGCGGAACTGGTACAAGTAATTGGGAATACGATTGTATTGTACAAGGAATCAAAAGAAAACAAACAAATTGTGTTGCCGCGCTAAACGGCAAAGTTGCGCATACGCATGGCGGAGGGAAGTCTATGAAAAAAATTGGGATTTTTGGAGGGACGTTTGATCCGCCGCATAACGGGCATTTATTAATGGCTAACGAAGTGCTGCATGCGCTGCGATTGTCAGAAATTTGGTTTATGCCGAATCGCATCCCTCCACATAAACAACATGAACAAGTGACAAAAAGTGAAGATCGCTTGCGTATGCTTGAATTAGCGATCATCGATCATCCGCGGTTTCATATCGAAACAATTGAATTAGAAAGAGAAGGGCCATCCTATACGTATGATACGATGTGTCAGCTGCTTTCGCTCCATCCAGATGACAAGTTTTATTTTATTATCGGTGCAGACATGGTGGAATATTTGCCGCACTGGTATAAAATTGATGAGCTTGTTCAGTTAGTGACATTTGTCGGCGTCAAGCGGCCGGGATTTTCCACGAAAACGTCTTATCCGATTATCGAAGTGGAGGTGCCGCAGTTTGCGGTATCGTCTTCGATGATTCGCGACCGGGTCAGAAACGGAAAAACGATTCGGTATTTAGTGCCAGAATGCGTAAGACTTTATATTGAGGAGAAGAAGCTATATGGAACGACAAGAAGCGTTAACTATCGTTAAAAAACAATTGACAGAACACCGCTATCAACATACAATTGGCGTCATGGAGACGGCAATCAAGCTTGCCGAACAATATGGGGCAGATGTTAAAAAAGCGGAATTGGCAGCTATTTTTCACGACTATGCGAAGTACCGCCCGAAAGAGGAAATGAAACAAATCATTTTGGAGCAAAATATGCCAAGCGATTTGCTTGCTTACAATGCCGAGTTATGGCATGCTCCAGTCGGGGCTTATTTAGTAAAGACGGAAGTCGGGATTGAAGATGAAGATATCCTTAACGCGATTCGCTATCATACATCAGGGCGCGCAAATATGACATTATTGGAAAAAATTATTTATCTTGCCGATTACATTGAACCTGGCCGTATATTCCCGGGAGTAGAGGAAGTCCGAGATCTTGCAAAACATGATCTTAACAGGGCGCTAACGAAGGCAGTGCAAAATACGATTCAATTTTTGCTGAAAAAAGACCAGCCGGTTTATCCGGATACGATTCACACATATAATTCATTAATTATGGAAATAAAGGGGGAATCTCAATAATGACGGAACAGGAAATATTGCGATTGGTCGTGCGGGCAGCCGATGATAAAAAGGCGGAAAATATCGTTGTTTTGAACATGAAAGGCATTTCCCTTGTTGCCGATTATTTTGTTATTTGCCATGGCAATTCGGAAAAGCAAGTGCAGGCGATTGCTCGGGAAATAAAAGAAAAAGCCGAGGAGCATCATATTCCTGTTAAACGAGTGGAAGGGTTCCATGAGGCAAAATGGGTGTTAGTCGACTTAGGCGATATTGTTGTCCATGTTTTTGATAAAGAAGAACGCAGTTATTACAATTTAGAACGTTTATGGGGAGATGCGCCGCTTGAAGATATAGCGAGCGTGTTGCAGCAGTGACGTACGAGTCGTTCGCATATTGGTATGATGCGTTGATGAATGAAGCGCCGTATGAGCAATGGCAGTTATTTGTGCAAAAAAAGCTGAAACAATACGGGCGCAAAGGGGCAAAACGCATTCTTGATATTGGATGCGGCACCGGAGAGCTGGCGATTCGGCTGGCAAAAGAAGGGTTTTTGGTAACAGGTGTCGATTTATCGGAGAATATGCTCGCTATTGCACAAGCAAAAGCGGAAACGCAGCATGTTGCAATTGAATTTTTTCAGCAAAATATGACGGAGATAGAAGGGTTTTCATCGGTTGATTGTGCCACGATTTTTTGCGATTCCCTCAATTATTTATTAGAAGAAAACGAAGTTCGGCGAACATTTTCGCGCATTTATGAACTGTTGAATGAAGACGGGCTGCTGTTGTTTGACGTCCATTCAATATATAAGATAGACCATGTTTTTCAAGATGCGGTATTTGCAAGCAATGGCGAGGAAATTAGCTATATTTGGTCTTGCTATCCGCTTTCATTGCCGCATAGTGTGGAGCATGAATTAACATTTTTCGTTCGTGGCGATGACGGAACATATGAACGGTATGATGAACTGCATCGGCAGCGCACATATGAAGTCGTTCAATATCAACAATGGCTGACGGAAGCGGGCTTTGCCGTACTGGAAATCACTGCGGATTTTACGGATAAAGCGCCAAGCGAAACGTCTGAACGTATCTTTTTTGTCGCCAAAAAATAAGTAAATATCTGTGGTGGTCGCGGAACATAAAGCTTCGGAAAATAAGATGCTTTTCTGCCAAAGCCTGTTAAAGCGGGCGTGATGGCTTTGGCAGAAAAGCTGTTCTTGTTTTTATCAACACCTCTTAACTTGAAGATGGCTTTTTTGTTCGATTTAGCAGGATTTTTGTTTTTTTCCGCGAAATTAATTATTAAACTGCTTTTTTACTTTTTCGATGTCATCTTTGAATTTCTCGTGTGTCTTGGCAAATACTCGTTCAAATACCCCTTCCATTTCCTTTTCAAGCACGGCAATTCCTTCCCCGGTAATACCGCCTTTCACACAAACTTTTTCTTGCAGCGCTGGAAGTGTGTAAAGATTGCTTTTCAATAATTCCCCCAATCCTATAATCATGTCATTGGTCAATACCGTTGCTTGTTCTTTCGTAATCGCCGTTTTTTTCACGGCAGCCTCGATAAACCGCTGAAGCAAATAGCTGAAAAAAGCGGGGCCGCAGCTTGCGATGTCTGAGGCGATTCGCGTAATTTCATGATCAATAAAGGAAGGAACAGAAATGTGGCGGAACAGTTGTTCTATATAGGTTTGATAATGGCGGGAACAGCGCTGCCCAAATGTGATTAGCGTGCTTCCGGAAAGCGCCCGGTTGGTAATGCTTGGGATAACGCGCGCTACGTGGCAAGGAACGGCTGCTTCCAGCTGCTGCACACTAATAGGGCTTGTTATCGAGACAAGACAATGTTCCTTTGTCCAAAAAGAAGACAATTGCTGCAAAAGGGGGTGAATATCTAACGGTTTGACACATAAAAACACAATGATTGCTTTCTGCACCACTTCCTCTGCGCCAGAAGCAACGTAGACGTTAGGATAGTGACGCTGGATGTCTAACGCTTTTTCCAACGTGCGGTTGGTGATAATCAGCTGTTCTTCTTTGACAGCTCCAGATTCAAGAAACGCTTCAATTAAAATCCTTCCCATATTCCCCGTCCCGATCATGCCGATTTTCATGGTTTTCTCCCCCCTCTCTGACAAAAGTACCGATAGTTTCTTCAACGATATGTATGAATGTTTTATTTGTTTTATGACTAATTTGAAAGGATGATGAAGATGTGGGAAGTGATCAAAAAGTATGATAAGCGGTGGCACATCCTCATTTTGGCGCTGTTCATCGCTGTGGCTGTCATTTTGTTTCGAAACAACGGGATAAGCGAAAAAGAGCAAGCTCCCATGCTAACGACAGAACGAATGTTGCAGGAAGCAGAGGAAAAACAGAAAGAGGAAGCGCGACCGAAAATGATTGTTGTCGATATAAAGGGAGCGGTCGTCCGGCCGGGAGTATATGAAATAAAAGATACAGCGCGTGTCAATGATGTGGTGGCGATAGCGGGCGGGTTCACAAAAGAGGCGGATCAAACAAAGGTCAATTTGGCGGCAAAAGTACATGATGAGATGATGATTTATGTCCCGGCGCGGGGAAACGAACATTTCTTCCATAGATTCTCCGGCTATTTCTTCAAGCGAATCTAACAAAGTTCATATTAATACGGCATCAGAAGAAGAAATACTGCGGCTTTCAGGGATTGGACCAGCGAAAGCGGCAGCGATTATCGCTTACCGCGAAGAACACGGGCCATTTAAAAAGGCAGAAGATTTGCTGAATGTTACAGGCATTGGCGAAAAAACGCTGGAAAAAATAAAAGAGCAAATTGTTGTGCCGTAATATCGTTGACGCTTTGCCGGCTGCGCCATTACACTAAAAGTATGTGCACATCAATAAGTTTGCATGGGACAAGCGGGGGAGGAAACATGGAACGAATCACATGGGATCAATATTTTATGGCGCAAAGTCATTTGCTGGCATTGCGCAGCACCTGCACGCGGTTAGCGGTTGGCGCCACCATCGTCCGCGACAAACGGATTATTGCCGGAGGATACAACGGCTCGATTGCCGGTGGGGCCCATTGCATTGATGAAGGATGTTATATCATTGACGGCCATTGCGTCCGCACGATCCACGCCGAGATGAATGCGATTATTCAATGCGCGAAATTCGGCGTGCCGACGGAAGGAGCGGAGATGTACGTGACCCACTTTCCGTGTCTGCATTGCTGCAAAGCGATTATTCAAAGCGGGATTCGCGCTGTGTACTATGCGCAAGATTATAAAAACGATCCATATGCGCTGGAACTTTTTCAACAAGCGAACGTTCGCGTTGAACATGTGCCGTTTAATAAAGAAATTTTGTCACTTCTTCAACGCTAAACGGCATTCTTATGAGAAAGGGGCGTAATAATGCGTGGAAATATTGTTTATGCGGCGATTGCCGCCATTGTTGGGATAGCGGCTGGCTGCGCGGAATCAAGCGTTTCTTTGCTGGTTATCGCGCTTTACACCATTTTTCTCTTTGCGCGAAAACGGCGCCTCTTTCTTTTTTCAATGGTGACAATCTGCGTTTTTTATCTGTACATCATTTATATAGACCGCCATAATGAAACACAGCTATCTAGCCGCATGACGTTATTTTCCATCCGTTTTATCGCTCCAGTTGCGATGGACGGAGAGCAACTAAAAGCAATAGTAGAAGTGAGGCAAAAAGAAAAATTGCAGCTTGTTTACTATATGAAATCTGCGCAGGAAAAACAACAGCTTTCTTCGCTTTTGGCTCCTGGAACGATATGTACGGTGAAAGGAACGCTTGAGCGTCCGGCGCTGCCGCGAAATCCTAACGCTTTCGATTATCGCCGTTATTTGCGATTTCACCACATTCATTGGATTCTTCAGCCTCAATCGATTTCCCCGCAACATTGCCGCCAAATATCCCCAACGGTGTATGAACGGCTGCTTTTGCTCCGCGAAAAAGGGATTCGTGTCATTGAAACAAATTTTCCATCAGAAACGGTTGGAATTGTCCAAGCGCTTTTATATGGCGAGAGAGCGGAATTCGATGAATCGCTGTTGGAAGGATACCAAAAACTTGGACTCATCCACTTATTAGCGATTTCCGGATCACACGTAACTTTATTAATCGGAGCGGCGTTTTCCATTTTGATACGTTTTATAACAAAGGAAACGGCGACGCTCATTTTACTGATTGTTCTTCCCATTTATATTGTGCTGACAGGCGCTTCTCCTTCCGTTATTCGCGCGTCTTTGACAGCGATGCTTTTCTTGGGTGCGAATTACCGGAAAATGATGTTATCACCGCTTGACGCATTAAGCGTGGCGCTGATCGTGATGCTTTTATTTGATCCGTATCTGTTATGGGATGTCGGATTCCAGCTGTCATTTATTGTATCATTTGCCCTCATTTTATCCTCGCCAATGATCATGTCATATCATTCTGTCGCTTTCCGCCTTTTTTTTACGACTTTTATCGCCCAATTGAGCGCTCTTCCGTTTCTTTTATACTATTTTTTTGAAGTGTCATTATGGAGCCTTCCCCTTAATGTCATTTTTGTGCCGCTTTATTCTTTCGTTATTTTGCCGCTTTCTATTGCCTCTCTATTAGCGTATTATGCGCACCCGTTTTTTTCTATTCCTTTTATGTGGCTGCTGCAAAAAATAATCGTTATTTCCAGCGACATTGTTGCGCTTTTCTCATCCAGCCGTTCGCTGTCCCTTATCCTTGGCAGGCCTTCTTTCTTTTTCCTTGTCTGTTATGCCGTTGCGATTTTGCTTGCGTTTGTGCAAATGGAGCGAAAACGCTACTTGAGTTTAGGATGGGTCGCATTGGTGATTGCGTTCCATGCGTTTAGTCCGTATATGGATCGTTATGGCGAGGTCGTTTTGCTGGATGTCGGGCAAGGGGATTGCCTATATATTGAATTGCCTTACCGGAAAGGAGTATATCTGATTGATACGGGAGGAACGCTTCCGCGGCAGGGGGAGCCTTGGCAAGAAAGAAAGCGGGAATGGGATGTCGGAAAAGATGTCGTCGTTCCATTTTTAAAGTCGAAAGGGGTGCGACATATCGATAAACTTATTGCCACACATGGCGATATCGATCATATTGGAGCGGCGGCAGAAATTATTCATCACCTTTCTGTTAAGCAATTAGTCATCGGCAAGGTGAAGACGGAAAGTTTGCTTCAAGAAAAGCTTGTTCAACTTGCCAAACAAAAAAATATAGAAGTGGCGCAACTAGCAAGAGGGGATAAATGGACAGAAGGGGAAGTTTCCTTTTATGTCCTTCATCCGTTTTCGGCATATCGCGATGATAATAATCATTCGGTTGTATTGTATGCAAAGCTCGGCGGGTTATTCTGGCTATTGACGGGAGATTTGGAGGAAGAAGGAGAAATGGAGTTAATCAACGCTTTTCCGCAATTAAAAGTGGATGTGCTGAAAGTGGCCCATCATGGCAGCGACACTTCCACGACAGAGCTATTTCTTAAACAAATGGAGCCGAAAATTGCGCTTATTTCCGTTGGAAAGCATAACCGCTATGGCCATCCTTCACCGAACGTTATCGAACGGTTAACGGAAAGGAATGTCATTATTTTGCGGACAGACCGGCATGGTGCGATCCGTTTTATTTATACGAAAAAACAAGGAACCTTTTTTGCCATGCTGCCATAGCATATATAAAAAAGGAAAAGAGACTGCTTATGTAAGCAATCTCTTCATGAACCGAAGTATTTAATCAATGTTGCGATAATAAACATCGTTGCGAAAAATCCGAACGAGACGATAAAGCCGACGGCAGAGTCAACTGCGTCATTCCGCTTGCTTTGTACATCTTTTTCAAATACGTTCATCGTTTCCCCCTCCTCATGCAGTCATTTTTAGTATAGACGAAAAAGAAAAAAAAATCTATATCCCCTTTGTTCATTTCCTTCACTGACAACAGTTAACACAAATACTTTCTGGCGCCCGGGAAAAGATAAAAATAACCCGTTGACAAATAAGTTCCTGACGCTTATTTGTCAACGTTTATATAAAGGGGAATCGGTTTTCCCGCTAACCGATTCCCTTGTAAAAAAGAGAAAAACGTTGTATCTTTTCAACAGAGAAAAATTGCAGAAGAAACGGAGACGAGAATATGGTGGTTAACTTGTGGGGAAAAATAAAAAGCCGTCGCCTTTCTCCCCTTTATTTATTATATGGAACGGAATCGTTTTTATTAACGGAAACGTATGAACTTCTTATTCGCACCGTGTTAACGGAAGAAGAGAGAGAATTTAACGTATCGGTATACGATTGTGAAGAGACTCCGGTGCAAGCAGCGCTAGAGGACGCTGAAACGTTTCCGTTTTTAGGGGAGAAACGGGTGATTATCGTGAAAAACCCTTACTTTTTTACAGCGGAGAAAGAAAAAGAAATCACGCATGACTTAAAAAAGTTGGAATCGTACATAACGTCGCCTTCGCCTTTTTCGATTGTCGTTTTCGTTGGGGCGTATGAAAAGCTTGATGAACGAAAGAAAATAACGAAATTAATGAAGGAGCATGCGGAAGTTTTTATTGCGAATCCGCTTGCCGAAAAAGAGCTGCGCGAATGGATGATGGAAAGAGTGCGGCAAAACGGCGCAATGATGGAAGAAAATGCAGTTGATGCTTTGCTGCAGACGGCAGGGACGAATTTAATGACACTTGCCAATGAACTGGACAAGCTCGCGTTGTTCGTCGGACCGGGCGGAATGATCCGGCAAGAAACGGTCGAAAACCTCGTATCGCGCACGCTAGAGCAAAACGTGTTTGTGTTGGTGGAGAAAGTGACGAAACGGCAAATCGCTGAGGCGCTGCAAGTATTTTATGATTTGCTGGAAAATAATGAAGAACCGCTGAAAATTTTAGCGCTGCTGGCTAATCAATTCCGCCTTTTATACCAAGTGAAATGGCTGGCGGCAAAAGGATACGGGCAGCAGCAAATCGCTTCCATCTTAAAAGTGCATCCGTTTCGGATCAAACTTGCGATGGGGCAAGCGGCGCTGTTTTCTGAAGAAGAGCTGATGAAGGCCATCCAGCAAATTGCCGAGGCGGACTATGAAATGAAGAGCGGGGCGATGGACCGGCAGCTGATTATGGAGCTGTTGTTAATGAAATGGAGCAATAAAGCGAAATGAAACAAAAAGAAAACGACCTGCTGCCAGGTCGTTTTTTTATGATGCGATAATGCTGTTTAATTTTTTAGCTAAACGGGATTTTTTGCGGCTTGCTGTATTTTTATGAATAAGACCTTTCGTCACCGCTTTGTCTAATTTTTTAGTAGCGATGATGAACGCTTCTTGAGCTTTTTCAACATCTTTTAATTCAACAAATGCTTCGAATTTTTTAATCGCCGTGCGCATTGCTGATTTCATCGAAGCATTGTGAGCGCGGCGTTTTTCACTTGTTTTTGCGCGTTTAATCGCGGACTTAATGTTTGCCATGGTTTCACCTCCGTCATTCTGCCATCTTTGTCCTTCTTGATTATTTCCACTGTTAGGAACATGCAAGAACAAGTGTTATTCTATCAAACGAGGTTAAATTATGCAAGAGTGTTCAAGCAAAAATACTTTACTGCCGGCGGAATGTTAACAAAGCGAATAAATAAGAAAAAAATGGCGACAATAAAAGAAAAATGATTGTCTTAGGGAGGAACGATATGAACCGCTCCATCGATTTAAGCGCGTATTCCATACGGACCGATTTGGCGATCGAAGCGCACGAAATGGCAGTAGAGGAGCGCCTTCAGCAAAAACAGGAAATCTCTTCCAACATTGAAGGAGTGATTATTCACGACCGCGAAATCGACGGGATTCAATTGTCATATGTAAAAGTAACGGAAAAAGGAGCAAAATCGATTGGCAAAAAACCGGGAAATTATTTAACCATTGAAGCCCAAGGAATTCGTGAACATAATACAGAGCTGCAAAAAAAAGTTCAAGAGATATTTGCCAAAGAGTTCAGTGACTTTTTGCGCCATGCGAACATCGGAAAAGAAGCAAGCTGTCTTGTTGTTGGATTAGGCAATTCGAATGTGACGCCGGATGCATTGGGCCCGCTGACGGTGGAAAATTTGCTTGTAACAAGACATTTATTTCACCTTCAGCCGGAAAGCGTTGAAGAAGGATTCCGCCCGGTTAGCGCGGTTGCCCCGGGCGTAATGGGGACGACGGGAATTGAAACAAGCGATATCATCCACGGAATTGTTGAAAAAATAAAACCAGATTTTGTGATCGTGATTGATGCGCTGGCAGCGCGATCGATTGAACGAGTCAATGCGACGATTCAAATTTCCGATACGGGAATCCATCCCGGTTCAGGGGTTGGGAATAAGCGAAAAGAACTAAGCAGGGAAACGTTAGGTATCCCGGTTATTTCTATTGGTGTTCCGACTGTTGTTGATGCCGTGTCGATTACAAGTGATACGATTGATTTTATGTTAAAACATTTTGGAAGAGAAATGCGCGAAAATAAGCGGCCGTCAAGTGCGCTTGCTCCAGCGGGATGGGCGTTCGGAAAGAAAAAGAAATTTGCGGAAGAAGATATGCCATCAGCAAAACAACGTTCAACCTTTCTCGGTATGATCGGAACACTGGCAGAAGAGGAAAAACGAAAGCTTATTTACGAAGTGCTCGCCCCGCTCGGCCATAATTTAATGGTCACTCCGAAAGAAGTCGATATGTTTATCGAAGATATGGCAAATTTATTAGCGAGCGGGCTGAATGCCGCGTTGCACGAGCAGGTGGATCAGCATAATATCGGTTCTTACACGCATTAGTGAAAAAAGTTCTATCTTTTCCCGCTTGACCATACGTTAATTAGTAGACAAGCCGGGAAAGGGTGGGAACATGAAAAAACAGCGTTCTTCGCGAATGGTGGTGGCAGTGCAAGGCACCAGCTTAAAAAAAATGATTATTTTAGCGGTATTAGGTTGCATGATGATGTTTATGCTAATCGGAGCCATTACTTCGTTAAAGCCGGAATACCGCATTTCGTCTTCTTCCGTCAGCAATATGACGGACCAATTTTCCCAAGAAACGTTTATTCATTTATTTAGTTTTGAAAATCATTATTTTTCGCAACTGTTGCCAAAGGAACGGCAAAAGCCGAATTATTCAGCATTGTTGTTTCGCATGGCCACGAGCATTAACCCGGACGACCCGCGCAGCCTGCTTGGCGGCGAGCTTCCGGGATTTACGCTGTATGATAGTAAAATTATCGTTGCCGGGGAAGGAACGGATTATACCAACATGCCGTATGAATCTGCCCCGCCGCTGGAGGTAATGCTTGCAGAACGGCAAGCATCTTTAGAGAGTCTGGAAGAAGCGGATAAAAAGCACGAGGAAAAACAAGTTCCCCCGCCGACGCAAACGACGGGGGGAAGAAAAGTCGTATATATTTACCATACGCATACACGGGAATCGTACTTGCCAGCTTTAAAAGGAGTGACTGATCCTGACTTGGCGTTCCATCAGACGGTGAATGTCACGAAAGTTGGCGAAAAGCTGGCGGAGGAAATGGAGAAACGGGGAATTGGCGCGGAAGTAAGCACGATTGACATTGAAGGGGAACTGAAGAAAAAAGGGATGAAGTATTACCAAGCGTACGATATGTCAAGAAAAACGGTTGTCGAAGCGATGAGCCGCAATCGCGATTTGCAATATTTCATCGACATCCACCGTGATGCAAGAAGACGAAAATATACGACCATTAAGATTCATGGCGCAGATTATGCCCGCGTGGCGTTTATCATTGGCGGGGAAAACGCGAGATATGAAAAAAATTTGCAGCTTGCGACACAATTGCACCATTTATTGCAAAAAAAATATCCGGGGCTTAGCCGGGGAGTGATTGAGAAAAAAGGAGCAGAAACGAACGGGAAGTTTAACCAAGATTTATCAGAAAATGCGCTATTAATTGAGTTTGGGGGAGTCGACAATACGTTTGAAGAGCTATTTCGCTCTGTATCCGCTGTAGCTGATGTGTTCAGCGAATATTATTGGCAGGCGCAAAAAGTACAGGCACCCGCGCCGGCAGAAAAACGGTAAAGGAGCGGATGATTGTTGCTGAAATTTACGATTCAATTTTTGTTGGCTGTAATGATTCTTTTTTTTGGAGTGCTGCTTGGCATGCAGCAGGCCAATGAAGGCTTGCGCAAGATGAAAGGATTTGATGATCCGGCGTTTCCGTCCGTTTTTCATATTTCCAAAGATCAAAACGGCGAAGTCGAAGCGTCCGTGTTCGGAAATAAAGTAATGGTGGAAGATGTGCAAGAAAAGCATGAAAAAATCGAAACGATGAAAACATTCAATCTGTTTTCTGAACTTGGCAAACAGTTTGCTGAAGCGGTCCAATCATTGATGGAGAAATTGCTTTTCCTTTTAGAAAAATGGTTAGGAAAATGAAACTAAATGGCATTAGTTAATATAGAAAAACTTTGCGCAAACATTGGTGAATCGCGGATACCATTCGCCAATGTTTTTTATTTTTGTTAGTTACTTAAAGTAAAAACGTTGAGCAGCTTTCCTTTTGCTGAAAAACTATGTCATTGAATCTTGCTTCTTGTATTGCTATAATCAAAGCTAGTGTAGTTTGGGGAATAGTAGGAGTGAGAAAACGATGAATCGTGACGAAAGACGGAGACGGCGTGAGCGAATTCGCAACTTTTCCATTATCGCTCATATCGATCATGGAAAGTCGACGCTGGCAGACCGCATTTTGGAAAAAACAGGAGCGCTTTCCGAGCGGGAAATGAAAGAACAAATGCTAGATTCGATGGAATTGGAACGGGAGCGCGGAATCACGATTAAGCTCAATGCCGTTCAGTTAAAGTATAAAGCGAAAAATGGCGAAGAATATATTTTTCATTTAATCGATACGCCTGGACACGTCGATTTTACGTACGAGGTGTCGCGGAGCCTTGCCGCTTGTGAAGGGGCGATTCTTGTTGTCGACGCAGCACAAGGAATCGAAGCGCAGACGCTAGCAAACGTTTATTTAGCGCTTGATAATGATTTAGAAATTTTGCCAGTCATTAATAAAATTGATTTGCCAAGCGCCGATCCGGAGCGTGTTCGCCGAGAAATCGAGGAAGTCATCGGGCTTGATGCGTCGGAAGCGGTTCTCGCTTCTGCGAAAGTCGGCATCGGCATTGAAGAAATTTTAGAAAAAATTGTCGAAAAAATCCCGGCGCCGTCCGGCGATCCAGATGCGCCGCTAAAAGCGCTTATTTTTGACTCGCACTATGATTCGTATCGCGGCGTAGTTGCTTATATTCGCGTTGTCGACGGAACGGTAAAGCCCGGGCAGAAAATTAAAATGATGTCGACAGGCAAAGAGTTTGAAGTAGTAGAAGTCGGCGTGTTTACACCGAAGCCAAAGCAAGTCGACGAATTAACAGTCGGCGATGTCGGCTATTTAACGGCGTCCATTAAAAATGTGAGCGACACGCGTGTCGGTGATACGATTACCGATGCAGAAAATCCGGCAACAGAGCCGTTGCCGGGATACCGGAAGCTAAACCCGATGGTATTTTGCGGCATGTATCCGATTGATACGGCGCGTTATAACGATTTGCGCGAGGCGCTGGAAAAATTGCAATTGAACGACGCCGCCTTGCACTTTGAGCCGGAAACCTCACAAGCGCTTGGGTTCGGGTTCCGGTGCGGCTTTTTAGGATTATTGCATATGGAAATCATTCAAGAGCGCATTGAACGCGAGTTTAACATTGATTTAATCACAACAGCGCCAAGCGTTGTCTACAAAGTATTTTTAACTGATGGCACAGAAGTCCAAGTCGACAATCCGTCCAACATGCCGGAACCGCAAAAAATTGACCATATCGAGGAGCCGTATGTAAAAGCGACGATCATGGTGCCAAACGATTATGTCGGGCCAGTGATGGAACTGTGCCAAGGGAAACGGGGCAACTTCGTTGATATGCAATATTTAGATGAAAAGCGGGTAACATTGATTTATGAAATTCCGTTGTCGGAAATTGTATATGACTTCTTTGATACGTTAAAATCAAGCACAAAAGGGTATGCGTCGTTTGATTATGAACTGATCGGCTATAAACCATCGAATCTCGTGAAAATGGATATTTTGCTGAACGGCGAAAAAATTGATGCCCTTTCTTTCATCGTTCATCGCGATTCCGCTTATGAACGCGGCAAAGTGATTGTTGAAAAATTGAAAGATTTAATTCCGCGGCAACAGTTTGAGGTGCCTGTCCAAGCGGCGATCGGCAATAAGATTATCGCCCGTTCGACGATAAAAGCGCTGCGGAAAAACGTCTTAGCGAAATGCTACGGCGGGGACGTGTCGCGGAAGCGCAAACTGTTGGAAAAACAAAAAGAAGGAAAGAAACGAATGAAGCAAATCGGTTCGGTGGAAGTCCCGCAAGAAGCGTTTATGGCGATCTTGAAAATCGATGATAATAAAAAGTAATCAGGATTGTACAAGGCTGTCTTTTTTCACAGCCTTGTTTATTTTTCGGAAAGGAATGGATGCCGTGGCAAAATCAGCGTATTTCCATATTCCGTTTTGTGCACAAATATGTTATTACTGCGATTTTAATAAAGTGTTTTTTCACGGGCAGCCTGTCGATGAATATTTGCAAGCGATGGAAAAGGAAATGAAGCGGACGATGGAAGCATTTCCGGCCGATCGGCTTGATACGCTGTTTGTCGGCGGGGGAACGCCGACGGTTTTAGAAATGAAACAGCTTGATTTTTTCCTGCAAAGCATTTATAAACATTTTCGCTTTTCTGCCGCTGAAGTCGAGTTTACGTTTGAAGCAAACCCGAACGAACTTTCCAAAGAAAAACTGCAGTTATTAAAAGAAGCAGGGGTCAATCGCTTAAGTTTCGGCGTGCAAACATTTGACGATGCATTATTAAAGGCGATCGGGCGGACTCACCGTTATGAAGATGTCATTAAAACGATTGCGCTGGCAAAAGAAATCGGCTTTGAAAACATTAGCATTGATTTAATGTACGGGCTGCCGCGACAAACGGTGGCACAGTTCCTAACCGATTTGGAGATCGCCTTTTCCCTTGATGTTCAACATATTTCCGCTTATTCGCTCATTATTGAGCCAAAAACGGTTTTTTACAATTTAATGAGAAAAGGAAAATTGCTGCTGCCAAGCGAGGAAGAAGAGGCGAAAATGTATGAAGAAGCGATGCGGCAAATGGAAATGCACGATTATCATCAATATGAAATAAGCAATTATGCCCGCCCCGGTTTTCAAAGCCGCCATAATTTAACGTATTGGAATAATGAAGAATATTATGGAATTGGTGCCGGCGCCCACAGCTACGTTGGCGGCGTCCGCCGCGCCAATGTCCGACCGATCAAAAAGTATATTGCGAAAGTTGAAGAAACCGGTTTTCCGTATTTGGAAGTCCATCATGTAACGAAATCGGAACAAATGGAAGAAGAGATGTTTTTAGGGTTAAGGAAAACGGAAGGGGTATCGAAGCAGCGCTTTTTCGAAAAGTTTGGGATGAGCATTCCCGATGTGTTTGGGCAGGCGGTTGCTAGAGAAAAACAAAAAGGGCTGCTTGAAGAAACGGAAACGCATATCCGATTGACCCAACGCGGAAAACTGCTTGGCAATGAGGTGTTTCAAGCGTTTATCGGCGGAATCTAAACATTGACATTGGCATATGGATTTGATACTTTAATAATAGATTTAGCACTCGGGTGGTTTGAGTGCTAACAGAGGTGATAAGCGTGTTAACGGATCGCCAACTGCTTATTTTGCAAGTCATCATTGATGATTTTATTCGTTCAGGGCAGCCTGTCGGTTCGCGGGCGTTGTCAAAAAAACATGAAATTTCTTTGAGCTCGGCGACGATCCGCAATGAAATGGCTGATTTAGAAGAGCTTGGATATATCGAAAAAACACATGTTTCATCGGGCAGAGTGCCGTCAGAAAAAGGTTATCGCTATTATGTCGACCATTTGTTGTCCCCGCAGCGTTTGACGCAGGAAGACATTCAAAAAATCAAATCTATTTTTGCTGAACGGATTTATGAACTGGAGAAAGTCGTGCAAAAATCGGCGCAAATTTTATCTGATTTAACGAATTATACGTCGATCGCCCTTGGGCCTGCCGTGAAAGACAATAAGCTGAAGCGGATTCAAATCATTCCGCTGAATAAGCAAACGGCTGTTGCGATTATTGTGACTGACACAGGCCATGTCGAAAACCATGTAATTACTGTTCCTGCTTCCGTAGACCCTTCTGACCTAGAAAAAATGGTCAATATTTTAAACGAACGGTTGATCGGCGTTCCGCTTATAGATTTAAAAGATAAAATTTATAAAGAAGTGGCGGACGTTTTGCGCATGCATATTCATAACTATGACAGCATGTTGAAAACCATTGCTGATACGCTGGACATCCCGCAAGAAGAGAAAATGTTTTTTGCCGGGAAAACGAATATGTTAAACCAGCCTGAATTTAGCGATATTCAAAAAGTCCGTTCACTAATGAAAATGATAGAGCAAGAAAAAGATTTTTATCGGTTGTTGCGCAAACATAACCGAAAAGGAATTCAAGTAACGATCGGGCGGGAAAATCAGCTAAGCGGAATGGAAAACTGCAGCCTTATTACCGCTACGTATTCAATCGGCAAAGAGCAGCTCGGGACGATTGCCATCCTTGGCCCGACGCGGATGGAATATTCCCGCGTCATTACCATCTTAAACCGAGTCGCTTCCGATTTATCGACCGTGTTGACCAAATGGTATCAAAACAATTAACATTGGTCATATTGGATAATGGATGGATGGTTACAATCCATCCTTTCCTTGTGACTATTTATACATTATACATACATACACTGCTTTAAAGGGAGGTGAAACCGATGGAGAAAGAACGCGATGTGGCGCAAGAACAAGCTACATACGAACAGGAGTCGCCAAATGCAGAGCGGCAAGAGGAACTAAAGGAGAATGAGCATCAGGAGAAAAACGCGCCAGAAGAGCAGGAAAAGGTCCGGGAAGAAAACGGCCGGCAGGATGCGCAAAAAGATGAAATAGGCGATCCGGAAAAAGCGAAAGAAGAACAAAACGAAGAATTGGCGGCGGCAAACGCCAAAATTGCCGAATTGGAAGCGAAAATAAAAGAGATGGAAAACCGCTATCTTCGTTTATATGCTGATTTTGAAAATTTCCGCCGCCGCACGCGACGAGAAATGGAAGCGGCAGAAAAATACCGCGCCCAGAGCTTAGTTAGCGATCTTTTGCCTGTTTTGGACAACTTTGAACGCGCGTTAAAAATAAAGGCGGAAGACGAACAAGCCAAATCGATTTTGCAAGGAATGGAAATGGTGTACCGTTCCGTATTGGACGCGCTGAAAAAAGAAGGAGTCGAAGCGATCGAAGCGGTCGGCAAACCGTTCGACCCGCATTTGCATCAGGCGGTGATGCAAGTGGAAGACAGCAACTATGAGCCGAACACGGTTGTGGAAGAGCTGCAAAAAGGCTATAAGCTAAAAGATCGCGTCATTCGTCCAGCAATGGTCAAAGTGAGCCAATAACGCGTTATAGGAGGGTGATATTGATATGAGTAAAATTATCGGGATTGACTTAGGAACAACCAACTCATGCGTCGCTGTCCTTGAGGGCGGTGAGCCAAAAGTAATTCCAAACCCGGAAGGAAGCCGGACAACTCCTTCTGTTGTGGCGTTTAAAAACGGGGAACGTCTAGTCGGGGAAGTCGCGAAACGCCAAGCAATCACAAACCCAAACACGATCATTTCGATTAAACGCCATATGGGAACGGACTATAAAGTAGAGATCGAAGGCAAAAAATATACGCCGCAAGAAATTTCTGCGATTATTTTACAATACTTAAAATCGTATGCGGAAGACTATTTGGGCGAGCCGGTGACAAGAGCGGTTATTACCGTTCCAGCTTACTTTAATGATGCGCAACGTCAAGCAACAAAAGACGCTGGACGTATCGCCGGTTTACAAGTAGAGCGCATCATTAACGAGCCGACAGCCGCTGCGCTTGCGTACGGTTTGGATAAAGAAGAAGATCAAACGATCCTCGTTTATGACTTGGGAGGCGGTACGTTTGACGTATCGATTCTTGAGCTTGGCGACGGCGTGTTTGAAGTAAAAGCGACGGCCGGCGATAACCATCTTGGCGGGGATGACTTCGACCAAGTGATTATCGACTACTTAGTGGAACAATTCAAACAAGAACACGGCATTGATTTATCCAAAGACAAAATGGCGCTGCAACGTCTTAAAGACGCTGCGGAAAAGGCGAAAAAAGAACTTTCTGGCGTAACGCAAACGCAAATTTCGCTGCCGTTTATCAGCGCGAACGAAACAGGGCCGCTGCACATTGAAACAACATTAACAAGAGCGAAATTTGAAGAGCTGTCTGCCCATCTTGTTGAACGGACAATGGGACCGGTCCGCCAGGCGTTGCAAGATGCGGGCTTGACTCCTGCCGATATCGACAAAGTGATCCTTGTCGGCGGTTCGACACGCATTCCGGCTGTGCAGGAAGCGATTAAACGTGAGCTTGGAAAAGAGCCGCATAAAGGGGTTAACCCGGATGAAGTTGTAGCGATTGGCGCGGCGATCCAAGGCGGTGTGATCGCTGGAGAAGTGAAAGATGTTGTTCTGCTTGACGTCACTCCGCTGTCGCTTGGCATTGAAACAATGGGCGGCGTGTTCACAAAATTAATTGAACGCAACACGACGATTCCGACAAGCAAATCGCAAATTTTCACTACCGCGGCGGATAACCAGACGACGGTCGATATTCATGTACTGCAAGGCGAACGTCCGATGGCAGCCGACAACAAAACGCTCGGCCGTTTCCAATTAACCGATATTCCGCCGGCACCGCGCGGCGTACCACAAATCGAAGTAACATTTGATATCGACGCCAACGGTATTGTTCATGTCCGCGCAAAAGATTTAGGGACAAACAAAGAGCAATCGATAACGATAAAATCGTCATCAGGTCTTTCCGAAGAAGAAATCCAGCGCATGATTAAAGAAGCGGAAGAAAATGCCGAAGCGGACAGAAAACGGAAAGAAGCGGCAGAACTCCGCAATGAAGCGGATCACTTAGTGTTCACAACGGAAAAAACGTTGAAAGAAGTGGAAGGAAAAGTAGACGAAGCGGAAGTGAAAAAAGCGCGCGAAGCAAAAGACGCGTTAAAAGCGGCGCTTGAGAAAAACGACATCGATGACATTCGCAAAAAGAAAGAAGCGCTTCAGGAAATCGTGCAGCAGCTTTCCGTTAAGCTGTACGAACAAGCAGCAAAACAAGCGCAAGCCCAACAACAGACGGGAGCCGGCGACGCTGCGAAAAAAGACGATAATGTTGTCGATGCGGAATTCGAAGAAGTGAAAGACGACAACAAATAATAATTCAGGAAAAAGTCAAAGTCAGGCCTGTCTTGGCTTTGACTTTTTTTCTAATAGGGAGATGGCGGTTAAATTTATTGCAATGAAAAAGAAATAAGTGATAAAATTACCCTTATGTGAGTGATCGGGAGTGGATGATGATTATGGCGAAACGAGATTATTATGAAATTCTCGGAGTTAGCAAAAACGCGACAAAAGAAGAGATAAAAAAAGCGTATCGGAAACTTTCGAAAAAATATCATCCAGATATTAATAAAGAACCGGATGCGGCAGAAAAGTTCAAAGAAATTAAAGAAGCGTACGAAGTGCTAAGCGATGACCAAAAGCGGGCGCATTACGATCAGTTTGGGCATGCGGATCCGAACCAAGGTTTCGGCGGGTTTCGCAGCGATGATTTTGACTTTGGCGGTTTCAGCGGTTTCAGTGGCTTCGATGATATTTTCAGCACCTTTTTTGGCGGCGGGCGCCGGCGTGATCCAAATGCGCCAAGAGCTGGCGCCGATTTGCAATATACGATGACATTGACGTTTGAAGAGGCGGTATTCGGCAAAGAAACGGATATTGAAATTCCAAGGGAAGAAACATGCAATACTTGCCATGGCACAGGAGCTAAGCCAGGCACGAAAAAAGAAACATGTTCATATTGCCATGGAACAGGGCAAATCAGCACAGAGCAATCGACACCGTTTGGCCGCATCGTCAATCGCCGCACATGCCCATATTGCGGCGGAACCGGGCAATACATTAAGGAAAGATGCACAACATGCGGCGGCACTGGCCGCGTAAAACGGCGGAAAAAAATCCATGTGAAAATTCCGGCTGGAATCGATGATGGTCAGCAATTACGTGTCGCTGGCCAAGGAGAACCGGGCATTAACGGCGGGCCTCCGGGGGATTTATATATCGTTTTCCACGTAGAGCCGCATGAATTTTTTGAGCGCGATGGCGACGACATTTATTGTGAAATCCCGCTTACATTTGCTCAAGCTGCGCTTGGCGACGAAATTGAAGTGCCGACACTTCATGGAAAAGTGAGACTGAAAATACCGGCAGGCACGCAAACAGGCACAAAATTCCGCTTGAAAGGAAAGGGAGTGCCGAATGTCCGCGGCTACGGCTATGGCGACCAGCATGTGATTGTCCGTGTTGTGACACCGACAAAACTGACGGAAAAGCAGAAGCAATTGTTGCGCGAATTTGATCAATTAGGCGGTTCAAGCATGCATCAAGGACCACACGGCCGCTTTTTTGAAAAAGTAAAAAAAGCGTTTAAAGGGGAATCATGAATTTTATGAAATGGTCAGAAATCAGCATTCATACGACGCATGAGGCGGTTGAGGCAATTTCGAATATTTTGCATGAAGCAGGCGCTGGCGGAGTGGTGATCGAGGATCCGTACGATTTAACAAAGGAACGTGATGCATCGTTCGGGGAAGTTTATGAATTAAATCCAGATGATTATCCAGAAGAAGGAGTCATTATTAAGGCGTATTTGCCTGTTAACAGCTTTCTTGGCGAGACGGTGGAAGAGATTAAACAAGCGATTAACAATTTATTATTGTATGATATTGATATTGGCAAAAATAAAATTACGATTAGCGAGGTGAATGAGGAAGAGTGGGCAACCGCGTGGAAAAAATATTATAATCCCGTCAAAATTTCAGAAAAATTTACGATCGTTCCGACATGGGAGACGTATGAACCAGTATCCAGCGATGAGTTAATTATTGAACTGGATCCGGGCATGGCGTTTGGCACAGGGACACATCCGACGACGGTGATGTGCATCCAAGCGCTCGAAAAATATGTGAAGCCAGGGGATACGGTCATTGATGTCGGCACTGGTTCCGGCATTTTGAGTATCGCTGCAGCGATGCTTGGCGCCAAAGCAGTTCGCGCGCTTGATTTAGATCCGGTTGCCGTTGACAGCGCGAGGCTAAATGTCAAATTAAATAAAGTCCAACATATTGTCACCGTTTCGCAAAATAATTTGCTTGACCATATTGAAGAACGAGCAAACGTAATCGTTGCCAATATTTTAGCGGAAATTATATTGCGTTTTGCCGACGATGCTTATCGCCTTCTAGAAAATAACGGATATTTTATTACTTCGGGAATTATCCAGGCGAAAAAGCAAGAGGTAAAAGATGGATTAATAAAAGCGGGATTTACCATTGAGGAAACGCTCGTGATGGAAGACTGGATTGCTTTTATTGCAAGAAAAGCATGAAAAGAAGGTGTCGCTTTGCAACGGTATTTTGTTCCAGACGACCAAGTGGAAAACGACCATCTGATTATTCAAGGCGATGATTACCACCATATTGTTCACGTCATGCGCATGGAAAAAGGAAGCAAATTAATTTGCGTTCTCTCTTGCCATAAAACGGCGCTTTGCCAGATTGAACAAATTACCAATGAGCGTGTAATTGTCCGTGTTGAAGAATGGATAAATGAACAAACGGAACTGCCGGTTCAAATTTATATCGCCCACGGGCTGCCGAAAGGAGATAAACTGGAGCTGGTGATTCAAAAAGGCACGGAACTTGGTGCTGCTTCGTTTATTCCTTTTATGGCGGCTCGCTCTATTGTCAAATGGGATGCCAAAAAAGCCAATAAAAAGCTGGAACGTTGGAAAAAGATCGCAAAAGAAGCGGCGGAACAGTCACACCGCGGGAAAATTCCTGATATACACGCGCCGATGACGATCGATGAACTGGTGGAATTTGCTAAAATCGCCGATTACCGGCTTTTTGCTTATGAAGAAGAAGCAAAACAAGGAAACCATCGAACGCTTGCTGCCATTTTGCGGCAGATGAAGCACGGGCAATCGCTCCTGGCCGTTTTTGGCCCGGAAGGCGGATTTTCCGGCGAAGAAGTGGAGCTGCTTAAACAGCATGGCTTTTTTTCCTGCAGCCTTGGGCCGCGGATTTTGCGGACTGAAACGGCGCCGCTTTATCTTTTGGCGGCTGCTTCGTATCAATTTGAACTACAGTGAGGTGACAGCAAATGCCAACAGTTGCATTTCATACGCTTGGATGCAAAGTAAACCATTATGAAACGGAAGCGATTTGGCAGTTGTTCAAAAAAGCTGGCTACGAACGTAAAGATTTTGACAGCATGGCTGATGTTTATGTCATCAATACATGCACAGTGACGAACACAGGCGATAAAAAAAGCCGCCAAGTCATACGCCGCGCGATCCGGAGAAATCCAGACGCTGTCGTTTGCGTGACAGGATGTTACGCGCAAACATCTCCGGCAGAAGTGATGGCGATTCCGGGTGTGGATATTGTGATCGGCACGCAAGACCGTGGCAAAATTTTAGAATATGTGGAACAGTTTCAGCGCGAACGCCGGCCGATTAACGCTGTGCACAACATTATGAAAACGCGCGTGTTTGAAGAAATGGACGTTCCGGAGTTTAGCGACCGGACGCGCGCCTCGCTGAAAATTCAAGAAGGATGCAATAATTTTTGCACGTTTTGCATCATTCCATGGGCGCGCGGCTTAATGCGTTCCCGCGACCCGCAAGAAATCATCCGGCAAGCGCAGCAGCTTGTCAACGCCGGCTATAAAGAAATTGTGTTGACAGGCATCCATACAGGCGGCTACGGAACGGATATGAAAGACTACAATTTTGCAGCGCTTCTTCGCGATTTGGATGAGCAAGTTGTCGGTTTAAAACGGCTCCGCATTTCATCAATTGAAGCGAGCCAAATCACCGATGAAGTGATCGACGTGCTCCGCCGTTCCGATAAGATTGTGCGCCATTTGCACATCCCGCTTCAATCCGGTTCGAATACGGTGTTAAAACGGATGCGCCGCAAATACACAACGGAATTTTTTGCGGAGCGGCTGGCGCGTTTGCGCGAAGTTTTCCCGGAACTTGCGATAACATCAGACGTGATCGTTGGTTTTCCGGGCGAGACGGAAGAAGAATTTATGGAGACATACAACTTTGTGCGTGAACAGCGTTTTTCCGAACTTCACGTTTTCCCGTACTCGAAACGGACGGGTACGCCAGCTGCACGCATGCCAAATCAAGTGGATGAGGACGTAAAACACGATCGCGTCCGCCGCTTAATTGCGCTGTCCGATCAGCTCGCAAAAGAATACGCTTCGCAGTTTGAAGGGCAAGTGCTCGAGGTCATACCAGAAGAGCGGGATAAAGAAAACTTGGAAAGCGGGTTGTACATCGGATATACGGACAACTATTTGAAAGTGAGATTCCCGGCTACAGAGGAAATGGTTGGAGAGATCGTGAAAGTGAAAATTACAAAAGCCGGATATCCGTATAATGAAGGGGAATTTGTCCGCGTTGTTGCTGATGACATCCCGCAATCCGTAAAATTAAGCTCATAACCCAGCATAGCAGCTGGGTTTTTCTTGTTTACGGTAAAAAATTTTTGTAAACTAGTTTTTCTGTTAAAATCGTGGTATGATGATAGATGTCAGACTTCTATATTGCCAAAAGAGAAAGGAGATTTGCCGTAATGGAAAATAATATTGCAAAAATGATTGACCATACGCTGCTGAAAGCGGATACAACAAAAGCGCAAATCGTGAAGCTGTGCGAAGAGGCAAAACAATACGGCTTCGCTTCCGTTTGCGTCAATCCGACATGGGTGGCTACCGCTGCCGAGTTGTTAAAAGGCACGGACGTAAAAGTATGCACGGTGATCGGCTTTCCGCTCGGAGCGAATACTCCGGAAACGAAAGCGTTTGAAACGAAAAATGCGATTGAAAATGGTGCGACAGAAGTCGATATGGTAATTAACATCGGCGCGCTAAAAGATGGCAACGATGACCTTGTCGAACGTGATATTCGCGCCGTCGTCGAAGCGGCAAAAGGGAAAGCGCTTGTGAAAGTGATTATTGAAACATGCCTGCTTACCGAAGAAGAAAAAGTGCGCGCTTGCCAGCTTGCCGTGAAAGCGGGAGCGGATTATGTGAAAACATCGACAGGCTTTTCAACAGGCGGCGCTACGACAGAAGATGTCGCACTGATGCGGAAAACGGTCGGGCAAAACATCGGCGTGAAAGCTTCTGGCGGCGTTCGTGACATAAAAAGCGCAATGGCAATGGTCGAAGCGGGAGCGACGCGCATCGGGACAAGTTCCGGCGCCGCGATCGTTGCGGGAAAAACGGCCGCTTCCGATTATTAAGGACGTTTGCCATGAAAAAATAATATCGCGGATTCGATCCACCGGACAAAAGGCAGCGCAGCGACGGAGCAAATGACGTTAAATAGCACGCTGACATGGGCTAATTGGACGTCTGGGGAAGGATTAAGCTTTGCGGCAACGGAAGCAAGCGGATCGATAAAAAAGGAAAAAAGAATAACCCCGACGACATTAAACCATAAATGGGTATAAGCGGTTAATTTCGCTTCATACGCCGAACCGACGCTTGCCAAAAGGCCGGTGATGCATGTGCCGATGTTCGCGCCAAGCAAAATCGCGATGCCGGCTGGAAGCGTGAGAATATGTTCATTCAAAAACCCCATCGCAATGCCGATCGTTGCTGCGCTTGAATGAATAATGGCTGTGAGGATTACGCCGATCATGATTCCGCTTAAAGGCGAAAGGTTTGTTTTTTGCAGCCATTCATCCACAATCGGATATGAAGACAGCGGCTTTGCGAGCTGGCCAAACCCTTTCATCGCGAAAAATAAAGAGGCGAGCCCGACAACAATCATGCCAGTGCCGTAAGCGGGGCGGTAATAACCGAAACAGACGAGAGCCGCTCCAATAAAAAGCATCGGAATCACGCTGTCCCCGACGTCAAGAGTAATTATTTCGGTGGTGATCGTGGAGCCAATGTTGCTTCCTAAAATAACGCCGATCGATTGCCGGAAGGTAAGATAGCCGGTAGAGACGAGCCCGACGGTAATGACCATCACCGCGGAGCTGCTTTGTAAAAGCGCCGTAACAACCATCCCGGTAAAAAATCCTTGCAAAGGGGTACTGGTAAAACGCAGCAGCCACTGTTGCAAGCGGTGGCCTGATAAAGCATAAAGTCCTGACTTCATCATAAACATGCCGGTGAGGAAAATAACGGTATAGATGGAAAACAAAATAAGCAATTGCACCACTTGTCCTTCCCCCTTTCATCTTAATTTGTATGGGGGGGCGGGAAGAACAATGACAAGTTTTTTTATTGACCTGCCGTGTAAGCATATATTATAATTGTCAAGTACACATATAGTAATAAATGAAATGGTTGTTGCTCGGAGGGAGGGAAGCAGGATGTCAAAAACAATCGTTCGCAAAAACGAATCCATTGATGACGCTCTTCGTCGCTTCAAACGTGCCGTTTCGAAAACAGGTACATTGCAAGAAATCAGAAAGCGCGAATTTTATGAAAAGCCAAGCGTCAGACGGAAGAAAAAATCTGAAGCGGCTAGAAAGCGCAAGCATTAAAAGAGGGTGTATATATGGGTCTTCTTGATCGTTTAAATGACGATATGAAGCAGGCGATGAAAAACAAAGAAAAAGATAAACTCTCCGTCCTTCGAATGTTAAAAGCGGCGTTGCAAAACGAGGCGATTAAACTTGGCAAAAGCCAATTATCGGAAGACGAAGAGCTAACCGTTCTTTCTCGCGAATTAAAGCAGCGTAAAGACTCCCTCCAAGAATTCGAAAATGCTGGTCGTACAGACCTTGTTGAAAAAGCAAAGGCGGAAATTGAAATCGTTCAATTATATATGCCAAAGCAATTGACGGAAGAAGAGCTTTTGGAAATTGTCAAGCAGACAATTGCGGAAGTAGGCGCTTCTTCAAAAGCGGATATGGGCAAAGTAATGGGAGCGATCATGCCAAAGGTAAAAGGAAAAGCGGATGGCTCTCTCGTCAACAAGCTTGTTCAACAACAACTTTCACAATAACGGAATCGGGTGCTCCGCGAAAGCGGGCACCCTTTGTTTTTGCCGGCCGAAACAACAATTAGTGCTAACCCCCTTTTTCATCTCATATGTATGAGATGAAAGGGGGTTCTTTTATGGTGAAAAAATGGCGGCAGCATATGAGAAGATGGCTGACAGACAAATTGGAGCTTCCCGCTGATATTATCATGGACCTTCCCCGCATTACGATGGTTGGGCAAATACATATTTATGTCGAAAATCATCGCGGACTGCTAACATTTAGCGACAAAGAACTCCGCCTGCTTTTAAAGCAAGGACAGCTTCTTGTCCGCGGTGAGCAATTTGTCATAAAAACTATTTTGCCAGAAGAAATTTTGCTCGAAGGAAAAATAAGCCAAGTCATTTATATAGATGAGTAAGCTTAACAGCTTGCAACCGATGATGGGAACAGGGGAACGGAAGGAGGAAACAGGATGAAGAACCAATGGATGAACTTGCTGGCAGGCAGCGTAAGGGTGAAAGCGCAAGGGAAAGGCGTGGAACGGTTGATTAACGCATGTGTACGCAACGATATTGCGGTTTGGAATGTAAAAAAGCATGGTGACCATATTGCGACGTTTTTTATTTTATTAAAAGATGTCAGGCGGCTGCGTGTTGTCGCCCGAAAAAGCGATTGTAAACTTTATTTTGTGGGAAAGGCGGGATTCCCGTTTTTTTGCAAAAACATGCTAACAAATTTTGGCGTTTTCCTCGGCATCTGCTTCTTCTTGGCGATCGTTTTTGTGCTTTCCAATATGGTTTGGGGGATCGATATTAAAGGGGCTAAACCGGAGACGGAATACCGCATATTGAAAGAGTTAAAACAAATGGGAGTCGAAAAAGGCGCATTGCAATTTTTCATTGATGATCCAGAAACGATTCAGAAAAAATTAATCGATCGCATTAACACCATTACATGGATCGGCGTGGAACTCAGAGGGACGACGTTTTATTTCCAAGTAGTGGAGAAAAATGAACCAAAAGAGACAAAAAAAACCGGCGGCCGCTATTTAGTGGCAAAAAAAGAGGCGGTCATTACGGATATGTTTGTGGAAAAAGGCCAGCCGCTTGTTTCGATCAACGATCATGTGACGAAAGGGCAATTATTAGTGTCAGGCATTATCGGAAAGGAAGAGCAGCTGGCGCGGGGGAAAATTTTTGGCGAAACATGGTACAAGTCTACCGTTGTCCTGCCGCTGGAGGCAACGTTTCAGGTATTAACGGGAAAATACATGGAAAAACATTATATAGCGGTGAAAAATATTTCGCTTCCAATATGGGGGTTTCAAAAACCAGCGTTTCGCCATTATGAAATAGACCGGCTGAAAAGACCGTTCCGCTTTTGGAAATGGGACTTGCCTATTTATTATGAACGTGTCGTTTTTCGGGAAACGCAAGAAGCAAAGCGCAGTTATACATGGGCAGAAGCGCTCGCAAAAGCAAAGGAACTTGCTCGCAAAGAATTAAAGGCAAAATTGCCGGAAGATGCTATGATTAAAGGAGAAAAAGTTTTGCATCAAGCGAAAGAGAATGGTAAAGTAAGGGTAGAGTTGCATTACCAAGTGATTGAAAACATCGCGATACCACACCAATAGTTCAAGGAGATTGAGGATGTCGGAAGAGTTTGTAACCATCAGTCAGCAATTGGAAAACGCAAATGAAGCAATTGCGCTTTTCGGTATTCATGATGCCCACTTAAAACGGATGGAACAAGAGCTGGGAGTTTCCATCGTAACAAGAGGAGAATCGGTGAGCGTTTCTGGCACCCCGTCACAAGTGCAGCTTGTGGATGACTTGTTGCGCCATTTGCTGATCCTTATCCGGAAAGGTATTGCCATAAGTGAACGGGATGTGATCTATGCGATTCAATTGGCGAAACAAGGGACGCTCGACTATTTGATTAGTTTATATGAGGAAGAAATTACAAAAAATGCTAAAGGAAAATCGATACGCGTAAAAACATTGGGGCAGCGCCATTATGTCACAGCTATTAAACAGCATGACCTTGTTTTCGGAATTGGGCCTGCCGGCACAGGAAAAACGTATTTGGCGGTGGTGATGGCGGTCCGCGCCTTGAAAAGCGGGCAGGTGAAGCGCATTATTTTGACCCGCCCGGCAGTGGAAGCAGGAGAAAGTTTAGGATTTTTGCCGGGAGATTTAAAAGAGAAAGTCGACCCTTACTTGCGTCCTCTTTACGATGCGCTGCACGATGTATTGGGAGTGGACCATACGCAGCGGTTAATTGAGAGAGGGACGATCGAAATTGCGCCGCTGGCGTATATGCGGGGGAGAACGCTTGAAGATGCTTTCGTCATTTTAGATGAAGCGCAAAATACGACACCGGCACAGATGAAAATGTTTTTAACAAGATTAGGCTTTGGTTCGAAAATGGTCATTACCGGTGATATTTCGCAAGTCGATTTGCCAAAAGGAGTGAAATCGGGACTTGCTGTGGCAAAAGAAATATTAGGGGCGGTCAGTGGCGTTTCCTTTGTTTTTTTAGAACAAACGGATGTCGTGCGCCATCCGCTCGTGGCGAAAATTATTCAAGCATACGAAGAGGCTGGCATGTAGAGAAGACCCGCTTTTTGAAAGGGTCTTTTCTTTAAAGCGAGGGGAAAACTGTTGGAGAGGATTCGCTTTTTTCTAGAACGTATTAATCACGTCCGTTTCGTCCGTTATCTTTTGTTTTTGTTTTTAGGCCTGTTTTTATTCGCGGCGTTATATGTTCAAGTAAAACCGCGCCAGTATGAATTGCGCTTATTTGATATTGCGACAGAAACGATTCGCTCCCCGATTACCATTGAAGACAAGGAAACGACAGAAAAACTTAAAAAAGAAGCCGCCAATAAAGTGGCGGATGTTTACACGTTAAAAAAGGAATATGCGGAAAACCGCGTCGATTTAATTTCATCGCTATTTACTACCATCGTTGAAATTCAGGATGAAGCCAAAGGAAAAAATAAGGAACAAGCGGAAATGGTCGATAAGCTGAAGGAGCGGTTGCCGCAGGAATGGTTTTCCTATTTGTCCGAAAGCGAATGGGAAAAGCTGCTTCAAGCTGATCCAGAAGATATAAACACAGCGAAAGAAGCGGCGGTAACGTCTGTTCATTCTATTATGGCCGAGCGCATCACGAAATCAGAATTGGAGAAGGCAAGGGCAAAAGTGCAAGATGAACTGAAGTATATCATTCTTCCGCCGTCGTTAGAAAAAATTGTTATCAAGTTGACGAAGCAAGCGATCATTCCGAATGTGATTTACGATCGCGCCGCGACGGAAGAAAAACGGAGACAGGCGATGGATGAAGTAAAACCGGTAAAAATTTTGCAAGGGCAAATTATCGTTGAAGAGGGGCAATTTATTACTAATGAAATTTATCGTCAGCTTCAGCTTGTCGGCTTGTTGGAAAACGAGCGTTCTTTTCAGCCGCTTATCGGTCTTTTTCTTTTCGTGTTATTATTGTTATCGCCTGTTGTTTACTACTTTGGGCGAGAGAAAACGAACATGAACTTGTTTGTATATGCGACCATTTTTACGATCATGATCCTTGTGATGGAACTGCTTCGCCTCATCCCGGAGAGCGATGCGTTTTCCGCCGGCTATCTTGTGCCGGTTGCTTTCGGCACCATGCTCGTCCGTATTTTCATCGGGGAACGGATGGCGATTATTACAAGCATTCTTTTTGCTGTATGCGGCAGCTTAATGTTTAACGAGGAATTTGGCACGAATGGCACGATGCAAGTTTCGTTGGCAGTTTATTTAGTAACAAGCGGACTGGCGGGAAGTTTCTTTTTACATAAGCAGCTGCGAAAAGCAAAAATCTGGCAGGCAGGGGTATTTGTCGCTTTCATTAACGTTGTTGTTATGCTCGCGTTAAACTTGCTGAAAAACGGGCATTATTCGTTAGCAGAAACTGGCATGTTTTTGCTGATGGCAGTTGCTTCCGGCATTTTTTCAGCGATTTTGACAATCGGGCTTTTGCCGGTTTTGGAAGCGAGCTTTGGCATTTTGTCATCGATGAAATTAATTGAATTATCGAATCCGAACCATCCATTGCTTCGTAAAATTTTAACGGAAGCTCCCGGAACATACCATCACAGCATCATGGTGGCCAATTTAGCAGAGGCTGCTTGCGAAGCGATTGGCGCCAACGGTTTATTAGCGCGCGTTGCTTGCTATTACCATGATATCGGGAAAACAAAGCGCCCCCGCTATTTTATTGAAAATCAAATAGGCAGCAATCCACATGACCACTTATCGCCGCAGTTAAGCAAAAATATTATTCTTGCTCACGTATCTGATGGGGTTGCTATTTTAAAAAAGCATCGCATGCCGAAAGAAATTATCGACATTGCTGAGCAGCATCATGGCACGACATTGCTGAAATATTTTTATCATAAAGCGCTTGGGCAGATGGACTATGTGCCTGAGGAAGAATTCCGCTATCCAGGGCCAAAGCCGCAAACGAAAGAGGCAGCGATCGTTAGCATCGCTGATAGCGTGGAAGCGGTGGTGCGGTCGCTTTCGAATCCGTCTCAGGAGAAAATTGAAAAAATTGTCCGCGGCATTATTGCCGAACGGTTGCAAGATAATCAATTGAACGAGTGTGATATCACGTTAAAAGAGCTGGAAACGGTGGCGACATCGCTTTGTGAAACGTTAAATGGCGTTTTCCATTCGCGGATTGAATATCCAGAGATTCGAAAAGAAAAGGTGAGGCACGCATGATTCTCAACATTGACTTTATCGATGAGACAAATGAAGTGACAAAAGAACAAATGGAGATGATCGAACGGCTGCTTAACTATGCGGCAGAAACCGAACATGTTCCGGATGGAGCGGAAGTAGGCGTTTCTTTTGTGGATAATGAGCGAATCCGCATCATCAATCGCGACTATCGGGGCAAAGACCAACCGACAGATGTCATCTCTTTCGCTCTTGAGGAAAAGGGAGAGGGAGAGATCGAAATTGTCGGTGCGGACGCCCCTCTGTTGCTTGGCGATATTATTATTTCGATTCCAAAGGCGAAAGAACAAGCGGAAGAGTATGGACATTCGTTTATGCGCGAGCTTGGCTTTTTGGCAGTGCACGGTTTTTTGCATTTGCTAGGATATGATCATAAAACAGAAGAAGAAGAAAAAATCATGTTTTCCAAACAAAAAGATATTCTAGAACAATATGGGCTGACGAGATAAAATATGGATTGGAGAAAGGAAAGAAAACGATTTGCTTGCGCATGGGCGGGAATTGTCGCAGCGGTGAGAGAAGAAACGCATATGCGCATCCATATCGCATTGGCTGTTATCGCGCTGGTTGTCGCGGCAATCCTTCACATTTCCAAGCTGGAATGGCTTATTCTTTTGCTGACGATCGGAAGTGTCATTACGCTGGAACTAGTAAATACGGCGATTGAACGTGCTGTTGATTTAGTGACGACAGATTTTCATCCTTTAGCAAAAGCGGCGAAAGATATCGCCGCAGGCGCCGTCTTGATCGCTGCAGTGGTTGCGGTTGTTGTTGGAATCATTATCTTTTTGCCATATCTCCTGTAACAAATAAGCAAAAAAAATTCTTATTTTTCTGTCATATTTTAAAGAAGAAAGATGAAATTTACAAAGATTTTTTGTAAAATAAAAAAGGGGGGGCTTATTGCACCTCTGGCGAGAAAGGAAGAAAAACGTTGAAAACAAATGAACTGATCGAAGAGGCGAAAAAAGCGAGAGAATACGCTTATGCCCCTTATTCGCAATTTAAAGTTGGCGCTGCTTTATTAACAAAAGACGGGAAAGTGTACCGCGGCTGCAATATTGAAAACGCCGCTTACAGCATGTGTAATTGCGCGGAACGGACGGCGCTTTTTAAGGCGTATTCGGAAGGGGATAAAGAATTTGCCGCACTTGCTGTGATCGCTGACACGCCCCGCCCGGTACCGCCTTGCGGTGCATGCCGCCAGGTCATTTTTGAGCTGTGTCCAAGTGATATGAAAATAATATTGGCAAATTTAAACGGTGATATTGCTGAACTAACAGTGAAAGAACTATTACCAAAAGCATTTTCAGCGGAGGATTTGCATGAATAAGGAAGGATACAAATCAGGATTCGTTTCCATTGTTGGCAGACCAAACGTTGGAAAATCAACATTTTTAAACCGCGTCATTGGCCAAAAAATCGCGATTATGAGCGATAAGCCGCAAACGACGCGCAATAAAATTCAAGGTGTTTACACAACAGATGACGCGCAAATCATCTTTATCGATACGCCAGGAATGCATAAGCCGAAACATAAGCTTGGCGATTTTATGATGAAAGTGGCGCTAAACGCGTTAAAAGAAGTCGATCTTATTTTATTTATGATTAACGCCGAAGAAGGATTTGGGCGCGGTGACGCGTATATTATTGAACGGCTGAAAGAAGTAAATACGCCGGTGTTTTTAGTCATCAATAAAATCGATCTTGTTCATCCGAACGATTTATTGCCGTTGATTGACAGGTATAAAGAACTTTACCCGTTTGCGGAAATCATCCCGATTTCTGCGCTGCAAGGGAACAATATCGAAACATTGGTGGAACAAATCAAAAAATATTTACCGGAAGGTCCGCAATATTATCCGCCTGATCAAGTGACTGACCATCCGGAACGGTTTATCATTGCGGAGTTAATTCGCGAGAAAGCGCTTCATTTGACGCGCGAAGAAGTCCCGCATTCCATTGCCGTCGTGGTGGAAACGATTGAGCGGCGTGAAGACAGCGACACAGTGTATGTCGGTGCCGTCATTATTGTGGAGCGGGATTCGCAAAAAGGGATCATTATCGGAAAACAAGGCCGAATGTTAAAAGAGATCGGCCAGCGGGCGCGTGTCGATATCGAAGCGCTTCTTGGCTCGAGAGTATTTTTGGAATTATGGGTGAAAGTGCAAAAAGATTGGCGCAACCGGCTGGCACAGTTGCGTGATTTTGGGTTTAGAGAAGAAGAGTATTAATTAGAAAATTTTATACCACATAAACGTTTCACGGCGGGGTCAATCTATATCTAGACGGGAAAATAAGCAACGCTGCAGGCGGAAAGAGGTGTGGTTCCATGATTGAATTTACATGGAAGCTGTTCAGTCAGACCGGCAACATCGACACATATCTTCTTTTCAAAGAGCTGGAAAGAGAACAACAACCTAGTAGCGACGAACAAGTGACGGAACGAAAAGAAGTCGATCAACCTGTGTTTTGATCAGCGTTTGATGGTCGGTGGTGATGCGATTGTTTGAAAAATGTGAAGCGATTGTTATTCGCGCAACTGATTATGGCGAAACCAATAAAATCGTCACATTCTTTACGAGGGAATGGGGAAAGGTGGCTGCGATGGCGCGCGGAGCAAAAAAGCCGAGCAGCCGCCTTTCTGCCGTTACCCAACTGTTTACATACGGTTACTACTTAATTCAAAGAAGCCGCGGTGTCGGTGTTTTGCAGCAAGGCGATATTATTGATTCAATGCGGGCGACCCGTGAAGATATTTTCACAGCGGCATACGCGTCTTATATCGTGGAACTGACTGATAAAATAACGGAAGAACATCAGCGCAATCCGTATTTGTTTGAACTGCTTTTGCAGACGTTACAATATATGAATGAGGGCCGCGATTTAGAAATCCTCGCTAGCATTTATGAAACGAAAATGTTGTCCGTAATGGGCATTCCGCCTAAGTTGGATTATTGCGCCATATGCGGCCGGACAGAAGGAAAGTTTTCCTTTTCAATAAAAGAAGCTGGATTTCTTTGCCATCGTTGCGAGCAATACGATCCGCATCGAATTCCGCTTTCTGCAGCCGCCGTGAGATTATTGCGTTTGTTTTACTATATGGATTTATCAAGGCTTGGTGCGATTTCGGTCAAAGAGGAAACAAAAAAAGAGCTTCGCTCGGTTCTTTCCTCTTACTACGATGAGTACTCAGGTCTATCGTTAAAAACAAAACGGTTTTTAATGCAAATTGATGAACTAAAAAAGGTCAGCGGCTCCCGCAAACATCAGGCAGAAAGCGAAAGCGGGAACGGCTGACGAAAAAAGATGCGATGCCGTCATTTTCGGAAGGCAAAATTTCCTGCTGAAAAACAGGAGTATAGTATAATAAATTTAGAAGACGATAGCGTGTTATAGCTTTCAGTAAGGTGGTGAGCAACAATCGAACTGAATAAACGCCAAGAGCAAATTTTGCAAATCGTCAAAGATCATGGCCCGATTACGGGGGAGAGCATTGCGGAAAAATTGAATTTAACAAGAGCGACATTGCGTCCGGACTTAGCGATATTAACGATGGCCGGATATTTGGAAGCGCGGCCCCGGGTGGGATATTTTTATACAGGGAAAACCGGTTCTCAGCTGCTTGCTGATAAAATAAAAAAGATAAAAGTAGAAGATTACCAATCGATTCCAGTTGTTGTCAATGAAAATGTTAGTGTATATGATGCGATTGTCACCATGTTTCTTGAAGATGTCGGCACGCTGTTTGTCGTTGATGACGAAGCGCTTCTGGCTGGCGTGTTATCCAGAAAAGATTTATTGCGCGCAAGCATTGGCAAACAAGAGTTAACGACGATTCCTGTCAATATTATTATGACAAGAATGCCGAATGTAGCTGTTTGTTATAAAGATGATCCGCTTATTGAGGTAGCGGAGCGGTTAATTGAAAAGCAGATTGATGCGATGCCGGTAGTGCGGAAGACAGAGAAGGGATACGAGGTCATTGGCCGAATAACGAAAACAAATATGACAAAGGCGTTCGTCGCGCTAGCGAAAGACGATTTGTTATAGAAAAAAAGGAGGAGAAAGATGAATCAACGCCTTGTTTATGTTGTTTCCGATTCAGGTGGGGAAACGGCGGAACTTGTGGTGAAAGCAGCAGCGAGCCAGTTTTACAGTTCACATATTCAATTAAAACGCGTTCCATATGTGGAAGATAAGTCGACTCTTGCGGAAGTCGTTGCATTAGCAAAAATGAACCAAGGAATTATTGCGTTTACGCTTGTTGTCCCGGAAATGCGCCAATTTCTGATTGAAGAGGCTGCGCGTGAAGGAGTAGCGGCGTATGATATTATTGGACCGCTTATTGAAACAATGAGCGATTTATTCAAACTGACGCCGCGATATGAGCCGGGGCAAGTGCGCGTGCTTGATGAGGATTATTTTAAGAAGATTGAAGCGATTGAATTTGCAGTGAAATATGATGATGGACGGGACCCGCGGGGAATTTTGCGCGCCGACATCGTTTTAATAGGCGTATCGCGCACTTCGAAAACACCGTTATCGCAATATTTGGCGCATAAACGGTTAAAGGTGGCAAACGTGCCGATCGTGCCGGAAGTCGAACCGCCAGAACAGCTTTTTAAAGTGCCTCGGGAAAAATGTTTCGGATTAAAAATCAGCCCGGAAAAATTGCTTTCGATTCGCCGCGAGCGCCTAAAATCACTCGGCTTAAACGACCAAGCCATTTATGCGAACATGGATCGCATTAAAGAAGAGCTTGCTTATTTTGAGGAGATAGTGAAAAAAATCGGCTGTGACGTTATCGATGTGACGAATAAGGCGGTTGAAGAAACGGCGAGCATTATTATGAGAAAAAGAAAAATATAGCACATTCACGATGATGTGATGTGCTATTACTTTTTTATAGCGCATTTTTATCATTTATATTATAATAAAAAATTGCGAGAAAAATGAACAAGGCAGGTTTAGAGTGGAAAGAGAACGAGTAAACTATTTATAGCCAATTGTCAAGGGGAAAAAGAATTTTCTTTTCGACAAAATCCGTTCTCTACTAAGAGAAAAAAGAAGGATTTTCAAGAACGGTGTAGAATAATTAGGAGGTGCGAATCTGATTGCTGAACGGACTTTGCACTTGAGCGCGGCTGGCACTATGATGAGAGCAGTCAGATCTGAACATTGAGGCCGATCGTTTTTGTCGATGCCGATGCTTGCCCGATAAAAGATGAAATTTTCTCGCTTGCTTGCAAATATAATATACCAAGCGTGTTTGTTTCTTCATACAACCATTTCTCTCCTTTGCAGAAAATGGAATGGGTATATGTGGACACAGAAAAGGAAGCGGTCGATTTATACATTTTGAACCATGCGGCGAAGGGAGATGTTGTTGTTACCCAAGATATCGGATTAGCAAGCATGCTTGTTAGCCGCGGTGTTTATGTTATTTCTCCGCGCGGGAAGGTGTATGAAGATGGAGGAATGGATGATCTCCTCTACTTCCGCTATCTTGAAGCGAAACAGCGGAGGCAAGGTGTGTACCGGAAGGGAATGAAGCGGTTTTCTGATCAGGATCGTCGTGCCTTTCTGCAAAATTTCGAAAAAATTTTGTCGAAACTCGCAGGAAAATAGACATAGGCCGAGAATAATAAGATACGGAGTTGTTCATATGGGATACCGTATTCCCGAAGAAACGATTGAAACGATTCGCCGTACCGTTGATATCGTCGATGTCATCAGCGATTATGTCCAATTAAAAAAACAAGGACGCAACTACTTTGGGTTATGCCCGTTTCACGGGGAGAAGACGCCGTCGTTTTCTGTTTCCCCAGAAAAGCAAATTTTCCATTGTTTCGGCTGTGGTGCCGGCGGAAATGTATTTTCGTTTCTTATGGATATCGAAGGCATTTCCTTTCTTGAGGCAGTAAAACGGCTGGCAGTTAAGGCGAACATCGATTTGTCCCATTTGCAGCTAGACGATGCGGATAAAAGCCGTACCAATACAGGCGAAACAAAAATGATGGTGGAAGCGCATGAGCTCTTGAAAAAATTTTACCATCATTTGCTTGTAAATACAAATGAAGGACAAAAAGCTCTTGATTATTTACAAGATCGAGGATGGACGCGAGAAATCATTGATCAGTTTGAAATCGGTTATGCGCCGAACTCGTGGGACTTTGCAGTCAAACTTTTGTCAGGGCGCGGTTTTTCGCTTGAGCTAATGGAAAAAGCTGGACTGATCATTCGAAAAGAAAATGGGGACTATTTTGATCGTTTCCGCCATCGGATTATGTTCCCGATTCTTAATCATCATGGAGACACTGTCGGCTTTTCCGGCAGGCTTTTAGGAGAAGGACAGCCAAAATACTTAAACAGCCCGGAAACGGCCATTTTCCATAAAGGAAAAATTTTGTACAACTTTCATCAAGCTCGTTTACATATACGAAAACATCAAGAGGTTATTTTGTTGGAAGGATTTGCTGACGTTATTTCCGCGGTGCAAGCAGGCGTTGCCCATTCTGTCGCAACGATGGGCACGGCTCTAACGGAAGAGCATGCGCGCATTCTCCGGCGCAATGTCGATACTGTCATCATTTGCTACGATGGCGATGCGTCAGGAATCGAAGCAACATTTCGCGCAGCGGAGGTGCTGACAGAAGCAGGATGTCATGTGAAAATTGCAACAATTCCTGATGGCCTTGATCCTGATGAATATATAAGAAAATATGGTCCGGATCGGTTCCGTCGGGATATTATTGATGCGGGCAGCTCGTTGATGGCGTTTAAAATGATGTATTTTCGCAAAGGAAAAAACTTGCAAGACGAAAACGATAAAATCCGTTATATTGAAGAAGTGCTTCGCGAAATCAGCAAGCTGCCGAACCCCATTGAGTGGGATTACTATTTACGGCAGCTGGCCGACGAGTTTTCCCTTTCACTGTCCGCCTTGCAGGAGCAGTTAAACCGCTATAAAGGCACTGTCAAACATGCTCATCATATAGACCGGGAAGAAACACCGAAACCGCTGCTGCAGAAGAAACTTCTTCCCGCATTTCAAAATGCGGAGCGAATGTTGCTTGCTCATATGCTGCAAAGCCGCGATGTAGCGATGGTAGTCCAAGAAAAGATCGCAGGCAACTTTAATCTCGAAGAGCACCGGGCGATTGCTGCTTATATTTACGCGTTTTACGAAGAAGGAAACGATCCGGACGTCAGTTTGTTGCTTTCACGCCTTCCTGACGATTTAAAACCTCTTGTAACAGAGCTGTCGCTGTTGTTGATCAATGACGAAGTTTCCAATCAGGAACTGAATGATTACATGAAACATGTGTTGAATTATCCAAAATGGTTAATGCTAAAAGAAAAAGAACAAGAAAAAATGGAAGCGGAACGAAAAAAAGACTTTTTGACTGCCGCGCGCATCGCGAAAGAAATTATTGAAATGAAAAAAATGTTATCTTCGTAATATGATGTTATTAGTTTAAAAAGGAGGTAGTGAAATGGCTGAAAAACCAGCTCGTGCAAAACAAATCGATGCAGATGCAACGCTTGAACAGGCGAAAGAACAACTAACAGAGCTCGGCAAAAAGCGCGGCATTTTGACATATGAAGAAATTGCCGAACGTTTATCCGCGTTTGATCTTGATTCAGACCAAATGGACGAATTTTACGAATACTTAACGGACCAAGGAATTGAAGTCATTAGTGAATCTGATTTAGAATCTGATTTAGAGCATGATCCGGATATCGACGATTTAGCAAAAGAAGAATTTGACTTAAATGATCTGTCGGTTCCACCTGGTGTGAAAATTAACGATCCTGTGCGCATGTATTTAAAAGAAATTGGTCGCGTTCCGCTATTGTCTGCCGAAGAAGAAATTGAACTGGCAAAACGAATCGAGCAAGGTGACGAAGAAGCGAAACGCCGTTTAACGGAAGCAAACCTTCGCCTTGTCGTTAGCATCGCCAAACGTTATGTCGGTCGCGGCATGCTGTTTCTGGACTTAATCCAAGAAGGAAATATGGGTCTGATTAAAGCGGTCGAAAAGTTCGACTACCGCAAAGGATACAAATTCAGCACATATGCGACATGGTGGATTCGTCAAGCGATAACGCGGGCGATTGCCGACCAAGCCCGTACGATCCGTATACCGGTGCATATGGTGGAAACAATTAACAAACTTATCCGCGTGCAACGTCAATTGCTTCAAGATCTTGGCCGCGAACCAACTCCAGAAGAAATCGCTGAAGAAATGGATTTAACTCCGGAAAAAGTGCGCGAAATTTTAAAGATTGCCCAAGAACCAGTATCACTTGAAACGCCGATTGGCGAAGAAGACGATTCGCATTTAGGCGATTTCATTGAAGACCAAGAAGCGACGTCGCCATCTGAGCACGCGGCGTACGAACTGCTAAAAGAGCAGCTAGAAGATGTGCTGGACACGCTGACGGACCGCGAAGAGAACGTGCTTCGCTTGCGTTTTGGACTAGATGACGGCCGTACGCGGACGCTCGAAGAAGTCGGAAAAGTGTTTGGGGTTACCCGCGAACGCATCCGGCAAATTGAAGCGAAAGCGCTCCGCAAGTTGCGCCATCCAAGCCGCAGCAAACGGCTGAAAGACTTTTTAGAGTAATCTTTTCCAATAGTTTACTTCTTCATGTCCCAGAGAAGTAAACTATTTTTTCTTTTTTTCTTTTCGAAAGGCGGATGAGCATGGACGAACGCAGACGTGAAATCATTGTGCGGGAAATTGAATATTGGAAGCGTTCTCGCCTCCTTCCAGAACAATATTGCGATTATTTGCTGGCATTATATACAGAGGGCGAATATAAAAAGCGCCCAAGTGACATTGTGCGAATTCGCCACTGGGGAATGATCCGTTTCCTTTTAGTGGCATTGATTTGTCTATTGTTGCCAGCGAGTGTTCTTGTCATTTATTTTACTGAATTGTCATTCGTTTTGCAAATGCTCCTTTTATGTCTTTTTTTCTCTATATGTACGGTAGCGGCGTGGATGTGGAAGGGGAAAGGAAATATCATCCATATCCCGCTGATTAGCGGTGCGCTCATTTTTCTCATCGCTTCAATTGAAATTGGCGAATATTATTTTCCAAAGCAAAAAGCGGTGACCGCAGCGATTGTTTTTATGAACTGTTTCGTATGGATATGGATAGGGAAACGGTTTCGCTTTCTTTATTTGCTGATATCAGGCGTGATTGGAATAGGAATTTTAGCTGTCTTTCTTCTATTTTGACTTTATTTTGCGTCGGCAATTTTATGACAGATATAAGATTAGGGCTTTTCCTTTGCGATAATTTACAGTAAAATAAAATTGTTTGTAGCGGTTACATTTTCCGAACAATGGTCATGCATGAGGGGAGGTAAAAAAATGAATCGAAACCCGCTAATCCCATTTTTCATCATTATGGTGTTTGGAATCGGTCTTACTATTGGTCTTTCATTTAAGGGGCTTGGCGACGCAAAAGAGCTGGCAAAAGAGAAAAAAGGCGGCGAAAAAACCGAGCAGGCTGCCGCGGCAAATCCGGAACAATTTTATCAACAAACGTGCAGCAGCTGTCATGGGCAAAATTATGAAGGTGGGGTTGGCCCGGCGCTAAAAGGAGTTGGCGATCGGCTTTCGCCTGACGAAATTAAAAACGTGCTCCAAAACGGTCGGGGCAGCATGCCTCCTGGTCTTGTTCCGTCAGATAAACTGGATGAAATGGCAAAATGGCTTTCTGAGCTGAAATAAAACAAAAAATCCCTTTGCCTTAGGTGAAGGGATTTTTTGTTTGTGATACAATATACAGAAGACTAAAGGATGTGAAACAGCAAAATGAATGAATTTCGTCTGTCCAAACGCCTGGAAACGGTCGCTTCTTTTATTCCAAAAGGGGCGACGCTGGCTGACATTGGTTCGGATCATGCGTATTTGCCGTGCTACGCATATTTGCATGGGTATATAACAAAAGCGGTGGCCGGTGAAGTAGCGGACGGCCCGCTTCGTTCCGCCAAGCTACAAGTGGAAAGGACCGGGCTGCAAGACGTTATTTCTGTGCGAAAAGGCGATGGCTTAGAAGTAATTCAGCCAGGGGAAGTGGACTGCATTACGATTGCTGGCATGGGCGGCACATTGATTGCCAATATTTTGGAGGCTGGAAAAGATAAGCTTTCCGGTGTGAAGAGGCTGATTTTGCAGCCAAATGTCGGCGCACATATCGTCCGCAAATGGCTGATCGACCATCAGTGGGAATTGATGGCAGAGTGCATATTGGAAGAAGAAGGGAAAATTTATGAAGTGCTTGTTGCGGAAAAAGGCGATGGGAAAAGACCATATAGAAATATGGAAGCAGAATTATTGCTTGGGCCATTTTTATTAAAAGAAAAAAATGATGTATTTTTGAAAAAATGGAACAATGAGCTTGCTCATTGGAAACGGATCGTCCGCCAATTAGACGAAAAGGCGGAAACAGAATCTGCCATTTCCAAAAAACAGGAGCTAGAGAAAAAAATCAAGCTTGTGGAGGAGGCATTGCGGTGAGCAAAATTCCAAGCGGTCAAGAAATCATTCAATTATTGGAACGGTTTGCCCCGAAACAGCTGGCGATGGAAGGCGACAGAATCGGGCTGCAAATTGGCACATTAAATAAACCAGTCCAAAAAGTGATGGTCGCCTTGGATGTTTTAGAAGAAGTTATTGATGAAGCAATAGCGGAAAACGTTGATCTGATTATCGCGCACCATCCGCCGCTTTACCGTCCGCTAAAACAGATCGCCACCGATCAAGCGCAAGGGCGCATGATCGAAAAATGCCTGAAACATGATATTGCTATTTATGCTGCCCATACGAATTTAGATATTGCCAATGGTGGAGTCAATGACTGGCTAGCCGAAGCGTTAGGATTGGAGCAAGCAGAGGTGCTCGTTCCAACATATGAAGAACCGCTGAAAAAATTGGTCGTTTATGTTCCGGAGACGCACGCCGACCTCGTCCGGGAGGCGATCGGCAACGCAGGGGCAGGCCATATCGGCAACTATAGCCATTGTACGTTTAACGGCCGCGGCATCGGCACATTTTTGCCGCTGGAAGGAGCGAATCCGTTCATCGGGGAAGCAGGAACGCTTGAGCAAGTAGAAGAGGTGCGCATCGAGACGATTGTCCCAGCTTCATTGCAAAACAAGGTGATTGCCGCGATGTTAAAAGCACATCCGTACGAAGAAGTGGCATATGACATCTATCCGCTTGAAAACAAAGGAAAAACGTTTGGATTAGGAAGAATTGGCCGTTTGCCTGAAAAAATGACGCTCGCGGAGTTTGCCGAACATGTGAAAAAAGCGCTCGACGTTCCGGCGGTGCGCGTTGTCGGCGATTTGCAAGATGTGGTGCAACAAGTTGCAGTGGTTGGCGGGGACGGAAATAAATATGTCGCACAGGCAAAGTTAGCTGGCGCTGATGTGTATGTGACAGGGGATGTTTATTATCATGTGGCGCATGATGCTATGATGCTCGGGCTGAATATCGTTGATCCGGGGCATAATGTCGAGAAAGTAATGAAACAAGGGGTTGCCCGCTTTTTAGAAAACGAGTTTGCCAAACATGAGTTTGCAACAACCGTCTGTATTTCCAATGTCCATACAGATCCATTTACATTTGTATAAAATAATTTGGCTGGCTCAAAAAGATCTTTTGGAGCCAGCCTCTTTCATCATTGCTAGTCTTTTTTTGTTTTTACTTTCGGTAAAATTTTATGCAGCGGTACTTTCCGTTCGCGCTTCCATGTTTTTGGATCGTTTGGGTCAAACTGTTCTAAAAAATCGATGACTTCTTTCGTAATCGGAGTCGGGGTAGAGGCTCCCGCTGTGACGGCCACTTTTTTCGCGTCTTTAATCCAGTCGATCTCGATTTCCGTCACATCGGCAACGCGATATGCTTTCGTGCCGGCGATTTCTTCCGACACTTGCGCAAGGCGGTTGGAGTTATTGCTTCTTGGATCGCCGACAACGATCGTGACGTCAGCTTCTTTTGCCTGCTCTGCCACCGCTTCTTGGCGAAGCTGGGTTGCTAGGCAAATTTCTTTATGCATTTCAACATGCGGGTATTTTTCTTTTACTTTTTTCATAATGTCGGCAACGTCCCATTGGCTCATCGTTGTTTGGTTTGTCACCATGATGCGGTCGCTTTCAATCGTCAGGCGTTCCACATCTTCGGCTGTTTCGACAAGATGAATGTGGATTGGATCGATGCCGACTGCTCCTTCTGGTTCCGGATGTCCTTTTTTGCCGATATATATAATTTCATAACCGTCCGCTAATTTTTCTTGAATTAAGTTATGCGTTTTGGTCACATCTGGGCATGTGGCATCAATCGTGACAAGCCCTTTTTCGCGCGCGCGCTTTTTCACTTCGGGAGATACGCCGTGCGCGGTGAAGATCACGGTTCCTTTGTCAATTTTTTCGAGAATCTCCAACCGGTTCTCGCCGTCCAGCGTAATAATCCCGTCCTCGGCAAACGCGTCGGTAACATGTTTATTGTGAACGATCATCCCGAGAATATAAATCGGTCTTGGCAACGTAGGATCTAACGCCGCATTTCTTGCGATCACCATCGCATCAACAACCCCATAGCAGTAACCGCGCGGGGTAATTTTGATCACTTCCATATTTGTTCCTCCTCAATTCCGGCGTGCGAAGGGAGACTTTCCCTTTCTTTAACATTATAGCGGAGAAAGGGACCGAATACAAAGATTATAACGTATTAAATATAGAGCTTTGGTGTAGACGGCCTTGGGGTTTTCGACGATGCGGAACGTTTATTTTCGCTTGTTTTCGTTTTCGGCACTGTCCGCCTTTTGGATTTGGATGAAGAGGATGTTTTTTTCTTATTTCCCGGAATGTTTTTTTCTGCGCCATTTTCTTCTTGATCGGTTGTTTTTAGCTCTTTCCATATTCTGACCATGGCCGGAAGGTTTTTGATTAGCGGCCCGTATTGCTGCACCATTGGCATCACGTTTTGCGCGATCCCTAACATTTTTTGGGCGTTTGTCAATATGCCGAGAAAGCCTCCACCCGCGTTTGCGCCGGCGCTTGTGCTAGCAGCGTGTTGAATTGCCGGCCCCATCCAAGGAGATGCCGGAGGCAGCGGCTGTCCTCGTGAAAACAATCGCGATAAAAATCCGCCAAATCTTGGATATGGGCCGGCCGCTCTTATTGGAGAAAACGGAAAAGCACGTGCCATCGGAGGAGAAGGAAAGGCTGGCGGTCTGTTATATATCATTGTTTTTGCCTCCTTTCTTGGCTGAGAATAGAAACATATCCCTTTCATAAAGTATGCGAGAAAACAAGAAATGGTTTTCCGCCTCCATGATGGTTGAAGTTGCGGTATTGTGGCAAAATCAGATATAATGATGAATCGAGTTATTCGGCTTTATTTAGTCGAATCAGAAGGGAGCAGTGGTATAATGAAGGAGACATTGTTTGAGCGGTTTTCATTTCAGCCATTTATTATTGAAGCGATCAAGGAGCTTCGTTTTTATAAACCGACGGAAATTCAAGAGCGGATCATTCCCATCGCTCTCCGCGGGAAAAGCGCGATCGGCCAGTCGCAAACAGGAACGGGGAAAACGCACGCCTATTTGCTGCCGATCATCGAAAAAATTGATCCGGACCGCAAAGCAGTGCAAGCAGTGATTACCGCGCCGACGCGGGAACTTGCAACGCAAATCTACCATGAAATTTTAAAAATTACCAAGTTTTGTCCGAGCGATCGGCAAATTACGGCCCGCTGCTTTATTGGCGGAACCGATAAGCAGAAGGCGATCGAGAAATTGAAGACACAGCCGCATATTGTAGTCGGGACTCCGGGACGAATCAACGACCTTATTCGCGAACAGGCGCTGCTCGTTCGCACAGCAAACACGCTCGTCGTCGACGAAGCGGACTTAATGCTGGATATGGGATTTATTGTGGACGTCGACCAAATTGCTGCACGCATGCCGAAAGAGTTGCAAATGCTCGTGTTTTCCGCGACGATTCCGGAGAAGTTAAAGCCGTTTTTGAAAAAATATATGGAAAATCCAGAATATGTCCATATCGCGCCGAAGCAAGTGGCGGCGGAAAAAATTGAACATGTTCTTGTGCCGCTTCGCAGCCGCGACAAAGTGAAGTTGTTGCATGAAATGTTGCTTGCGTATAATCCGTATTTAGCGATCGTATTTACCAATACAAAAAAGATGGCTGATGAAGTGGCGGACAAGCTGATTGAAAAAGGGATGAAAGTCGGGATTTTGCACGGCGATTTATCGCCGCGCGAGCGAAAGAAGATGATGAAGCAAATTCGCGATTTGGAATTTCAATATATTGTTGCTACCGATTTGGCGGCCCGCGGCATTGATATTGAAGGGGTAAGCCATGTCATTAACTATGAATTGCCAAAAGACTTGCAGTTTTACATTCATCGCGCCGGACGCACTGCGCGCGCCGGCTACACCGGAATGGCGGCGACGATTTACGAGCCGTCGGACCAAGATGCCATCACCAAATTGGAAAAAATGGGGATTGAGTTTCTGCACCGCGACCTCATCCGCGGAGAATGGGTGGATTTGCCGCCTTGGAACCGGCGGAGCAAGCGGGAAAAGCAAGGGGGAGAAATAGCGCAGCTGCTTGCGAAAATGAAAAAAGCGAAACAAGTCAAGCCGGGTTACAAGAAAAAACTGCTTGCTGAAATGGAAAAACAAAAAAAGCGGCTGCGGCGCTTAAAAAAACAATAATGCGTGAAGCAAGAAAGGGAGAAGAGAAATGTTAAAAATCGGCTCGCATGTATCGATGAGCGGGAAAAAGATGCTGCTTGCTGCAAGCGAAGAAGCTGTTTCCTACGGGGCAAATACGTTTATGATTTACACGGGCGCCCCGCAAAACACAAGGCGCAAAAAAATTGAAGAGCTGAACATTGAAGCGGGGCTTGCCCATATGAAAGAACACGGCATTGAAGAAATCGTCGTGCATGCTCCGTATATCATTAATATCGGCAATACGAAAAATCCAGATACGTTCGCCCTCGGCGTGGAATTTTTGCGTTCGGAAATCGAGCGGACGGAGGCGATTGGCGCGAAGCAAATCGTTCTCCATCCTGGTGCGCATGTCGGGGCGGGGCCGGAAGCGGGAATCCGCAAAATTATTGAAGGGTTGAATGAAGTGCTGACGCGCGAACAAACGGTGCAAATCGCGTTAGAAACGATGGCGGGAAAAGGTTCGGAATGCGGGCGCAGCTTTGAGGAGCTCGCCGAAATTATTGATGGCGTCACCCATAACGAGAAATTGTCTGTTTGTTTTGACACGTGCCATACACATGATGCCGGCTATAACATCATCGATGATTTTGACGGCGTTTTGCAAGAATTTGATCGGATCATCGGTTTAGACCGGCTTAAAGTGCTGCATATTAACGATAGCAAAAATCCGCGCGGAAGCCGGAAAGACCGACACGAAAACATCGGTTTCGGGCATATCGGCTTTGCTGCGTTAAACTACATCGTTCATCATCCGCAGCTTGCCGATATTCCGAAAATTTTAGAGACACCGTATGTCGGAGAGGATAAAAACAATAAAAAGCCGCCGTACAAGCACGAAATTGCCATGCTGCGCGCGCAAACATTCGATGAAGAGTTGTTGACGAAAATCATGAACGAAGAATAAAAAGGGCAAAAACGAAATGCCCTTTTTATTTTTTATGAATGAATGTTAAAAATAGTTCGTTTGCTTTTTTCGCGATTTGCGGCGATGTTATTTTGGCCAGTTCTTTAACCCATTTTTTTCTTTCTTGCGGATCAAACACATTGATTTTATTCGTCCGGGCGATATGGAGAATTTTTTTCGCTTGTTCCACCGTTAATGGGATGTCGTAATCATGGCTATAGGAAACAAGCTCCTCCGGGGTCATCGTTTTTATTTTTTGTTGGACAAGCTGTTGATAAAGGTTCATTTTCGATTCCTCCTCTTCCATACGTATCATATGAAATGAAGGGCCTAAAAGTGTATGGTATAATTAAAATAAATATAGAGAGAAAGGGTGTTTCGTTTGGCGCAGAAACAACATAAGAAAGAATCTCCCAGCCATATTGCATATCGTTTTTTCTTTATTTTTTTGGGGGCTTCGCTTGCAGCTCTTTCCATCGAGCGGCTGTTAGTGCCGAACCAAATTATTGATGGCGGAGTCATCGGGGTTTCGCTTATTTTAGATTATTTAATTCCGGATGATTGGTCGTTTTTTAACTTTGCGACTCTTGTCATTCTTCTTAACGCCCCTTTTATGTATTTTGGCTATAAGCAAATCGGAAAGACATTTATGTTTTCATCGATTGTTGGCATCATATGCCTTGCCGTTGCCGAACGTTTTTTTCACCATTTTAAGCCGCTGACGACACAGCCGATTTTGGCCACTGTTTTCGGCGGGCTCGCGTTGGGCCTTGGCGTCGGCCTTGTGATCCGGCATGGCGGATCGTTAGATGGAACAGAAATTTTAGGAATTTTGCTGACGAAAAAGCTTCCATTTTCCGTCGGAGAGTTTGTGATGTTTATGAATGTCTTTATTTTCAGCTGGGCGGCGTTTGTGTTTGGAATGGAACAGGCGATGTACTCGGTGATGACGTATTACATCGCATTTAAAACGATTGATATGGTCATTGAAGGATTGGACGAGACAAGGGCTGCCCTGATTGTTTCCGACCGTTACAAAGAAATATCGGATGCGATTTTGCACCGGCTAGGACGCGGCACGACCAAGCTGCTTGGAAAGGGCGGCTATACGGATGAACAAAAAGAAGTCATTTATGCGGTAGTCACCCGTTTGGAAGTGACAAAGCTAAAGGCGATTGTGAATGAAATTGATCCTGATGCGTTCATAACGATTATGCTTACGCATGAGGTAAAAGGCGCTAAATTTAAATCGGCCATTCATTGACGTTTACAAATGGCGTTTGATCCGTTATACTACGTTCATAGATAAATCGTAATCATTCTGAATTATTGGGAGAGAACGCCATGGAAACAGAGTATGTGTTGAAATTGGAACATGTTTCATTCCGGTATGAAAAAGAAAATGTGTTGGAAGATATTAATCTGGCTGTACCTAAAGGGGCGTTTTTAGGGATCGTCGGCCCGAACGGATCAGGAAAATCGACGTTGTTCAAATGTGTATTAGGATTATTAAAGCCGCAGCAAGGCAAGATTTATTTGTTTGGAAATCCGATTGAAACGTTCAAAGATTGGCACCGTATCGGTTATGTGTCGCAAAAAGCAAACAGCTTTAATACCGGGTTCCCTGCCACTGTCTATGAAGTCGTGGCAAGCGGATTGACGGCTAAGCGCGGAATGTTCCGCTTTTTTACGAAAAAAGACAGACAGGCGGTGTCAGAAGCGATTGAAGCAGTGGGGATGAGTGAGTTTTCCCAGAAAAATATCGGAGAATTGTCCGGCGGGCAGCAGCAGCGTGTTTTTATTGCCCGTGCGATTGTCAGCAGGCCGGAATTGCTGATTTTAGATGAGCCGACGGTTGGCGTCGATATTCACCACGTGCAAAGTTTTTACGACATGCTCGATGAGTTGAACCGGCGCCTTGGCATTACGCTGATTCTTGTCACACATGATATCGGAACGATCACGGAAAAAGTGACACACGTTGCATGTTTAAATAAACATTTATATTTTCACGGGAAAGCTGAAGAGTTTGACAAGCTTGGGGAGCAGAGATTGTCACAATTTTACGGACATTCACTACAAGTGCTTTCTCACCAGCATTGATGGAGGAATGGCGCAATGATTGAAGAAATATGGCAATACGAATTTTTACGCAACGCGTTTATCGCTGGAATATTAATTGGTTTCACTGCTCCTCTCCTCGGTGTGTTTATTGTTGTCCGCCGTCTGTCGTTAATTGCTGACGCGCTCAGCCATGTGACACTTGCCGGCATTGCGGCGAGTTTGCTTTTAGGTAAAAACTTTGCTTATTTTGCCAACTGGAACCCGCTTTATGCGGGAATGGGATTTTCGGTTGCCGGCGCGTTGTTTGTCGAAAAATTGCGCTCAGTATACAAGCATTACCAAGAGTTAGCAATTCCGATCATTCTTTCTGGAGGAATCGGCCTTAGCGTTATTTTTATTTCGCTTGCCGATGGATTTAATACCGATTTATTTTCCTATTTGTTTGGCAGTGTCAGCGCAGTAAGCCGCCAAGACGTATGGACAGTGCTGGCGATTGCTTGTGTTGTCATCGGCATTGTTATATTGTTATATAAAGAGCTGTTTCTCCTTTCATTTGATGAAGAATATGCGATGATTTCCGGCATTCGCGCGAAACTGATTCATTTTATTTTTATCGTTTTGGTGGCGCTCGTGATCGCCGCATCGATGCGGATTGTCGGCGTTTTGCTTATTTCTTCGTTAATGACGCTTCCTGTTGCCGCGAGCATTCGCATTGCGAAAGGGTTTAAGCAGGCGATCGGCTATTCGATTTTGTTTGGCGAATTATCGGTTATCGCTGGGTTGCTGCTGTCATACCAGCTTGATCTGGCGCCTGGCGGAACGATCGTCATCCTTGCGATTCTCATTTTGCTGATCGTCATCATGTGGAAAAAGTGGAAAAGGGGATAAGAGTTATGGATGTTGCGGAAGCGATTCGCCTCATGAAGGAAAAAGGGTTTAAACATACGGGCAAGAGGGAAGATATGCTGCAGCTTTTTGCCAGCACCGATAAATATTTAACCGCCAAAGATGTGTTAGAGGCACTGCGGAACGATTATCCGGGATTAAGCTTTGATACAGTTTACCGCAATTTATCGCTGTTTGTCGGACTTGGCATTTTGGAAATGACTGAGTTATCGGGCGAAAAACATTTCCGTTTTACATGCAGCGCGTACCATCATCACCATCATTTCATTTGTGTGCAATGCGGAAAAACGAAAGAAATTACGACTTGCCCGATGGACGAATTAACCGAACAATTGCAAGGGTATGAAATATCGGATCATAAATTTGAAATATATGGAAAATGTCCGGAATGTCAAAGGGATATCTCCACGTAAGGTGAGATATCCCTTTGCTTATTCTATTATAGAAGCTGTTCAATATGCCATTTGGCTTCGATCCAGTTTTTAACGCGGATCACTTGTTTTGGGAGAGGACCTTGATTATATGGGGTATCAAATAAAATGACAGGAATCTTGCATTGTTCGGCGATATCACAAGCGTTGTCGTATTTGTCTTCGAAAAAGGCGGAGATATGATGCGTTTTTACCGCTTCAATTTTGTCGTGCGAACCGACCAATTCAATATGATGATAATGAACGCCGTTTGTTTGGAACCACCGTTCCGTAAGCTCATATAAATGTTTTCCGCGGGCGCTGATGTAAAATAATTCATATTTGTTTTTCCAGCCATTAATTACCTCAAGTGCATGTTCCGCCAGCGGGGCGCGCTCGTAAATCATTGCCTCATATTTTTCCATCCACCGATCCATTTCTTCTTCTGTCGTATCATACAACGGGGCTAAATCATATTGGGTGATGTCATTTAATGTTAAATTTTTTTGAAAAGATTTGTTCAAATATGGAATAAAAGTGCTCGGGCAAGTAACCGTCCCGTCAATATCGATGCCAAGCCGTTTTTTCATCATTTATTTCTGCACTCCTTTAATTGAACGTCCGTGTATTATTGTAGCACCATCAGGACAAATCGTGCATTATCTGCGCTTATGGTCTGTTGCTGTTATGGCTGATTCGGATGGCATCCGCAGCTGGGCAAAGACAAACAGCAATGTTTCCCGTTCGTGTTTCGCCATGAAAATATTCACATTTATAATTTCGCATAAACTTTTCATACTAATAAATGCTCCTTACTTAAGGAAAGCGAGGGAAGCATATGGTGAATGATCGCAATCGCACGTATAACGAAAGCTACGTGCAGTCGACAGGAAGAAAGGAACCAGAACGAGATTTTATGGAAGAAACGGCGGCAGAAGTAACCGAGCCAGTCCGTCGCAATGACGAACGAGGCAGAGAAGGAACCGATGGAGCAGGGCTAGGTTGGCTGGCACTCGCTCTTTCGATTCTTGCTTTATTTATTTGGCCTGTCTTATTAGGAGCAGCAGGCATTATTGTCGGATTTATTGCACGCCGTCGTGGTGCAGGAACGTTAGGCGCGTGGGCAATCGGTATCGGTGTTGTGGCGATTATTATCCGTCTGTTCATCATGCCGTTTTATTATTAGCAAAAAAGCTTGGCGCTTTAAGCGTCAAGCTTTTTGTTTGGCAAAGTATTCTTCTGCCAATTTGTCCACTTCTTTTTTCAATTCTTCGACCATTTTTTCTTCTGGAACTTTGCGGATGATTTTGCCGTGCCGGAATAGCAGGCCTTCGCCGCGCGCGCCGGCGATGCCGATGTCCGCCTCACGCGCCTCGCCCGGTCCGTTGACGGCACATCCGAGTACTGCCACTTTAATCGGCGCTTTTATTTTTGCGATATATTCTTCGATCTCGTTAGCAATGCTGATTAAATCGATTTCGATGCGCCCGCACGTCGGGCAGGAGACCAACGTTGCTGCATTTGCCGCCAAGCCGAACGATTTTAATATTTCCCTTGCCACCTTTACTTCTTCAACCGGATCGGCGCTAAGCGAAACGCGGATCGTATTGCCGATGCCTTTGCTTAAGATAGCACCGATGCCGACGGCGCTTTTGATCGTTCCGGCAAATAGCGTGCCGGATTCAGTAATGCCGACATGGAGCGGATAATCAAACGTGCGCGCCGCTTTTTCGTATGCTTCGATCGCCAATTGCACATCAGATGCTTTTAACGATACGATGATATCGTGGAAATCAAGCTCTTCTAAAATGCGAATATGGTATAGCGCGCTTTCGACCATGCCGTCTGCGGTAGGATAGCCGTATTTTTCTAAAATCCGTTTTTCCAGCGATCCGGCATTGACGCCAATGCGGATCGGGATGCCGCGTTCTTTCGCCGCTTTGACGACTGCTTCCACTTTTTCGCGGCGCCCGATATTGCCGGGATTGATTCGGATTTTGTCGGCTCCGCCTTCAATCGCTTTCAGGGCAAGTTTATAGTCAAAATGAATATCAGCTACAAGCGGAATATTAATGCGTTTTTTTATTTCCGGAATCGCGTTGGCCGCTCGCTCGTCTGGACAAGCGACGCGGACGATTTGGCAGCCTGCTTCTTCCAGCTGCTTTATTTGTGCCACTGTCGCTTCCACGTCATGTGTTTTTGTCGTTGTCATGCTTTGAATGACAACCTCGTTATTTCCGCCAATCGTTAAATTGCCAACGCGGACGGGCCGCGTTTTTGAACGATGAATGATTTCACCCACGAGAAATTCGCTCCTTTAAGAAACAAGTTCATGACGCTTTCTGAATTATTGTAACAATGTTTATCGCCATTTGACAAGAAATTCGCCGCTTAACGTTTGTATACGGGGATTTTGTATTTTTTGCCGATTTGTAATGTTTGCGCTTTTTCTCCTGGATTCAGCGCTTCAAAATCGGCGATCGCTTCGTCGATGGAAACAGGAAGCGGCCCGTTTTGCTGCTTTTCCATAATGGATAGCAGTGTATCCCCCGGGTGGACGGTCACCGTTTGATACGGGATGGAAACATTTTTCTTTCCGTCTGCGGCGTGTGCGGGTGCCGCTGTTGTGTTCGTGGAAACGTGTAATGTCCCTATGGTTACGTCATGGTAAATGATATAGATGGAAAGGCAGAGGATGAAGACGGCAGGGATTGCTTTTTTCACGTGTGATTCCTCCAAATGAATATGTTAGTAACTATGTATGCTCGTCCGGAAAAGAATATGTAAAGTACGTCTGCCTGTTTAACGGAAACTTAACATTTGCTTAATAAACGCATAAAACTTGTTCGTTACAATGTGCTTGTACGTGGATGACAAAAGACAATAGGAGGGTCAATCGATGTGGAAGAAGTCCATAAAATTTGGAGTGGCGGCATTGCTAATCACGGGAATGCTCGCGGGGTGCGGAAAATCGGATAACAACACTACTGAAGAAAATACTGGAAACGGGGATGCGCAGCAAGAATCCTACTCGGGAACGATAACGTTAGCTGGATCTACCGCCCTTCAGCCGTTGGCAGAGGAAGCAGCGAATGAATTTATGGGAAAATATCCTGACGTCTCGATCACTGTGCAAGGCGGCGGAAGCGGAACAGGCGTGAACCAAGTGGCCGCTGGTGCTGTACAAATCGGAAACTCGGATGTTCCATCCGCAGAAAAGCTGGAAGATAAATCGAAAGCAGGAGAGCTTATCGATCATAAAGTAGCGGGAATTGCTTTTGCGATTGTAGTGAATAAAGATGTCAACGTCGATTCGTTAACATTACAACAAATTCAAGATATTTTCACTGGAAAAATAACAAACTGGAAAGATGTCGGCGGAAAAGATGAAAAAATTAATGTTATTAACCGTCCTGCTTCCTCTGGAACGCGCGCGACATTTGAAAAAACGGTGATGAAAGGCGTAAAAATAAACGAAGCAATCGGAACGGTGCAAGATTCCAATGGCGCTGTTGAGCAAGCGATTAACTCGACACCAGGATCGATTAGTTATGTTGCGATGTCATACTTAATCGGCGAAAAGAAAGATTTAAAAATGCTCAAAATCGATGGGGTAGAACCGACGATCGAAAATATCAAAACGGAAAAATATCCTTTCTGGTCTTATGAATACATGGTTACTAAAGGCGAGCCGAAAGATGCGGTGCGCGGATTTATCGAATACGTGAAGAGCGAAGAATTTGCATCGAAAGTAAAAGAAATGGGTTATATTCCTATCTCCGAATTGGAGTAATTCCATGAAAGGCTGGCTACACCGTTAGCCAGTCTTATTCTTCGTGAGGTGATGGAAGGATGAAAGAGAAGGGAAAGCTCTATTATTGGAAAAGCGAATATATCGGAAGGGCGCTCGTCACTTTTTGCGGCTTATTGATCGTGATCACAACGATTTTAATTATTGCGTTTATTTGCGGAAAAGGAATCCAATCATTCACGCAAAATGGAATATCTCTTAAAGAAATGCTGTTTTCAACCGAGTGGAAGCCAGGTGACTCCAATCCGAAATACGGCGCTGTTATTTTTATTGCCGGATCGACGCTCGTGTCGCTTGGAGCGGTGTTATTAAGCACGCCGATCGCGCTTGCGCTCGCCATTTTCATTAATTTTATTTCTCCAAAATTCGGTTCGGCCGTCCTAAAACCTGTTTTGGAACTGCTTGTCGGCATTCCGTCTGTCGTTTACGGCTGGCTTGGTGTGACGATTCTTATCCCGCTTCTTCGCGAATCGTTCGGCGGCGTAGGATTTAGTTTGCTGGCCGGAATTATTGTCTTAAGCGTGATGATTTTGCCAACCATCACCAGCATCGCGTCAGACGCGCTTAGCGCCGTTCCGTTTTCTTACTTAGAAGCGTCATATGGGCTTGGATCAACAAGATGGCAGGCGATTAGCCGGGTGATCGTTCCGGCAGCGAAAACGGGAATTTTCACTGGCATCGTCCTTGGGCTGGCAAGAGCGTTTGGGGAAGCGTTGGCTGTTCAGATGGTTATTGGAAACACGGTGAAACTTCCGTCAGGATTGTATAGTCCGACAGCGACATTGACGGGAATTTTAACGATGGATATGGCGAATACGATCAACGGTACTGCTTGGAACAATGCGTTGTGGACATTGGCGATGATTTTATTGTTTATCTCCTTTTTCTTTATTTTTCTTATCAGAATGATCGGACGAAGAGGGGAACGATAATATGGTATCGAGAATGGCGGATAAAGTTTGGACAGGCGTATTTTATGTCATTGCGGCATTTGTCGTCGGCTTGCTTGTGTTATTTTTTGCGACGATTTTATCAAAAGGTTGGGGATTTTGGCAGCCGGATTTTCTTTTTGGTAGACCGAGCAACACGCAGGCAGGGGGAGGAGTCGGCCCGCAGCTGATTAACTCGCTTTATATGCTTGTCATTACATTGTTGATTTCGGTTCCGTTAGGATTGGGAGCGGGAATTTATTTGGCGGAATACGCCAAGCAAGGAAGAATGCTTAACTTCATCCGGTTGTGCATCGAGACGATGGCATCCCTACCGTCGATTGTTGTCGGATTGTTTGGATTGTTGGCGTTTGTGACGCTGACGGGATGGGGATATACGTTGATTGGCGGCGCGCTGGCGATCACGATATTAAATTTGCCGGGATTGACGCGCATATGTGAGAATGCGATTTTAGATGTTCCTTCCAACATAAAGGAAGGCAGCCTTGCGCTCGGGGCGACGCGGTGGCAAACGCTAGTGCGGGTAATTCTTCCGGCTGCTCTCCCGCAAATAATGACAGGGGTCATTTTAGCGGCAGGGCGGATTTTTGGTGAGGCGGCCGCATTAATTTATACGGCAGGGTTAACAACGCCGCTGTTGAACTTTGCCGCTGATGTATCCAGCCCGGCGCATCCGTTGAATGTGTTCCGTCCGGCGGAAACGCTAACGGTGCACATTTGGAAGCTAAATTCGGAAGGAATTGTTCCGGATGCGAAAATCATCGCAGCGAAATCGGCGGCGATATTAGTGATGATGGTTCTTTTATTTAATATTGCGGCCCGGTTGGCGTCCGTTGCTTTGCAGCGTTATTTTGCAGGAAACCGCCGGAAAACAAAGAAGAAAATGAGCAATGCTGCATAAAAACGGCCACTATCAGCAACGATAGTGGCCTATTCGTTGTGCGGTCTGGATGAAGGAACTTCTTTCATTGCCAAAAATAGCACGACGATCGAAACGAACCAATGAATAAATGCGGCGTATGGCACAGCCGTTTGCAGCGCCTCCATCACCGCGAAAAATACTGTGGATAAAGTGACGGAATATGCTGACATAATCCAAGTATGGCGATATTGCAGTTTTTTATCAAGGGTGCTGCGCAAAATTAATCCAAAGAAAGCGAGGATGCAGATGCCGATAAATTTGCTTGCACTTGCGAATAAATAAATAATAATGAACAACAGCGGGATAAAAACAGGCAATAGCGACTGCAGCGTTTCGATAAAGGAGTGGACGTCTTTGTCCGTGATTTTCACATCAGGAAATGCTGAATAGCTGTAATATTGCGATTGATGATTGGCGATGAGTACGGCTTCGTGTTTTAAAAGCCCGATAGCGTTATTAAAGCGTTCCACATCCTCTTTTGTTACTTGGCCGGTGCTGTCAAAAATGATCGTAAAGCCGTGCTGGTCAATATGAACGGGCTCTTTTGCGGAAGAATGCAATTGGCCGTTTTCAATCGTAAATGAAGGAAGTTCGTTTTGTAAAAGAGCGCTTGTATTGCGAATTCCCTCGACGAAAGAAGTGGTTAAGTAATAGGCCATCGGCAAGATCGAAAGAAAAGTGAGCAAAAACACATACCCGATTGTTTTTCCGATGCCTTGAAAGCGGAAACGTGCGATATCTTTTGGTGAATATAAACTTTTCCATAGCTGCACAAACATATTCATCCTTAACACATCCTTCCTGTCCTCCATTGTTCATTGTATATTGTGCGCGTTGATAATTCAACTAAAGATGCATGGATAAAAAAATCTCCTAGGAACGTTTTTGTTCCTAGGATGGGTTTGGTCATACTTTAAATGTCTGCAGGAGACTATTTAATTGGTCGACGAGTTTAGTTAATGATTGCGAAGCATGTAACACCTCGTCCATGGAGGAGCTTTGCCGACGGGTAACGGCCGCAACATGTTCCATGTTTCCGGCGATTTGTTGCGCGATCGAAGCAATCTCTTCCATGCTTGCGGACATTTGTTTCGTTTGGGCATTGACGTCATGAACGACGGCAGATACTTCTTTCGATTGTTGGGAAACGTTGTTTACCGCATCGACAATTCCTTTGAACGCCGCTTCCGTCTGATAGACCATTTCCATTCCAGATTCAAGCACTTGCGAACCGCGGGCCATCGATTGCACCGCTCGTTCTACTTCATGCTGAATTTCTTTAATAATGGTTTGAATTTGTTGCGAAGCAAGGCTTGTTTGTGAAGCCAATTTTCTGATTTCGTTTGCCACTACGGAAAACCCTTTGCCATGTTCCCCGGCCCGGGCTGCTTCGATCGCCGCGTTGAGTGAAAGAAGGTTCGTTTGGTTCGCAATATTGCTGATTAAAGAGACGATTTGGCCGATTTGTTTCGATTGTTCTCCTAACAGATAGATCACTTCCGCCGTTTCGCCGACCGTTTTTTGGACGACCCTCATCTGTTTTACCGTTTGATTGGCAAGTTCATTTCCGGCGTGTGCCTGCTCGCTCACTTTGCTTGTCGAGGCTTCCACGCCAGAGATGGAGGCGGCCGCCTGCCCCATTCCGTCGGCAATTTCATGGAAGAATTGCGAAATTTTGATGGAGGAACTCGCTTGTTTTTCAGTGCCGCTTGCCGTTTCGCCCATGGCGATGGCGATTTGTTCTGACGATTTTTTCGTTTCGGAGGAGATGCGCCGCAATGTATGTGAAGATGCGGTGATATGTTTCGAGCTTGCATCGATATGTTCGATCAGTGTCGTAAGGCTGTCCACCATTTGGTTAAATCCGTCCGCCAATGTCCGGATATCTTTGCTAGAATAAGCAAGCTTGATTTTTGTTCGCAAATTTCCTTGTCCCACTTCATTCATTGCTTGTTTTAACGAAGCGATCGGTTGAGTAAATCGGCGGATCAGCAAAAAGCCGATAAAGCTCGTGAGCAATATGGTGAGCAGCGAAACAAGGATGCTCATCCATCTATATTCCGCAACAGGCCGTAAATAGTCTTCTTCTGCAAGAGCTAAGACATATATTTGCCCGTTTAAATCAATCGAGCGTGCAAATGATAAAGTCCATCCTTGAAAATGGATCATCCCTTGTTGTCGCTTTTCGATTTGCTTGATGACCGAAGGAGGCAACGACGGCAGCTGGCTGGAGAAATTCCCAAGATGTTCAACCTTTTTTTCGCTTGTTATGACAAATTGCAGTGGCCGCAAGCCGAGGGATTGAAATTTGCGCTGATTGAGCGCGAGCACATAAAGAAATTTTTTATTGAATTCCTCATTAGTCGTTGAAGATTTTAACATAGAAATTTTTTCAACCATTACTTCAGTGGACATTTGCATTTGTTGTTCAATGGAGCGGATCACGACTTGCTTGTTTTTTTCATAACCGATAGAAGCGGTTATTGCCGAGGAGATGCACGTGATCAAAACGATGATGAGCAATAAGATGGTTTGTAAGTTCCAGTTACTGATCCACGATAACGGTGCGAATCGCAAAGTGCTGATCTTAGCTGGGAATGAAAACAACTTTGGCCAAGCCCGCTTTTGTCGTTTCATTTTTATACGCTCCTTTTATCCATATGAAATCTAGTCATATCTCAATGTAGCGAATGATTTTGAATATTTTGTTAAGGGAGTGTTGAGAGTGTGTTAAGTGAGAGGAGAGAGTTTACGAACAAATAAATTGAAACATTGTGGCAATTTTGATAAGCTAAATTTAAACGAACGCATAGTGGTTATACTATTTTTGCGTTCGGATACATAAAAACAAAAAAGGAGGAGTTACCATGGCTTTTGAATTGCCACAATTACCTTATGCTTATGATGCGCTTGAGCCGTATATCGACAAAGAAACGATGAACATTCACCACACGAAACACCATAACACTTATGTAACAAACTTAAATGCTGCTTTAGAAGGACATGCGGATTTACAAAATAAATCGCTTGAAGAATTGCTCAGCAATTTAGAAGCACTTCCGGAAAGCATCCGCACAGCGGTCCGCAACAACGGCGGCGGGCACGCAAACCATTCTCTCTTCTGGACGATTCTTTCGCCAAACGGTGGCGGCGAGCCAACGGGAGAATTAGCGGAAGCCATTAACAAAAAATTCGGCAGCTTTGCAGCGTTCAAAGAAGAATTTACAAAAGCAGCGACGACTCGCTTCGGTTCCGGATGGGCTTGGCTCGTTGTCAACAACGGCGAACTTGAAGTGACAAGCACGCCAAACCAAGACTCGCCATTGATGGAAGGAAAAACTCCGATTCTTGGCTTAGACGTTTGGGAACATGCTTACTATTTGAAATATCAAAACCGTCGTCCAGAATATATTGCAGCATTCTGGAACATTGTGAACTGGGATGAAGTAGCAAAACGCTACAGCGAAGCAAAAGCGAAATAATAAAGGCGGAAAAGACTAAGCTAAACGCACCGTTTAGCTTAGTCTTTTTTATTTTGCCGGAGTTAACATCGCATCGTGCATAGAACAGTGAAAAATCGCCAAACTACCCTTTAGACGAAAAAGGGGAGTTTACCATGGCAATCATCAAAAAACTTACTGGTCAAGAACAAATTACCCGGGATTTAGTTTTGCTGTTATGCATCGGCGGTTGTTACGCATTGAGCGTGTCTCTTTCCAATACGTTTGTCAACGTGTATTTATGGAAACAATCAGGGGAGTTCCGCGATTTAGCGGTGTACAATTTGTCCATTGTTACATTGCAGCCGCTGACGTTTATTGTAGCTGGAAAATTGGCAAAAAAAGTGGACCGCATTATCGTATTGCGGTTAGGTGTATCGTTTTTGGCGGTTTTTTTTATTACCGTTTTGCTTGTCGGCAGCAGCGCGCATAATTACTTGATCTTATTAGGGGCTCTTTTAGGTGTCGGGTATGGGTTTTATTGGCTCGCTTTTAACGTTTTAACATTTGAAATTACCGAGCCGGAAACTCGCGATTTTTTTAACGGGTTTTTCGGCATTCTCACTTCGATGGCCGGAATGGTCGGGCCGATCGTTGCCGGGTATATTATTTCTTCATTGGCGAATGCGAAAGGATATACGCTGATCTTTTCCATTTCGCTTGGCTTGTTCGTCCTTGCTGTCATTTTCAGCTTTTTTCTCAAGCGCCGTTCTGCAAAAGGAAATTATTTATTTCTTCGCATTTTAAAAGAGAGAAGTTATAATAAAAATTGGCGGTTAATGACGAACGCCCATTTTTTTCAAGGATTGCGCGAAGGAACGTTCGTGTTCGTCATTTCTGTATTCGTCTACATCACTTCGAACAGTGAGATGGCGCTTGGAAAATTCGGTTTCGTGAACTCGCTGACATCATTTATCGCATACTATGCCGTTTCGCGATGGATGAAGCGGAAATATCGCAAGAAGGCGATTTTATGCGGCGGTTTATTGTTATATGGCGCCGTTTTCCTGATTGTTTTTCACCTTTCTTACCCGCGCCTGATTTTGTACGCGATTGTGATCGCCATCGCTTATCCTTTATTGCTTGTCCCGTATTCGTCATTAACGTTTGATGTGATAGGGAGAAGCTGGAAGTCCGCGGAAATGCGCATCGAATACATTGTTGTTCGCGAGTTATTTTTAAACGGCGGACGCATTGTATCCATTCTTGCTTTTTTGGCTGTGATTGTGTTTTTCGGGGAAAAACCGGGCATCCCTGTTTTAATGTTAATACTCGGCGCTGGTCATTTGCTCATTTATTTATTTGTGCGGCACATTCATTTAGATGGCAGGGGAACGGATAAAGAGAAGCGTTCTTTCATTCCGCCAAAGCTAGCGAATGAAGAAGGGGGCTCTCCAATGTAGGCAAGCCCTCTTTTTCCATGGTCTTTTTTCTAGAAAAGTGTCCATCTTTCCTTTACAATAGAAAAAAAAAGCGGCAAAAGAAAAGGAGGAGGCTAGTTGAAAAAGAAAAAAACAGCACAAGTGCCGTTTCGGCTGAATATACTTTTTTTCGTTGTGTTTTTATTGTTTTCGGCACTTATTTTACGGCTCGGCGTCGTGCAAATTGTTTATGGGGAAGATTACCGGAAAGAGGTAGAACGTACAGAAGATGAAATTGTCAGCACTCCGGTGCCACGCGGAAAAATTTATGACCGCTTTCACCGCGTCATTGTCGATAATATTCCGGAAAACGCAATAACATATACGCGTTCGAAAACGACAACCCCGGAAGATACATTGAAAGTCGCGCGCAAATTGGCGAAATATATCGATAAACCGGTCGATAAAGTGACGGAACGTGATATGAAAGACTATTGGATTTTAACGAGAAAAGAGAAAGCGGAGAAAAAAGTAAGCAAAAAAGAGCGGAGAGAGTTAGAAAAGCAAGGGTTGTCGCAAAAAGAAATCGATAAAAAAATATATGAGCTGACATTAAAGCGCATAACGCCGAAGGATTTGCGTGAGATAACAAAAGAAGAATTGGAAATTATCGCAATCAAGCATGAAATGGACAGCGGCTATGCGCTGACGCCGCAAATCGTAAAAAATAACGGAGTAACGAATAAAGAATACGCAGTGGTAAGCGAACATTTGGAGGAACTGCCGGGAGTAAGTGCAACGACGGATTGGAAACGCCATTATGTGTATGAAAATACGTTCCGTTCGGTGCTTGGCAGCGTTACAGAAAATGACGAAGGATTGCCGCGCGAACGTTTAGATTATTTTTTGGCGCGTGATTACAGCCGCAATGATCGCGTTGGGAAAAGCTATCTTGAAGCGCAATTCGAGGGTGTATTGCATGGCAAAAAGGCGAAAATCAAAAATGTCGTGGACAAGTCCGGCAATGTGACTTCGGTAGAGCAAATATATAGCGGAGAGCGCGGGAAGGATCTTGTCCTGACGATCGATATCGAACTCCAGCAGCAGGTGGAAAAAATCATCGAAGAAGAAATCATGGCCACAAAGCGGAAGGGGCGGTCTCCGCTGCTTGATCGGGCGTTTGTGGTGATGATGGACCCGAAAACAGGAGAAGTTTTATCTTTGGCTGGAAAACTGCTGACAAAGGATGAAAATGGAAAAACGCGATTTGTTGATTTTGCGATTGGCAACCTCACCTCAGCTTATGCTATGGGATCCGCAGTAAAGGGAGCGACGGTGCTGACGGGCTTTCAAACAGGAGTGTTGCATCCGAATACTTACATCCATGATGAACCATTATATATCAAAGGCACGCCCGCTAAAAAATCGTGGCAGACGATGGGGACGATCAATGAGTTGACCGCGCTGCAGCGCTCCTCGAACGTATATATGTTTAAAACGGCGATCGCGATCGGCGGCGGCGTATACCGCCCGCATCAGTCGTTGCGCATTAATCCTGAAGCATTTACGACCATTCGCAAATATTTTGCTCAGTTTGGGCTTGGCGTGAAAACAGGAATTGATTTGCCAAACGAGCTCGGCGGCTTTCAAGGAAAAGAAACAGGGGCCGGAAAATTGCTAGACCTAGTCATCGGCCAATACGATATGTACACCCCGCTGCAAATGGCGCAATATGTATCAACCATTGCCAACGGCGGCTATCGAATGAAACCGCAAATTGTCAAAGAAATTCGCAAGCCGACGGATAGTGCAAACGAACTGGGGCCAGTTGTTCAACGCTTTGAACCGGTTGTATTGAACCGGATTGATATGAAGACGGAATATATTCAACGAGTGCAGGAAGGATTCCGCCGGGTGATGCAGATGCCGAAAGGAACAGCATATGCGTATTTTGCCAATGCGCCATATAAGCCAGCTGGAAAAACCGGGACAGCGGAAGCATTTTACGACGGGCCAATCCAAAGCAGACGGAATGATCCAACATATAATTTGACATTAGTCGGATATGCTCCATATGATAATCCGGAAGTGTCGTTTGCTGTTGTCGTCCCTTGGGCGACGCAAGGAGAAAGTGACGGCATTAACAATAGAATCGGCAGACGCATTTTAGATACGTATTTTGAGCTAAAAGCCAAGAGAGCAAAAGGAAATGTCTCGAACAATGAGACAGACGGAAACATGGCGGCAACAACGGAGGCAAATGAATAAAACTATTAAATCACAACAAAGAAGGCACTTTTTGTACAGTGCCTTCTTTTTTTAACAAAATTTTAACATTCGATTAAAATAGCGTTAATAGTTTCATTATAAGCTGAATAAAGAAGAATTCAGCAAAATTAAGTGATGAAACGTTTTTCGTAGAAGTGATAGAGATCTGGGTGGGATTTACCTTTTTATAGCAAAATAAAAGGGGAGACATTTATGGGTGTAACAGTGGTAATGGAACGGGCGAATGTGAATACATTAGGGGAAGCGGTGAAAAAGGAGACGGTATACCGCGCACATCAACTAAATGTATGGTATGGAGAGCATCATGCTTTAAAAAATATCAATTTATCTTTTTATGAAAATGAAATTACGGCGATCATCGGTCCGTCTGGTTGCGGAAAATCTACCTATATAAAAACGCTGAACCGAATGATTGAATTATCGCCAAATGTTCGAATCACTGGAGAAGTTACTTATCGCGGCCGCAATATTTTTGATCGTTCTTATCATGTAGAACAATTGCGCACGAATGTCGGAATGGTTTTCCAAAAGCCGAACCCGTTTCCGAAATCTATTTACGATAATGTTGCTTACGGGCCACGCATTCATGGAATACGAAATAAAAGCGTATTGGATGAGATTGTCGAAAAAAGTTTGCGTGCGGCGGCGCTTTGGGATGAAGTAAAAGACCGCCTTCATGAGCATGCGCACGCACTTTCGGGAGGACAACAGCAACGGCTGTGCATCGCCCGTTGTTTAGCGGTGGAACCAGATGTGATATTGATGGATGAACCGACTTCTGCGCTTGACCCAATTTCAACAGCGAAAATTGAAGAATTGATGCAGCAGCTGAAAGAACAGTATAGCATTATTATCGTTACACATAATATGCAGCAAGCGGCCCGCATTTCAGATAAAACGGCGTTTTTCTTGAACGGGGAAGTAATAGAATACGGAGATACACAGCAATTATTTTCGAATCCGCGAGATCAGCGAACAGAAGATTATATTTCAGGACGATTCGGATAAAATGAAAAAGGGGCTATTCCCTCGCAATGGGGAATGCCCTTTTTTATCGGTGCTTTTTCGCGATCAGATTGGCTATTTCTTCATAACTCATTTCGCTATGTACTTTGTAGGTGCCGGCGTGAATGTAACGGGTCAGCCCGCGCGTTTGCAAATAAGTGACAAACGCGTCCGCGTCGGGAATGATATGAGCTTCCTCTAACTTTTGCGCAAAGTCGATCGATCTTTCCCCTTTTTGAATCGTCAACAAGTACACATATACGGTTTTTGGCGGCTGTGGATTGTTGGAAACCGCAGTGGTGTTGTTTTGTTGCGCGGCTTTTTTCAATTTTTGATATTCCGCTTTTTTGATCGCGACCATTCCGTCTTTTTGCAGGGCCTCATGAAGTTTGGCGGTAGTCATGGAGCCGGATTCCATGTAGTAAGCGGCGCCGATTATGGAAGTGGCTAACAGCATGCCGAGAGCGATGGCGCGTATTTTTTGTTTTGTCATCGTGCCAGCCCCCTCAAAATCATGCGCACTTCTTCTGTTGTCAGGGCGGTTTCTCGGGCGATTTGCTCATACGAAAGCCCTTGCTTGTAGAGCATGAACACACGGTTTTTTATGGAAGCGGAAGCGTGGCGGTCGCTGTCATGAGCCGGCGCGATATGCGGCGGGCTTTCATGGCGGATTAACAATTCTTCTTCAAGTACTTGCAATCGTTTTTTTAGTTGATACGTTTCTTGTGCGAACGATAGTGTCAGTTGGTCAAGCTGTTCTTCTATTTGTTTTACATCGTCTTTGGCAAAAAAAGAAATAAAAAAAAGGAGAATCGATAGAACGAGCAAAGCGATTATTGCATATTCGATCATTATCATCACCCTATTTCACTATATCATAGCTTTGTTTTTTCGATAAATACTTAATCATAAATTTAGATGTGGAAATTGCCGCGAAAAAATGCTATCATAGAAAAGTCTGATTATAAATAAGTTCAATTATAGTAGTTTGGAGGGAAGATGCATGCGCGTGAACATTACATTGGCTTGCACAGAATGCGGTGAGCGTAACTATACTACGTCCAAAAATAAACGCAACAATCCAGATCGCCTTGAATTAAGAAAATATTGCCCAAGAGACAAAAAAGTAACGCTTCATCGCGAAACGAAGTAAGCAGTAGGAAACAGATTTCCTGCTGCTTTTTGTCTTTTTATGCGGCAGGGGCCGTTTTGCGGATCAATGGGGCGATCAACCTGAAACAGCGGGATGAATGGAGGAAAAGCGCGATGGAAGAAAAAACGCAGATTCGCGACAAAATGAAAGCACGGTTGCAGCGATTAACAGAAAAAGAAAAACAAGCATATGATAAACAAATTGCTGAAAGGTTATACGAGCTCCCAATATGGAAACAAGCAAAAACGATCGGGATTACTGTTTCTAAAGGGAAAGAAGTGGATACAAGAGCCATTATTGAACAGGCGTGGGATGAAGGGAAAACGGTGAGCGTGCCAAAATGCGATCCGGCAACAAAGACGATGGTGTTTCGGAAAATTCAAGCTTTTTCTCAGCTTGAATCCGTTTATTTCGGCTTATGGGAGCCAATTGAAGAACTGACGGATGAAGTGGAAGGAAGTAAGATCGATCTTATGATTGTTCCGGGAATATGTTTTTCCAAAGACGGCTACCGCATTGGATATGGCGGGGGATATTATGACCGCTATTTGCAGCATGCAGCGATGCCAACGGTTTCATTGGCCTATTCATTCCAAGTGATTAAGTCTCTCCCGGTAGAAAAACATGACATCCCTGTGCAAATGATTATTACAAACGAAGGAGTTATCAAATGTAATGACTGAAAATGAATGGCTGTACGTGTTTGCTTCCGCCGTGGTGGCAATCGGCGGCTTGTTTGTTCGTTCCCTTTCCATTTCCGGCGCGATGGCAACAGTAATCGTCGGGATGATAGTCGGCAAAGCGTTTTCATGGAAAGGGTTGATGTTATTAGGCGTGTTTTTCGTCAGCTCCAGCGTTTGGAGTAAAATCGGCAAAAAAAGAAAACAGAAACTGATAGAAAAAGTAGAAAAAGGGGAACAACGCGACTATATCCAAGTGTTCGCGAACGGGGGAGTCGCTGTACTGATTAGTTTTTTGGCAATTGTTCATCCGTCTTCGCTTTGGCTCGATCTTTTTATTATTTCTATTGCTGCCGCCAATGCGGATACGTGGGCGTCGGAAATCGGCAGTTTAAGCCGGCAAACGCCGAGGTTATTGACGAATTTCAAAAAGGTTGAAGCCGGAACATCGGGAGCGGTGACGCTGCTAGGCCTGCTTGCTTCTTTTTTAGGAGCTGCTTTTATCGGCGCTGTGAGCGCCATTCAATGGAAAGATATTTCCATTATTACGATCGCGTTTTTCGGATGGTTCGGCAGCCTTTTGGATACATTGTTCGGCGCGGTTTGGCAAGCCGTTTACCGCTGCCCCGTGTGCGGGATTGAAACGGAACGGAAGGAACATTGCCGGCAGCCAACGGTGCATATCAAGGGGTGCCGTTTTGTAAATAACGATGTAGTCAATGCGTTATCGATTGTTTGCTGCACCACAATTTATATTTTCTTCACCATGTTTAGGTGAATCGCTGATGAAGAAGAAAAAACAGTAAACGTATGTCTGGAATTTTTCATCAAAGCGGTCCATGCAGGCCCATTTTTTTTTGGCCGTTTTTCTATCACACTCCGCTTTCATAATTTGCGGGCGGATGGGTAAAAGAATAAAAAGGGATTTGCATCATGAGGAGGGAAAAGGATGAACAAACTTGCCTATTCAATATTGGTACTGATCGTCGGGGGCATCGTGTATCGTTACCGTTACCCGATTGTGAACGCGGTATTGCATATCCGGCCTTTGCAAAAATGGCTCGTCCGCTCAGTGATGAACGTTCCATTTGTCCGCAATACAATCATTTCTCAAGTATTTCGATAAGTATGGTACAATGAAACAGCGGGATGCTATTTGCCGTGCTTACCGGGGGATGCATTTTGCGCCGTCTCCGATGTTTTTTCAGGGGGCACTTGATGCAACATTGCTGGGAGTTTTACTTTGCGGAAAGAAGGGAGAGGGAACTTTGAATGGGAAAATGGAATTGCTGTTCTGGCAGCTTGTCTATTTTTTTATCCAACAGCGTTATCGCATCGTTCAGCTCGCCGATGATGCGCGCGAAATTTGGCTCGAGTCGTTGGAAAACAAGCATGTTCCCATTGTCCGGCTCGTGCGTTATGACATCGATTGGAGCCAATGGTTGAAACGGGACATGGAATATGCTTGGCGCATTGCCGAACAAATTCAGAAACGGCGGATAAGAAAATTCAATAAAATGGTGAATATTTATATTTCAACATATCCCCCAGTTGACGATTGGGAGTTTTTAATCGAAAAACCGCTGCCGCTTTTGCAACAGCGCAATGCCGCTTTGCAAACACTTCTTATTCATTCTGGCAATATCCATCTTTCCTTGCAGCAGTTAGCGGATATGTTCCAGGCGCCGGTCACTTTTCCGGCGATAGCGGATGTGCGTGACCCGTTTTTTGAAGCAGAGCGGCTCAAGCGGGCTGTTTTCCGGGAAGAGAGAGAACAGCAGGAAAGAGAAAGGAAATTGTTTAAATACGGCAAGCCTGTTTTTACGTATATTTTTATCGCGCTGCAAGTGATTGTTTTTCTGCTTATGGAGTGGAACGGAGGCAGCACCAATCCGGACGTTTTGATCAAATATGGCGCAAAATTTAACCCCCTTATTCAAGCGGGGGAGTGGTGGCGCTTTTTTACACCGATTTTTTTACATATCGGTTTCTTGCATTTATTAATGAACACGTTCGCCCTTTATTATTTGGGCATGACGGTCGAACGGCTTTACGGCTCGTGGCGGTTTTTCTTTATCTATTTTACCGCCGGGTTTTTTGGGACGCTTGGCAGCTTTTTATTCACTGCTTCTCTTTCCGCAGGAGCATCAGGCGCCATTTTTGGTTTGTTCGGAGCGCTCCTTTATTTTGGAACCGTGTATCGCCATCTGTTTTGGCAAACGATCGGAACGAATATTATCGGTTTGATTGTTATCAATCTCGTCTTTGGCATGATAGTGCCCGGAATTGATAACGCTGGGCATATTGGCGGGTTGATTGGCGGATATCTTGCTGCTGGCATCGTTCATTTGCCAAACCATTTTGATTGGAAAAAACAAATGCGATCATTGCTCATCTCGGTGGGTATCGCCGCTTTCGCCTTATATATCGGGCTTTAACGAGAAATTTGCTGGGTGAGGCGAATTTTTTCTCCGTCTTTTGTCTCGGTGAGCACGAGTAAATGGGAATAATCTTTGCTTATTAAAATAAGCGGTGTTGTGCTGCCGATTGGCGAGAGGATGGATCCATCCTCTTTTTTTATGCCGAGAAAATAAGATTTATATAGCCCTTCCCACAGCTTTCCGATGATTTCTTGCGTTTTTTCCATGGAAAGATCGGGCAACGGTTGTTCGTTGTAAACGATTAAATCAGGCAAATATAAAGAATAGTATTGTTGCTTTTGAATGGAAAAATGCGATAAAAGCGACTCTGATGTGTGCCGGAGAAATTCGGCTGTTGTTTTGTTTAATACGTTCTGCCATTCTTTTTCATCCTGTGTCGCCGCGCGGTGAAAGGAGACAAGCGGACTGTACGGAGAATCGATTACATACAAGTAATCGCTTGTCATAGTTTGGCTGCTTGTAATCATCTCCCCTTCATGAAGTTCCCCATGGTGAAATGAAATTGCTTGAAAAAAGCGGCTGTCTCTCGCTGCCACTATTTTTTCTTGCGTTAACGTTTGGCTGTTCGTCTTCCATTTGGCGAGACGGTCAACGAGCCGCCCGTCTGCAAAAAGCAAGGAAATATCTTGGCGCAGGTAGGCGTCCCGGTCTAATGAAGATGACGCCGACCAAAGCAAAGAATATTTTCCATCCCGCTTTTGCGGTTGCAATTGGAGCGTTGTTTTTGCCTCGCTGAACGTTACATGCGGATGAATCGGGAAAAAGATGATCGTTTCTTTTGCCGGACGGTAAATGAAAAGAGAAAATGATGCGATGATCAATAAGAGCGCCGCTATCGAAACTAATTTTTTCATCATAGCCCCCTACGTGGACAAGTTTGTTACCAATATATGAATGCAAAGGGAAAAGTATGTATGAATTTGTTTTTCATTGTCAATCATGGATGATATCACGGTTGGAACAAAATGCAGGTGAGATCATGGAAAAGGGCACAAAAAAGCGAGTCGTTTCTCCGCATCTCCAAGAAAACATAATGTATTTGCGCAAAAAGCTTGGCGTTGGAAAAAGTTTTGATGTGATTCAGCTTGATGTGGAGTATGCCGGGAGAGCCATGTCATTATTTATGATTGACGGATTTGTCAAAGATGATATTTTGCACTACTTAATGAGGAGATTGTCTTTCCTTGAGGAAAGACAGCTGCAAGTACATCCGCTTGAAAAACTGCTGAAAACGTATCTCCCTTACGTGGAATTAAGTAAAACAAACGATTTAGATGAAGCTGTCGATGCGGTGCTCGCCGGACCGACGGCATTGGTCGTAGATGGCGTTGATTATATTATTCTCATTGATGCGCGCACATATCCCGTTCGCGGGCCGCAAGAACCCGACATTGAGAGAGTGGTCCGCGGGGCACGGGACGGTTTTGTAGAAACGATTGTATTCAATACAGCGTTAATTCGGCGGCGCGTCCGCGACCCGTCATTGCGTATGGAATATTTGCAAGTTGGCCGTCGTTCCAAAACAGATATTTGCGTTTGTTATATTGAAGATATTGCCGCCCCTGAAATTATCCAGCATGTTAAAAGTGCGATTGCCAATATTGATACGGATGGGCTGGCGATGGGAGAGAAAACAGTAGAAGAGTTTATTTCGGGGCGGCATTGGAATCCGTATCCGGTAGTCCGTTATACGGAACGGCCAGATACAGCCGCTACCCATTTATATGAAGGCCATGTGTTAGTCATTGCCGATGGTTCCCCGAGTGTATTAATTACGCCGGCAACGTTTTGGCACCATCTTCAACATGCGGAAGAATACCGCAATAAACCGATCGTTGGCGCATATTTGCGCCTAGTTCGTTTTTTGGCGGTCTGGGCTTCCATTTTTCTCTTGCCGCTTTGGTATTTAGTGATGACAGAGCCGCAATGGCTGCCGTCTTCTTTATCCTTTTTAGCAAAAGCAAAACTTGGCGATATCCCGCTGTTTGCGCAAATTGTCATGATTGAAATTGGCATTGATATGTTGCGGATGGCGGCTATTCATACTCCTTCTTCATTGGCTACGGCACTGGGGCTTGTTGCGGCGCTGATGATCGGCGGGATAGCAGTGGAAGTCGGATTGTTTTCAAACGAAGTCATTTTATATTTTTCGGTTGCGGCAATCGGAACGTTTGCGACGCCAAGCTATGAAATGGGGCTCGCGAATCGCCTTGTGCGGATCGGATTGTTAGTGCTGGCGGGATTATTTAGCATATACGGTTACATTATTGGGATTACCGCGTGGATCATTGCCCTCATGCGGATGAATTCATTTGGCATCCCGTATTTGTGGCCGTTTATTCCATTTTCATATCGGGCGATGCGCGATGTGCTTATTCGTTCCCCAATGCCTTTAAAAAACCGGCGCCCGACGGTGTTGCATCCACGCGATCCTGATCGGTGAAACAGGCTCTATCAGCAATTTTGTTGCAAGCAGCCTGTTTTTTCTTTTTGTTCTTTTCTTGACGGATCATGTGTTTCTTTATACATTTATATTGGGTAAAAAAATGTGCAGGTGAAACAATGAAAACGGTATACGATGTACAGCAGCTTTTAAAGCGGTTTGGAACGATTATTTACATAGGGGATCGTTTGGCAGATTTAGAGTTGATGGAGGAGGAATTAAAAGAGCTATACCAGTCGCAGTTGATTGATGTGAAAGATTACCAAATGGCGCTTTTGATATTAAGACATGAAGCACAACTAGAACGAGAAAAACGAATGAAAAGGGAATGACGGACATGACGGAAAAATGGCTTGTTGGCGTTGATTTAGGCGGAACAACGACAAAAATGGCGTTTTTAACAGAAGATGGCGATATTGTACATAAATGGGAGATTGGTACAGATATTTCCAACAAGGGGGAAAACATCGTCAGACATATTGCGCAATCGCTAGAAGACACGTTGCATCGCTTAGGAGAAAGCAAGGAACGGCTTTTAGCGATCGGGATTGGCGCGCCAGGCCCGGTGCAAAGGGAAACAGGGATGCTTTATGAAGCAGTGAACTTAGGATGGAAAAATTATCCTCTCAAAGAACGGTTAGAGCGGGAAACCTCTCTTCCTGTAGCGGTAGATAATGACGCGAATATTGCTGCGCTTGGAGAAATGTGGAAAGGAGCCGGCAACGGCGCGCGCGATCTTATTTGCGTGACACTTGGCACCGGCGTCGGCGGCGGAGTGATCGCCAATGGTCAAATTGTGCATGGCGTCAACGGCGCTGGCGGAGAAATCGGCCACATGACATTGGTTGCCAAAGGCGGCGCGCCGTGTAATTGCGGCAAAACCGGATGTTTAGAAACGATTGCTTCTGCGACGGGAATTGTGCGAATTGCGAAAGAAAAATTGTCACAGTGGGACAAGCCGACTTTGCTTCGCGGTGAAACTATCACCGCGAAAGCGGTGTTCGATGCGGCGAAAGCGAATGACGAACTGGCGCTCGCAATTGTGGATGAAGTGATGTTTTACCTAGGATTAGCGTTGGCGAATGCGGCGAACGTGTCCAATCCGGAAAAAATCGTAATTGGCGGCGGCGTGTCAAAAGCAGGAAATATATTGGTGGAACGTGTCGGTGCTTATTTCCGCCGCTTTGCGTTTCCGCGTGTTGCGGAAGGGGCGACGATCGCTCTGGCAACACTTGGAAACGACGCGGGAGTAATCGGCGGCGCATGGCTGGCGAAAACATCGCTCCACATTTGATAGTGAATGCGGCGAAAAAGAAAGCGATTCACCGTGGGATGGCCTTCGGTGAATCGTTTTTTGTTTCATTTTCCACATCCCTCGCTCATATGTTGAAGTAGAACATCAGGCAGGGGAAGGGGAGGATGGTTTGAACATATATGCTTCTCGCGGCGACACGCTGGCGGCATATGGCGAATGGTTTGCCGTTCCTTACGAATTGTTGCTGGACGCTAATCCGCATATCCGAAAAGACCGGCTAGAGCAAGGAGAAGTTGTGTGCATTCCAGGGTATGAAACCATTTGTACATGGGAAGCGCTGGCGCATTTTTTTTCTGTGCGCCAAGAAGCGTTGCGGCGGATGAAAGGAACGGCGCAAATCATCAGCGGGTCGGTACAGCTGCCAAAACGCGTGATTTCCCGCATCGTTCAAGGGCAAAAGGCGTACGATTTTTTCGCGCTTAAGCAAGATGTTGAAGCGCTTTGCCGCTGCTATCCGTTTGTGTGCACAAGGGTGATCGGATATAGTGTGCTCGGCTTGCCGTTAATCGAAATAAAAATAGGGCAAGGGCCGATTCGCGTTCATCTGAACGGTTCATTCCATGCGAATGAATGGATTACGTCAGCGATTATTATGACATTCCTCAATGATTATTTGTTGGCGGTGACAAACGGCGAGACGCTTCGCGGGCATCATATGCTTGATTATTATAAAAAGGTGACATTATCGGTTGTGCCAATGGTGAACCCGGATGGCGTCAACCTTGTGTTGCACGGCCCGCCAGAGCAAGAACCGCATCGCAGTGAAGTGGTGTGGATGAACGGAGGATCTGTTGATTTTTCGCAATGGAAGGCAAATATTCGCGGCATTGATTTAAATAATCAATTTCCGGCAAAATGGGAAGTGGAGCGCGCCCGGAAAATTCCGAAAGCGCCGGCGCCGCGCGATTTTCCGGGATTTGCGCCGCTTACGGAACCGGAAGCAAAAGCGATGGCCGCATTGACAGAAGAAAGCGATTTTGACATGATTGTAGCGTTTCATACGCAAGGAAAAGAAATATATTGGGGATATGAAGGATTAGAGCCGCCTTGTGCGGAAGAAACGGCGCTGGAATTTGCGAAAACGAGCGGTTATCAAGCGGTAAAGTATATCGACAGCCACGCGGGATATCGCGACTGGTTTATTCAAACATGGAAGCGAAGAGGGTATACGGTGGAATTGGGGGAAGGCGTCAATCCGCTGCCTATTGAACAGTTTGCGGAGATTTATGAAGATAGCCTTGGCATTTTTCTTGCGGCGCTGTATATGGCTTGAGGAAAAAAGAAATATCGCATTATAATAGCAAATAAAAAGCAGGGAAGGAGAAAAAAAGATGGCAATTGTCGACGTAACGGTCATTCCGATTGGCACACCGACGCCAAGTGTCAGCGAATATGTCGCCGAAATGCAAAAAGTGCTGGAAACGTATAAACGTGACGGGAAAATCGATTTTATGTTAACCCCGATGAATACGATTATTGAAGGCGAGTTGCCTGTTTTGTTTGAAGTGATTCAAGCCATTCATGAAGTGCCGTTTTCGAAAGGAATTCAACGGGTGGCGACAAATATTCGCATCGACGACCGTCGCGATAAGAAACGGCGGATGGCGGACAAAATCGCAAGCGTACAGGAAAAAATGAAATAAAAACCACAAGAGGCGTGCACGCCTCTTGTGGTTTAATGCGTACCTGTCGGGAAACCGTCTTTATATACGGTCATGAAGGTGAACCAGCCAAATACGGCGAAAGTTCCTATAGCAAAAAGAATTCCAAGTATATTTTTTTCACGGAATGAGCGCACCATTCCGTAAAGCGCTAACAGTGCGATTAATCCAAAGATAATAACCGTGCCCATTATGATTCCCCTCCTTTTCGAAATCGTCCGTATACAAGATTATGTAGAAAACCGACTAATTCCTTTTCATTGTAATCATTTTTTTATTATTTGTCGAGGGCGAAAATACGAATCATCGCAATATATGTCAATGCCCTTTTTTATTGTAACACGTTTTTGGAAAACATGTAAGCGGATTCGCACGCAAATGACAATAAATCAAGGTTGCGGTAAAATAATGATATGCCAATCGCTTTTGTCTGGGGCGGAGAAAGTGGATACAAGCATATGCCCGGTTTGAATAGTTGCTGCTGTATTGGCTGAAAGCAATTTTATTTAAGATAAGGAGGAATCGTCATGAAATGGGAGCGCATTCCGGTTGGGCCGATTCAGGCAAATGCCTACATTTTATCCCGCGAGGATGGGACTTGCGTTGTTTTTGATCCGGGCGGCGAGGGGGACAAAATTGTGCGGCGCATCGAAGAACAGCAATTAACGCCGCTTGCGATTTTATTGACGCACGCTCATTTTGACCATATCGGCGGCATTAATGAATTAAAGCAAAAATGGGAGCTGCCAATTTATATTCATGAAAAAGAAAAAGAGTGGCTCACTGATCCCGCTTTAAACGGATCTGCTTATTTCGGCATCGGGCAAGTTGCCATTCACCATGAACCGACGTGCTTGCGCGGGGAGCAAACGTTACAAATCGGAGCATTTGCTTTTGAATTGTTGGAAACACCAGGCCATTCGCCGGGAAGCATTTCTTATTATTGCAAAGAGATAGAAGCGGTATTCTCTGGCGATGTGCTTTTTTTAGGAAGTATTGGACGCACCGATTTGCCTGGCGGAAATCATGAACAGCTGTTGCGCAGCATTCATGATAAGCTGCTAACGCTGCCGGAAGAAACGCTCGTGTTATCTGGACACGGAAGTGAAACAACCATTGGGGCGGAGATGGATACGAATCCGTTTCTCCATGGATTTTAATGGAGGGAAGGATATATCCTTCCTTCTTTTTAAAAAAGAGCAAATATGCCGAATTTAATCGCTTGCCGCAAAAGCGATGCGGTTTTCTAGAAGCCAAGTCCCGATGATTGTGTAAGGCCGCGATGAGAAAATCGCTTTTGCTGTTCTCATTTTATGCCATTTTTGCGCTTATCTGTTTAAAAACAAAAAAACCCTTCTTTTAGTTAAGAAGGGTTTTTGGGGGATGTTCTATCCATCTATGGGAGGGGATATAGTTAAACTACTATAAACAATATAACAACATTTCCATTATGTCAATAGTAAAAAATAGAAGGAGAAAAAAAGCGAGCGATGAATCCGATTTATCAAGCAATCCAAGCTTCGGCACAGCGGCGCTTATCGTATGCCGATTACATGGAGCTTGCTTTATATGATGAGCGGTATGGTTATTATATGGGGGAAAAAGCGAAGATAGGAAAAGGAGGGGACTTTTTTACGAGCAGCCATGTTTCCCATGTTTTTGGCAAGCTGTTCGCTTCTTTATTTCTTCGCCTTGTTGAGAGAAACCATGTCCCCCCGCATATTTGCGAATTGGGAGGAGGAGACGGCAAATTTGCTCGCGCCGTGTTGAACGAATGGAAGAAAAAAAGCCCCGCAACATACAAGCAGCTAACGTACACAGTGATTGAAACAAGCCCTAAACAACGGGAAAGACAGCTGCAAACGCTTGGCGATGCCTCCGAAAAAGTGAAGCAATATAAAGATATACAGGAATTCCGGCAGCACGCTGCTTCATTTTCAGGAATTGTGTTTAGCAATGAGTTTTTTGATGCTTTTCCTGTTCATGTCATCACAAAGGAAAACGGAACGTTATATGAGCTGTTTGTTGCGGTGGACGGCAACAAATTAGTTGAGGAAAAACATCCGTTAGAAAATGAACGGATTGTTGAATATTTGCGCGAAAGGCAACTTTCTTTAACCGACGGGCAGCGTTTAGAAGTGCCGCTCGCGCTGAAAACGTTTCTTTTGGAGACAGCCCGGTTCTTTCGCCATTGCGTCATGTTAACGATTGATTATGGCTACACGGATGAAGAATTACAATTGCCGGCAAGGAGGCAAGGGAGTTTGCGGGGGTATTATCGGCATCGGTTGATAGCAAACCCGCTTAGCTATCCCGGGGAAATGGATATCACCGCCCATATTCAATGGGATGCGTTGCGGATGTTCGGCGAACAAGCAGGATGGCAATGCGTTTCACTGTTAAGGCAAGACCGCTTTTTGCTTGCAGCGGGGATATTGCAATATTTAGAAGAACATGATGGCGCAAATCCGTTTTCTGAAAAGGCCCAGCAAAATCGTGCGGTTCGTTCGTTAATTATCGATGAAGGGATGAGTGCCGCTTTCCATGTCATGATCCAGCAAAAAGGAGTGGACGTTGATTGGGAACATATATGGGCGCAACGGGAGTTTTTACCATTTTCATAAGCATCGCATAAAAAAGAGCGGGAGAAATCGTCTTCCCGCTCCTTTTCTTATTATTCGCCCATTCCCGGAACCATCATAAATGTTGTCCAATACGTAAACGCAGCGAAGAAAATCGTTAAGTATGCCCCGAAAATATAAATGTACATTCTTTCCGTCAATTTCAAAAAGCCGAGAAGTAAGAAAAACACTGTTTGGCCAAAGAAAATTAATGAAGTCGTATGCATATGTCCGAGATAAAACATCACTGCAAAAATTCCAGTCCAAAATGCAAGGACACGGAACATGCGATCCATTATGTATCCCTCCTTTTTATAAACAAATCCATATCTTTAACTATTATAGTGTACAATTTATGCGAATGTAAATAACGCTTTCAGTAAGAAGTGGTGTTGATGATGTTGGAAATCGGCGCTGGCGGGAAATATAGGCCGCTTTCCTGCCGGTGCGAGAAAAGCGGTGGATTTGCGCATCGTGAAGCGGCGCGCAACATGTTTACTCTGCCATGTTCACACGATAGGAACAACGGTCGCAGCCGTTCGTTATATTTTCTATTTCCGCTAGTTCGATATCCGGGAAAAGAATTTCAAACATTCCTTGCAAAAAGGCGTGATGCATTTGGCAAGTGACTTCGGATTCTTGCATCGCGATTTCTTTAAATGGACAGTTGAAAATTTGCAAATACATTTTCTTTTCTTTTTCATTATATTCCAATGTCGGATAAAATCCTGCTGTTTCTGCCGCATCTTTTATGATTTCCATTTTTTCGGCGAACGTTAGCTGCTGTGGAGATTTGTCATGCGGAATGCGTTGGGCCACGAGTTCTTTTCCAAACGCTTTTCCTGTTTCATAAAGCGCTTGTTTTCCGGCGTTTCCAAGCTTCATCATTGTTTGTATCGCAATTTTCGAAAGAAGCTGATAGTCGCGAAACGGAAAATAAAGTTGGATCACGTCATCCGATAGGCGGTAAAGGCGGCTTGGGCGTCCTCCTTTTCCTGTTTTTTGCGTTTCCGACACAATCATATGCACATCTTCCAGTTTAGTTAAATGAAGGCGCGCGACATTTGGATGAATGTTAAACGCTTCTGCAATTTCTTGAACCGACACTTTTTTATGATTTTTGATAATGTACTCATAAATATGGTAACGCGTTGGATCCGATAATACGTTCGTAATTTTTAATGTTTGGTTCATTCTTTTTTCACTCCTAAAATCAATCATTGTACTTTTATTATAATACAACGGTTTTTTTGAAGGGAATGGTATTTATCGCTGTTATCGTCAATATCGTGAAAATTTCATGAAATATTCGTGAAAATTTTTTATGCTTGAAGCAGGAAAAGAAAAAAACAAGTCGAAATACATAAAAAAGAAAGGGGGAATGGCATGAACAAATGAATGAAATCGAATATCTTGCCGACCGTCTCATCAAAGAAGCAAGTGTGCTTCGTGTGTCTGACATTCACATCGTTCCGCGCAAAGATGATGCAGCAGTGCGTTTCCGGCTTGATGGATTGCTTATGGAAAAAGAAGTGCTCACAAAAGAAATATGCGATCGCCTGATAACCCATTTTAAGTTTTTAGCCGGAATGGACATTGGCGAACGCCGCCGGCCGCAAAGCGGGGCGATGGAAACAAAGCAGCAAGGGGAAATTATTCACTTGCGCCTTTCCACACTGCCGACATCTTACGATGAAAGCCTCGTCATTCGGCTTCTTCCCCAAAATTTGTTTCTTCCTCTTTCACAGCTTTCTTTATTTGCCAATGCCGCAAAAACATTGCTTTCCCTTTTTCAGCAGCCTCAAGGGTTAATTATTTTCACAGGACCAACCGGGTCAGGAAAGACGACGACATTGTACACGTTGCTGCGCGTCTGCCAGTCCAAATGGAACCGCAATGTCATCACATTGGAGGATCCTGTTGAAAAGCGAATCGACAATATATTGCAAGTGCAAATCAATGAGAAAGCAGGCATCACATATGCAAACGGCTTAAAAGCAGCTTTGCGGCACGATCCAAACATTATTATGATCGGCGAAATCCGGGATGCCGAAACGGCAAAAATTGCGGTACGTTCGTCGATGACAGGACATTTGATTGCGTCGACAATGCATACGAAAAACGCGGTGGGAGCGATTTACCGTTTGCGTGAATTTGGGATTCCGCTTCATGATATTGAGCAAACGCTGCTTGCCGTGACAGCGCAGCGGCTTGTCGACTTAGTATGCCCGTTTTGCGGCGAACATTGCTCGCCATTTTGCCGCAAACATCGCCACATTCGCCGCGCCGCCGTTCATGAGCTGTTGTATGGAGATGCGCTGTCTGACGCAATTCAATCCGTGCAAAACGGAAGAAAAACGTATCGTTACTATACGCTGCAAAACGTGATTCGAAAAGGGGTTGCTCTCGGATTTTTGCCGCCGCGCCTTCTTTGCGCCAAGGAGGGAGAAAATGAATAAGCGAAAATGGTCGTTGCGCCAGCAAGGAACGTTTTTAGTACGGCTTGGGAACATGCTTGACAAAGGGTATTCGTTGTCACAGGCGATCGAATTTTTAGAAATGCAGCAACCACTTTCCCACCGCCGGGATTTACAGCGTTGTCTTGATCATCTTCGCTCTGGGCTGCCATTTTACCAATCGCTTGATGCGCTTCATTTTCATCGGGAAGCAATCGGCTGCTTGTTTTTTGCCGAACAGCACGGGGATTTGCCGCACGGAATCGCGGAAGCCGGAAAAATGCTGTTACACAAGGCCGATTATTTGCAAAGGCTTCGGAAAACGAGCAGTTATCCGCTCCTTTTGCTCCTTTTTATGGTAATGATGCTGGCGATGGTGCAACATATGCTGCTTCCGCAATTTTTTAAGTTTTCCGCATCTTTTGCTTCTTCTTCCCCTTCCTTTACCGTCTTTTTCCTTCAAATTATTTCTTTCATTCCCGACATGTTTCTCGTTTTCTGCATTTTGTGCATCGGCTGCTTTTGTTTATATGTTAGCTGGTTTCAAAAACTCACGGTGGCCGCGCAAATCCGCATCATAATGAAAATTCCGCTGATCCGTTCTTTTGCGAGGCTGTACTTTACGCATATGTTCGCGACGCAATTAGGCCATTTATTACAAAGCGGTTTATCGATTTACGAATCGCTGCAAGTATTTGCGCGGCAGGAAAAACTGGCGTTTTTGCAAGAGGAAGGAAAAAGGATGAAGGAACAGCTTGTAAAAGGCATCGCGCTAGATGTGATTCTCTCTTCACGTATGTACTATGAACAAGAACTGGCGCTTGTTGTCCGCCACGGCCAGTCAAACGGGGAATTGGCCAAAGAGTTAAGCCATTATGGCGAGTTTATTTTTCAAACAATGGAAGAACGGATAGAAAAGTGGATGAAATTTATTCAACCGATATTGCTTTCTTTCGTGGGTGTTCTCGTTATTTGCATGTATTTGGCAATTTTGCTTCCAATGTTTTCAATGATGAGCCATTTGTAGGAGGGAATTTCCATGAATGAAAAAGCGTTCACATTGATTGAAATGTTGATCGTGCTAATGGTTATTTCTGTTTTATTGCTTATCGTCATTCCGAATATCACGAAACATAATGGAATGATTAATAATAAAGGCTGCGAAGCGTTCGTAAACACCGTGCAAGCTCAAGTAAAGGCATATGAAATGGAACATAACAAAATTCCGACGATACAGGAGCTCATCAACGAAAAGTATATTAAGTCCGATCAGTGCCCAAACGGACGTAAAATTCAAATCAGCAGCGACGGGAAAGTAAGTGAAAGCGGTGCGTAATCACGGCTTTACCCTTATCGAAATGCTTCTTGTTCTGGCCGCCATCACCGTATTGATGGCGGTATCTCTCCCTTTTTTTGATCGCGCTGCGGAACAAAAAACAGAATGGTATATCCTCACGCAGCTTCGTGATGACTTGTTGTATGCCCAGCAATATGCGATGACACATCAAACGCGGGTAACGGTGACGTTTGCGGAAAACCGTCCGGAGTATTGGATCGCCGAAATGCAAGGAGGGAAAACGATTTTAAAGCGCTCGATCTCCGGAACGTGGAAATTCCAGCTTACTACATTGACAATGCCGCTCATTTTTTTGGAAAACGGCAATGTCAATAAAGCGGGATCGCTATTATTGAAAGGGAAAAACACGACATATAAAATCGTATTTTTATTAGGAAAAGGGAGGTTTTATGTGCAAAAAATGTAATGGCTTTACCTTAGTGGAGGCGGTTTTTGCTTTGGCGCTGCTGCTTGTTGTTACGGCAGCACTGTTGCCTTTATTGACACAAATGATGTTGGAACGCGAAAACATCGCGTTAAAGGCAAAGGCACAGCGCATATTAGATGCGGCATTATATGAAGAAAATATATGGCAAGAAACAACGATAGTGGAGGGGCGAACAACGTTTGTCATTCATTCCGGTTACGAAGAAAACAATATATGGAAAGTATGTGTGCGCTGGAACGACTATGCAGGCCGTAGGGCAGAAAGGTGTGGATATGTCAAACGATGAGCGATTCACAAGAAAAAGGGTTTACTTTTTTAGAAATGCTGCTTGTTATGGCGATCGTTTTGCTTATTACGTCATTGTTGCCGCTTTTTTTAGATGTCCGTTTATTGAAATATGAAAATGTGAATGGATTTCATCACATCGAATGGGAAATTTTCGTACAACAGCTGAAAAAAGAGCTGAACGAGTCGAAACAGTGGAAAAAAAGCGGAACAACGTTATATTTAGAAAAATTTACAGGGGAGCAAGTCAGCTTTGCATTATATCAATCGTCCATTCGCAGACAAGTGAATGGCACAGGCAATGAAACAGCGCTGCAATTTGTCGAAAATGTCACATATATATTGGCAAATCGCGGAATTTTTCTTCGTGTAACATCATCGGATGGAAAAACATATGAAGCGTTTATTTCCCGACTTTTTTAGCAAGGTGGCGATGGTGATGCGGAATCAAAGCGGCATGATTTTTCCGGTGACAGTCATGGTTTCTTTTTTCATTCTGATGGCTCTGTCTCATGTGCTTGCATTGTATCAGGTGGAAATGGAGGCAATCGCGTACGAGCAGCAATCTCGTGAAATGGATGAGATGATGCAAATGGCCGTTTTTGACGTTAAACAGCAGATTGCCGCGTTTTCTGATTGGCAAAGGGATGAAGGTGTGTTCGTTTATCCGCTTGGAAAGGCAAATTATGCATGGGAAAAAATAGACGAAACAAAAATAAAAGCGGCAATTTCCGTCTATTCCGATAAAGGGATTCGCTATAGCGCCACGTTTATCGTTTCATTTCCATCACTTGATATTATCGAGTGGACGGAAAATCATGCACAGTAAACGGTTAACGATGGCGAAACATATGGTATGCCGTAAAAAAAGAGGACACGCATTTGTGAAACTGGATGGCGGGCAGTCAACAAAGCGGTTGCAACGGGGGAACGGGGAGCGATGGAAATGATGTTCGGAAAAGCGGCTCCCTTCTTATGATCAGGAAGCGGAGACGATTAGCAAACCAAGCGGGGGAGAAAATAGTTAAAGAAACCGCGACAATGTTTAAAACAGAAAAAGAATGGAAAAGCTAAGCGAAAAGGAGGCGGCATATATGTCGACAAACGATTACGTTAAGTTTTTCACGCAACAGCTTGTCACTTATATGGATTTGCCGAAAGAGGAGCGCATCAAAAAACGGATGCAGCGCAAACGCGAGAAGCCGCCGCTGTCGTACCGATGGTTTGGGTTGATTCCTATCTCCCTCCGCCTCCTGTTTCGGCGTCATTCGTAAAGGAGCGTTTTTATCATGGACGCTCCTTTTTTAATATGAAAATACAAAATAGAATGATTAGGTGCGGGAATGTAAGTAAAATATCCCGCCGTTAATGACGGAAACGATAATTCTCGGTTTATATTGCTCTTCAAGCGCTTCTTTTTCAATATAATAACATTCCGGTTTTTCTTCCACACCTTCGTAAAAATGATCAAGAAGCGCTAAATCTTCTGCCCATCTTTCTTTTGCCTGTTCCGCCCATGTATGATCATCTTCGGAAATGCGTCTGCGAATGTATTGCTCTAAGCGTCTGATACCGCTCATTGGCTGAATGAGCGGGGAAATTGTAAAACAATAATCTGGTATTTTCGGAATAAGCTTCAATTTTTGCAACCGGTCATGAAATTGTTCGATAATCGTTCCGCTAATTAAATGCAAGCCGAGCGATAATATGCTGTCTTTTCTTCTGTCACACTGGTAGGCAATTTTCACGTTTAATCCGAGCCAAGGATGAAGCGGAATGTGCGACTGTTCGGAAGAAGCTGCTTCCTCATATAACCGGATGAAGCTGCCGCGTTTTTGCGCGGAACGGAAAATTTGGTGCAATCTCGGTGACCCGAAATGCAGCCGTTCCCCTTCTTGAGAGTTTGTTTTCTCCGTTTGCTTTGTAATAAGCGTTAGCTGCATCGGCGCGGGCGTGCCTCCGGTCCGCTCGATATAATGCCAATAAAACGGGCGGTTCATTAATTCTTTATCCATTTCTACTGACAATTGCACTTTGATATATCCGTCATCCGCTTTGATAATGTCGCATTCATTGGCGCGGAAATACCGCTCTACAAATTGTTGTATCTCATGTTGCTGCATATTGTTCCCCTCCTTTGGCAAACTGGTTTGCCAGTTCAATCATTGCGGTAATGTTCTCCATTTTAATTTTCATTTCCCCTTCGCTTTGGGAGTTCAAAAGCGCGTCTTGCAAATAATGTTCCAAATTGGCGAAATTCATTTTTGCCAAAATATCATCCAACTGGCCGACGACCCGTTCGAATAGGCGGATTTTTTCATATAACAATGTCAAAATATGTTCTTCTACGGTATTTTTTACAGCGAAATTGTAAATGTATACATCGCTCGTTTGTCCGAGCCGGTGGACGCGGCCGATCCGCTGCTCGAGCCGCATCGGATTCCAAGGCAAGTCATAGTTGATGACATGGCGGCAAAATTGCAAGTTAATTCCTTCCCCGCCCGCTTCTGTTGCGATAAAAACTTGCGCATGATTTTTGAACAACTCTTTCATCCAGTCTTTTTTCCCGTGTTTAAATCCGCCGCGGAACGGGACAGAAGAGATGCCGTGCTGTTTTAAAAACCATTGTAAATACAGCTGGGTCGCCCGGTATTCAGTAAAAATAATGACTTTTTCTTGAATCGATTGAATGAGTTGCAATGCTTTTTCTGCCTTTGAGTTGGTGGAAACGGCGTTGATTTTTTCCATTATTTTATGGAAAGGATCTGGAATCTTTCCTTCGTGCTTGTCCAGCATGTTTTTAACGGTTACAAATAATGCTTCGCGGCTGCTGCATGCTTCCCGCAGCATCGTTATGAGTGAAAACGGCTGGCCCAATAACAGCGTTCCGTCGTATTTTAACGCTTGAACCGCTTCATACAACTCCCGTTCCTCTTTCGTAAATTCAATAAGCACCGTTTTTACGTGGCGCTTCGACCATTCGATGCCGGTATCTACGCGGCGGTTGCGAATCATCACTTTATTCACAAGTGCTTTTAAATGTTCATTTGTTTGGAGAGTGCGCGTTTTTCCGTACGTTTTTGCAAAATATTCTGCGTTTCCTAAATGCCCGGGCTTCAGTAAGGAGACAAGGTTAAACATTTCTTCAATGCGGTTTTGAATCGGCGTCGCCGTTAAAAGCAAGCAAAATTTCTTTTTTAAATGTTGGACGAACTGATAATTTTTTGTTTTATTGTTTTTCAGCTTATGCGCTTCATCAATAATGACCATGTCGTATTGCTGCTTGTAAATGATTTCCCGGTGCGGGCTTTTTTTGGCCGTGTCGATCGAGGAGACGACGACGTCGCATTGTTCCCAAACATAGCTTTTTTTCTGTTGCACCGCAGGAATGAAAAACTTTTCATTCAGTTCCATTACCCATTGCGATACAAGCGAGGCAGGAACGAGAATCAGCACTTTTTTAACTAATCCGCGGATCATGTATTCTTTTAAAATAAGCCCTGCTTCAATCGTTTTGCCAAGCCCGACTTCATCAGCGAGAATCGCTTTTCCGTTCATATGTTCAACGACTTGCCTTGCCACTTCCAGTTGATGCGGAAGCGGGGTCAAATGCGGCAAATGTTTTGGCGCCTGCAGGCCGTCAAATTCGGGCACGCTTAAATGCATAGCGGCTTCCAGCGCTAACTCATACATTTCCCAGCTTGCCCATGGCCCGTCTTTTTCGACCCGTTCGATAAATTCCTTCTTCCATGTTTCGTCCATTTCGATGCCGACCATTGTATCCACTCCCTTTGGTATTTTACGAACATTATGTTTACATATTTTTAAAATATACGTATATAAAATGTTATTTATCGTTTCATAATAATAAAAAGTTCGGTTATTTTTTTATTGCCGTGATCGATTTGTTGATGGTAGTATATTAATAAAGTTAGAAAGTTAAAATTTATTTTGCGATTTTTTACTAATAGTGTGCCCATTTTCTTGAAAATTATATATGGTCGCGGATGAGAACAAGGGGAGAGACTACGTCATGTAGCGCCGAAGGAGCAAGCGGAAACGCGAATCTCTCAGGCAAAAAGACTCTTGTTTGACGCAGCTCTGGAGAGTGTTCACGGCCAGTGAACCACCAAAGAGGAAACCTATTGCCAAATAGGGAAACTTTCAGGTGCCAGGACAGAGCCTTCACTCATCGTGAGAGTGGGGTAGTCTGTCCTTTTTTGCATGGATTAAAAATTCAGGAGGGAACGCAATGCTAAAACGCACGCCGCTTTTCGCTGTTTATGAGCGTTATGGAGCGAAAACCATCGATTTTGGCGGATGGGAGCTCCCTGTCCAATTTTCCAGCATTAAAGAAGAACATGAAGCAGTGCGCACGCGCGCCGGCTTATTCGATGTATCCCATATGGGTGAGTTTGTTGTCAAAGGGAGCGACAGCCTTGCGTTTTTGCAAAAAATGCTGACGAATGATGTCGCGAAATTAACAGACGGCCGTGCGCAATATACGCTGATGTGTTATGAAGACGGCGGAACGGTAGATGACTTGTTAGTTTATAAAAAAGCGGACGGCCATTATCTTCTTGTTGTCAACGCTGCCAATATTGAGAAAGATTTTGCCTGGCTGAATGAACACTTGATTGGCGATGTCGAGCTGGCCGATGTTTCTCGGGAAACCGCCCAGCTTGCTTTGCAAGGACCGCTTGCGGAACAAGTGCTGCAAAAATTAACCAATATTGATTTATCTGCGCTCAAGTTTTTTGCGTTTCAGGACAATGTCTACCTTCAAGAAGTGAAAGCGCTTATTTCCCGCACCGGATACACCGGTGAAGACGGCTTTGAAATTTATTGCCGCGCAGAAGATGCCGTCGCGCTTTGGGAAGCGATTTTAGCGGCAGGCAAAGAAGAAGGCGTGCTTCCATGCGGACTCGGTGCGCGCGACACCCTCCGGTTTGAAGCAGCATTGCCGCTTTACGGCCAAGAGCTGGCTAAAGATATTACGCCAATTGAGGCAGGGCTTGGATTTGCGGTGAAAACGAACAAAGATGCTGATTTTATCGGAAAAGATGTGTTGAAAAAACAAAAAGAAGAAGGAACAGCAAGAAAACTGGTTGGCATCGAAATGATGGACAAAGGCATTCCGCGCCACGGCTATAAGGTATTTGCCAATGGGGAAGAAATCGGCTTTATTACGACGGGAACGCAATCGCCGACATTAAAGAAAAATATTGGTTTAGCGCTGATAAAATCGGAATTTACTGAAATCAATGCGGAAGTGGAAGTCGAAATCCGCGGCAAACATTTAAAAGCGAAAGTAGTTGCGACGCCGTTTTATAGGCGAGCGAAGTAATCAAGAAAAAGGGGAGAAAAGCTATGCTTCACCGTTATTTGCCGATGACAGAAGAAGATAAACGGGAAATGCTGAACGTGATTGGCGTTGATTCGATTGATGATTTATTTGCCGATATTCCGGAAAGCGTGCGTTTTCGCGGCGAGTTAAATATAAAAAAAGCGAAATCGGAAGTGGAACTGTGGAAAGAACTGTCCGCGCTTGCCGCGAAAAACGCAGATGTGAAAAAGTATACGTCCTTTTTAGGAGCAGGAGTGTACGACCATTATATCCCGGCCATTGTCGATCATGTGATTTCGCGTTCGGAATTTTACACGGCGTATACCCCGTATCAGCCGGAAATCTCGCAAGGTGAATTGCAAGCGATTTTCGAGTTTCAAACGATGATTTGCGAGCTGACGGGGATGGATGTGGCCAATTCTTCCATGTATGATGGCGGCACGGCGCTGGCGGAGGCGATGCTATTAAGCGCAGCGCATACGAAAAAGAAAAAAGTGCTGCTGGCAAAAACGGTGCATCCGGAATATCGCGGTGTCGTGAAAACATATGCAAAAGGGCAGCGGCTTCATGTGGTGGAAATTCCGTTTCAACATGGCGTTACCGATTTAGAAGCGCTAAAGGCGGAAATGGATGATGAGGTTGCTTGCGTCATCGTTCAATATCCTAACTTTTTCGGACAGATCGAGCCGCTGAAAGACATCGAACCGGTTGCCCATAGCTGTAAAAGCATGTTCGTTGTCGCGAGCAATCCGCTTGCACTCGGCATCCTTGCCCCGCCTGGAAAATTTGGCGCGGATATCGTCGTCGGAGATGTCCAGCCGTTTGGCATTCCGATGCAATTTGGCGGACCGCATTGCGGCTATTTTGCTGTCAAAGCGGAACTAATGCGGAAAATTCCAGGCCGCCTTGTCGGGCAGACGACTGATGAAGAAGGGCGGAGAGGATTCGTATTGACACTGCAGGCGCGCGAGCAACACATTCGCCGCGATAAAGCGACGTCCAATATTTGTTCAAACCAAGCGCTGAACGCGCTCGCCGCCTCGGTGGCAATGACGGCGCTTGGCAAAAAAGGCATAAAAGAGATGGCGACGATGAATATCCAAAAAGCGCAGTATGCGAAAAATGAATTAGTGAAACACGGATTTGCTGTGCCGTTTACTGGCCCGTTTTTTAACGAATTTGTCGTCTGTCTGGCAAAACCGGTGGCAGAAGTAAACAAGCAGCTGCTGCGAAAAGGAATCATCGGCGGCTATGATGTCGGCCGCGATTATCCGGAATTGCAAAATCATATGTTAATTGCGGTGACCGAATTGCGGACAAAAGAAGAAATCGACATGTTTGTTAAAGAATTGGGGGATTGCCATGCATAAAGATCAGCCACTTATTTTTGAATTAAGCAAACCAGGCCGCATTGGCTACAGTTTGCCGGAATTGGATGTTCCAGCGGTCCGTGTCGAAGAGGTTGTCCCGGCTGATTATATCCGCACAGAGGAGCCGGAACTTCCAGAAGTGTCCGAACTCGATATTATGCGCCATTATACCGCGCTGTCCAAGCGGAATCACGGCGTTGATTCCGGCTTTTATCCGCTCGGTTCTTGCACGATGAAATACAATCCGAAAATCAATGAAAATGTCGCCCGCCTTGCGGGATTTGCCCATATCCATCCGCTTCAGCCGGAAGAAACGGTGCAAGGAGCGCTCGAATTAATGTACGATTTGCAAGAGCATTTAAAAGAAATCACCGGGATGGACGCGGTGACGTTGCAGCCGGCGGCGGGAGCGCACGGCGAATGGACGGGGCTGATGATGATTCGCGCCTATCATGAGGCAAACGGCGATTTCCAGCGGACGAAAGTGATTGTTCCTGACTCGGCCCACGGTACCAATCCGGCTTCCGCAACGGTCGCCGGCTTTGAAACCATCACAGTCAAGTCGACGGAAGACGGGCTGGTTGACTTAGAAGATTTAAAACGCGTCGTCGGTCCGGATACAGCGGCGTTGATGCTGACAAACCCGAATACGCTCGGCTTATTTGAGGAAAATATTTTAGAAATGGCAAAGATCGTGCATGATGCTGGCGGCAAACTGTACTATGACGGAGCCAATTTAAACGCGGTGTTAAGCAAAGCAAGACCGGGAGACATGGGCTTTGATGTCGTGCACCTCAATTTGCATAAAACGTTTACCGGCCCGCACGGCGGAGGCGGCCCGGGATCCGGCCCGGTTGGGGTGAAAGCAGATTTGATCCCGTTTTTGCCAAAACCGGTCGTAGAAAAAGGGGAAAACGGATATTATCTCGATGATGACCGCCCGCAATCCATCGGCCGTGTGAAGCCGTTTTACGGCAATTTCGCCATCAACGTCCGCGCTTACACATATATTCGTTCGATGGGGCCGGAAGGTTTAAAAGCAGTGGCGGAATATGCCGTCCTTAATGCCAATTACATGATGCGCCGTCTCGCCGAATATTATGATTTGCCGTATGACCGCCATTGCAAGCACGAATTTGTCTTGTCCGGCAAACGGCAAAAGAAACTTGGTGTCCGCACGCTCGATATCGCCAAACGTTTGCTTGATTTCGGCTTCCATCCGCCGACGGTATATTTTCCGCTTATTGTCGAGGAATGCATGATGATCGAGCCGACGGAAACGGAATCAAAAGAAACGCTCGATGCGTTTATTGACGCGATGATTCAAATCGCCAAAGAAGCGGAAGAAAATCCGGAAATCGTCCAAGAAGCGCCGCATACAACAGTCGTAAAACGGCTCGATGAAACAAAAGCGGCTCGTAAACCGATTTTGCGCTACCAAAAGCAATAAAAGAAATGTTGCAAACGATTCATTCCGCTAGGAATGGATCGTTTGTTTTTGTATATTAATGGTAGACAGAAAAATAAGAAAATAATATAAGGAAGTGAAAAAGGTGCTGATCGGCTACATACAAGAAATCATGCGCTATCCTGTCAAATCGTTTCAAGGGGAAAGTGTGCAAAAAACGCGAGTGATGGATTACGGGCTGTATGGCGACCGAAGCCACGCATTTTTGGATGAAACGAGGCCGGGGAAGTTTTTAACGATTACGCAATTTCCGGAAATGACCCAGTACCGCGCGAAATTTAGCGGTGAAGAAAGTTTAGAGGAATATCCGGCCGTGGAAATCATTGCCCCAGACGGGATTTGTTATCAATGGGGCGATGCAGAACTGGCGAAAGAAATCGAAACAAAATCCAAACGGAAAGTCTCCCTTATTCGCTATGCTCCTGATCGCGTTCCTCTTGGGGCAATTGAAGAAGAACATATTCAAATCGTAACGGACGCTTCTGTGCAAAAGTTGTCGGAAATATGGGGAAAACAGGTCGACTATCGGCGGTTTCGCCCGAATTTATTGTTGTCATTAGTGCATAAAGTTCCTTTTATCGAAGAAACGTGGTTTGGCCGGCGCCTGAAAATTGGCAAAGAGGTTGAAATCCAGATAAAACGGCATTGCGAACGGTGCATGATTATTACTGTTGATCCGGAAACAGGGGAAAAAGATCCTTCGCTATTAAAAACAGTCGTGCAACACCGGCGCAATTGTTTTGGTGTTTATGCCACCGTCATCAAGACGGGAGAAATTCATGCCGGTGACGAAGTGCATCTTTTAGGTTAATGGCGGCAGGATACGGACTTGTTTCGGAATATCTTAAACAAGCAAGTTCCTTTCGCCGCAAAAATGTAAAAGAAAGGGATTCATCTGTTTTTTATTGACAGAAAAACTATGTTAGTTTAGTATATAAACTAATGTAATGAAACAGAAACAGTGATTCATTTTTATGTTTGCACATCATCGGAGGCAGAAAAGACGGGGCAACACCGATTGAATGGGGTGCGGAATCCGCGTTGGCTGTGGGCGCTTGGCGGATCATAGGAAAAAGTAAACGTGTGTTTGCATATGTCATGTCCCAGAGATAAACTTTTTATACAGCCGCTCAGAGGTTGATCCGCCTGTTTAGGCGGCATACTAAAAAGGTTGCAGAAGGAATGAGTGAATATGGTGCGAACAGGAAATATAGGACTCGTCAAAAAAATCAATAAACAGATCGTATTAAAGCTGATTCGCGAAAAAAATAACATTTCGCGGGCGGAGATCGCCAAAATCACCGGATTAAACAAGGCGACGGTCTCTGCGTTAGTCGATGAATTAATTTCCGAACATTTTGTCAGTGAAAGCGGAATTGGCGTTTCCACCGGCGGACGCCGGCCGCTTATGCTTCGTTTTAACGAAGCGGCAGGCTCATTAATCGGCATAGAGTTGGGGGTTAACTACATTTATGCCGTATTAACAGACTTAAACGCCGAGATCATTTGGCAAAAGATGGTCCACTTCCGCGCCAATGAAACGCAGGAAACAATCATGGAAAAAATGATCGCGATGATTCATGAAGCCATCCGCCATGCGCCAGCTACTCCGTATGGAATCATGGGCATCGGTATTGGCGTGCCGGGGATTGTGAACACAGAGGAAGGAGTTGTCATATTTGCCCCAAACCTTCATTGGGATCATGTTGCCCTTGCTTCCATTCTGCAAAAACAATGGCCGGATTATCCGATTATTATTGAAAACGAAGCAAAACTGGCGGCGCTTGGCGAGAAATGGTTTGGCGCGGGCAAAGAGTTTGCCAATTTTGTATATGTTAGCGCCGGAACCGGGATTGGCGCCGGGATCATCATTCACAACCAGCTGTACCGCGGTACCGATGGCATTGCCGGCGAAATCGGCCATCATGTCATTGACATTCATGGCGTTCGCTGCAGCTGCGGCAATAACGGATGCTGGGAGATGTACGCGTCAGAAAAATATATTCAACGCCGGCTCGAGCAGGAAAATCATCATTCCATGCTAGAAGACTTTTCCGTAGAAAAAGTGCGTGCATTGGCTGAGCGCGGCGACAAGCAAATGGCGCAAATATTGGCGGAGGTCGGCCGCTACTTGGGGATTGGCATTTTACATATCATTTATGCCTATAACCCGGAAGCCGTCATTGTCGGCAATACGATTGGCACGGCAGGCAAGTGGGTGCTGGAGCCGGCACGGGACGAAGTCGCAAAAAGGATATTGGTGAAAAATGGGGGCGGCCCGTTCATTATTCCATCGCAGCTATCGGAAAAAAGCTGTGCAATTGGCGCCGTGGCTTCCGTATTAGAAAAAGTAGTGATGCCTTCGGAGTTAGAAGTCATTTCATAGCAGTCTAATCAGGTGTCCTTAATGTTTTTAGGCACCTTATTTCTTTGTTTTGGAAGGTGGCTATGGCAAAAAGAAAGATGGAAGCCGTGGATGGCTTCCATCTTTCTTTTTGCCATTAAGCTTTTTTCTTAATTTTCCCCGTCCACTTTTTAAAACCGCCTTTTAAATGGTACAAATCGCGATAGCCTTTGCGGTACAGCATTTGCGCGGCGCGGCCGCTGCGCAGCCCATTTTGGCAATATAAGTAAATTGGCTGATCTTTTCGCAACTCTTTCATGCGCATGCGCAGTTGGGTCAAAGGAATATTGCGCGCCCCTAAAATATGTCCAGCCGCAAACTCCTCCGGTTCGCGGACGTCAATTAATTGCGCTTTGCGGTAACCGGCGCGAAATTCTTCTTCCGTCAACGCTTTCACCATTTTCCGCTGCATCAAGTAGGTGACAACCGAATAGATGATAATCGCGCCGAGAATGATCAATAGTGCTTTCACAAGCCAGTCCTCCTTTTTGTACGTTCGCTAACATCTATTATATAAAGGTTGCTATGTGGAAGCAAAGCATTTTCGTAGCAGCGCCATGAAAGAAAAGAGGGGCTTCTTTTAACGATACAGCGTTTTTCTTTCCATCATTCGGATTGTTTGTTAAACTAGTAGACGCAAACTTAAAACAAAGAAGGGTTGAAAGATGGCGAAAGAAGTTTGGCGTTTTATCGATTCTGGATACGGTTCTCCTTCGTTTAATATGGCGATGGACGAAGCGCTTTTAGACTGGCATAGCGAAGGAAAAATCCCGCCGACGATTCGCTTTTACGGCTGGAATCCGCCGACACTATCGATCGGGTATTTTCAAAAGGTCGAAAAAGAAATTGATTTGGAAGCGGTAAAACGACACGGCCTTGGATTTGTAAGACGGCCAACAGGAGGGCGCGGCGTCCTTCATGATAAAGAGCTAACATATAGTGTCATCGTTTCCGAAGAGCATCCCAACATGCCAAAAACGGTGACGGAAGCGTACCGGGTGATTTCGCAAGGAATTTTAGAAGGATTTCGTTTTCTTGGATTAAACGCTTATTTTGCCGTGCCAAGAACAGAAGAAGAAAAGGCGGATTTAAGAAGCCCAAGATCTGCCGTCTGTTTTGATGCGCCATCATGGTATGAGCTCGTCGTCGAAGGCCGCAAAATCGCGGGAAGCGCGCAAACGCGGCAAAAAGGAGTTATTTTGCAGCATGGCTCGATTTTGCTGGACTTAGATGAAGAGTTGCTTTTCAGCCTGTTTAAATACCCAAATGAACGGGTAAAAGAGCGCCTGCAGCGCAATTTTAAAAATAAGGCGGTTGCGATTAACGAATTGACCGACCGCAAGATTACGATCGAAGAAGCGAAAGAAGCGTTTTATAAAGGCTTTGAAAAAGGACTTGACATTGTCTTAGAACCGTATACGTTATCCCAAGAAGAACTGGAGTATGTCAACGAATTGGCGCGGACGAAATATGAAAGTGATGAGTGGAATTTCCGGCGTTGATGGGATTGGAGCCATGATAAAAAGATGGGATTTTCGCGCTTTTCTCTTTTTTTTTCGCCGTTTTTGATGTTTTTTATTTGACAAAATGAAAATGTTTTGGTCTAAACACAATATATAGTATGATTTCAATAAAAAACATACTATATATTGTTTTTTTGTGGCTGATATGGTAAGGTAAAAAAGACAGGACATGCAGACAGAAAAATGATGAATAAAAAGAAGAGGAGAGATTAGAGAATGACGGTCGCGTCTTCGGAAAAAATGAAAATCAATATCGAAAAGCTGAACGAGGCTATCCGCCTTTTTCCGCAAGTGCATCCCATTACGGCGGACATGAAAATAACGCATAAAGGCGTTTCTCGTTTAGTGATGTTAGATCGCTATTCATTTAAAGATACGGAAAAATTGACGCTGGGTGTCGGTGACTTTGTCGTATTGACGATTAAAGAAGATCCGAAGTTTCCAGCGCGCGGACTTGGCTTTATCGTTGATATTGATTGGGAAGCGAAAAAAGCGAAAGTGCTCGTTGAGGAAGAATATCGGCACGTGCTCGAAGGCGAAGAAGCAGAGACGGGAATCGTCGTCCGCTCCCTTGATGTTATCGACAAACCGCTTGAAATTTTTTATGAGCAAATTGCCAAACGGAATGCAACAGGCTTGGCAGCTGTTGAAAAAACTGAGGAAAAGCGAAAAGAATGGTTTGAAAAATTTTATCAAGAGCTTGTTAGTTTGAACTTTGTTCCAGCGGGACGCGTATTGTACGGAGCGGGATCCGGAAAAGATGTGACATATTTTAACTGCTATGTCATGCCATATGTGAAAGATTCGCGCGAAGGCATTTCCGAGCATCGCAAACAAGTCATGGAAATTATGAGCCGCGGCGGCGGTGTCGGTACGAACGGTTCGACATTGCGTCCACGCAACACGCTAGCGCGCGGGGTGAACGGAAAATCGTCCGGATCGGTTTCCTGGCTGGATGACATTGCGAAATTAACCCACCTTGTCGAACAAGGTGGCTCCCGTTAAACACGCGCCAAACGGCGGGAGTAAAATCTCGCGAATTGCTGGAACCCCCTAAAGCCAACTTGACCACAACGTAGCCGGTGACGGCAGGCGTGATGGTTTAAAAACAAGTTGGATGCAACAATGGGCAACCAGCAGCCAAGCATCTCTGGAAACGGAGATGAAGGTTCAACGACTATTGAAACTTCCTACAGCTCCCCATACAATGAATATAATTATAAAAAGTTTGGAGTGGGGGAGCCATGGAAGGAGTAAATCGTAACACTCGGCAACGAGGTTACGAGGCGCGAGACAAAGAAGAGATGTTAAAAAATTGTTCCATCACCTTATCAACATGGAGATATAAAATTGAAACGCAAATATGAAACATTCTCTTCTTTGATGATATAGTCTGACCTCCGTTCGAAAGACGGAGAGCTAGGCAGAAATGACCTAGCCCACTCGGCGACGAGTGAGTAACAAATAGCGTGGCGCGCAAATGATCATGCTGGCAGACTGGCATCCGGACATTATCGAATTCATCGTCTCAAAAATGCAAAACCCGCGCATTTTGCGCTACTTAATTGAAAACACGGAAGATGAGGGAATTAAAAAAGCGGCGCAAGACAAGCTGAAATTCACGCCGCTTACTGAACGGGAACGCGCGATGTACCAAGCTATCGTCAACTTCAAAAACGTTCCGGGGCACGGCGGCTTCACTGAAGAAATTATTAAAGAAGCCGAAGAAAAATTGCGGACAGGCGGCACATACACGGTACATAACCCGGACTTTTTAACAGGAGCGAATATTTCCGTCTGCTTGACGAAAGAATTTATGGAAGCCGTCGAAAAAGATGAAGAGTATGAACTGCGTTTTCCGGATGTCGAAACATATTCGGAAGAAGAAATGCGGATTTACAATGAAAAATGGCACGAAGTCGGCGATGTGCGTGAATGGGAGAAAATGGGGTACCGTGTGCGCGTTTACCGCAAAATTCGTGCCCGCGAACTTTGGAAGCTGATTAACATTTGCGCGACGTATTCCGCGGAACCGGGCATTTTCTTCATCGATAACGCCAACGAAATGACAAATGCCCGAGCGTACGGACAAAAAGTGGTTGCGACCAACCCTTGTGGGGAACAACCTCTCGCACCATATTCCGTCTGCAACTTGGCAGCCATTAACTTGGCGAATATGGTCGATAAAGAAAAGAAAGTCGTTGACTATGAAAAATTAAAACGCACCGTCGAAATCGGTGTAAGAATGCAAGATAACGTCATTGATGCAACGCCATATTTCTTGGAAGAAAACAAAAAACAAGCGCTCGGGGAGCGCCGCATCGGCCTTGGCGTTATGGGATTGGCGGATTTGCTTATTTATTGTGAAAAAGAGTACGGTTCCGAGGAAGGAAACAAACTTGTCGATGAATTGTTCAAAACGATTGCGACGACTGCGTACCGCGCTTCCATTGAATTGGCGAAAGAAAAAGGCAGCTTCCCGTTCCTTGTCGGGAAAACCGAAGAAGAAACGCAAAAACTTCGGGAGGCGTTTATTAACACAGGCTATATGAAACGGATGCCGGAAGATATCCGCCAAGATATTTTGAAATATGGCATTCGCAATTCACACTTACTGACTGTCGCTCCGACGGGATCGACGGGAACGATGGTCGGTGTGTCGACCGGCCTTGAGCCGTATTTCTCATTCTCATATTACCGGAGCGGCCGCCTCGGCAAATTTATTGAGGTAAAGGCAGATATTGTTCAGGAATATTTGGACAAACACCCGGAAGCAGACCCGAACAACTTGCCGCACTGGTTTGTGACCGCGATGGATTTATCGCCGGAAGCGCATGCCGATGTGCAATGCATCATTCAGCGCTGGGTGGACTCTAGCCTTTCGAAAACAGTCAACGCTCCGAAAGGATATACTGTTGAGCAAGTGCAAAAAGTATATGAACGCTTATGGCGCGGCGGCGCAAAAGGCGGCACTGTGTATGTGGACGGAAGCCGCGACGCGCAAGTATTGACGCTGAAAGCGGAAGAAAACAATCTTGAAGAGCAGCTTGAACTGCTTCCAGAAGAGGAAGAGGAAAAAGAAACGAAACGCGCCGTTGTTCTCGTCGACACGATTCAAGACTTGCGGACAACGGATGTAACGATCGGCTCCGAAGTTGGCAACATTTGCCCGGTTTGCCGCGAAGGCACGGTCGAAGAAATCGGCGGCTGCAACACATGCACAAGCTGCGGCGCGCAGCTAAAATGTGGATTGTAAACAGGACAAAATGGGATAAAGCGGAAAGCTGGCTTAGTCGGCTGGACTGAGCCAGCTTTTTTCATTCATAAGAGCGGAGTGACAAAAATATAGTAGTATGAGGCGTCATATTGACTAGGGGGAGGATAACCATGCTGATCCATATTGTACAGAGAGGAGAAAACCTATGGGCGATTGCCCAGCGCTACGGAGTGCCGCTCGAGCAGATTGTCACGGCCAATGGGTTGAGAGATGCCAACCGCCTCACGGCCGGGCAGGCGCTCGTCATTCCCGTTCCATACCGCTATCATACCGTTCGTTCAGGAGAAACGTTATGGACGATCGCCAGGCGCTACGGCATTTCGCAAGATGCGATTGTTCAGGCCAACCGAATCAGCAATCCTTCTGTCCTTTATCCGGGAACGGTTCTTCTTATTCCGCCAAGAACACACACGGTGCAGCGCGGAGAAACGCTGTCGCAAATCGCCGAACGTTATGGGACGACTGTGCAAGACATTCTGCGAGCCAACCGGATTGCCGATCCGAATGTAATTTTCCCCGGCATGGTATTAACGATTCCGCATTCTAAGCCGATCATTGAAGTAAATGCATTTACGATTGATTCAGGGGAACAAGGAGCACAGCAAGTACGGGAAGTAGGACGCCATTTAACGTATGTCTCTTTGTTTGCGTATACGATCAGAGAAGATGGCGGACTCCAACCGTTTGATGACGCAGCCATCATTCAAGCGGCAACCGCAGAAAGGGTTGTGCCGGTGATGGCGATCACTAATTTTACATATCAAGATCCGGGATCAAGATTGGCGCAGACGATCCTTTCCAATGTACAACTACAAAACCGGCTGCTTGACAATATTGTCCGTACGATGCGGGAAAAAGGGTACCGCGGGTTGAATATTGATTTTGAAAACGTCTATCCGACGGATCGCGAGCGGTATAATCAATTTTTGCAGCGTGCTGTGGAGAGGCTTCATCGTGAAGGATACTTTGTTTCGACTTCTCTCGCCCCAAAAACAAGCGGGGAGCAAAAAGGACTGTTATATGAGGCGCATGACTATCCCGCCCATGGGAGAATTGTCGATTTTGTCGTGCTGATGACGTATGAATGGGGATACCGGTTCGGGCCGCCGCAGGCGATTTCCCCTATTCATCAAATAAGAAGAGTGCTTGATTACGCGGTCAGTGTTATTCCAAGAAACAAAATTTTTATGGGGTTTCAAATTTATGCGCGCGACTGGGTGCTTCCGCATGTACAAGGCCAAGAAGCGGAAACATTCAGCCCGCAGGAAGCAGTAGAACGTGCGATCCGCTATGGAGCAGTGATTCAATACGATCCAACTGCCCAATCTCCGTTTTTCCGCTATATCGACAGCCAAGGGCGGACACATGAAGTGTGGTTTGAGGATGCCCGCAGCGCGCAGGCAAAATTTGACTTGGTGAAAGAATATGGGTTAAGAGGAATTAGCTATTGGGTGCTCGGTTATCCTTATCCGGAAAATTGGGTGTTATTAGAAGATAATTTTCGCATTCGCAAGCTATGATCATTGATTCATTCTTGCACCGTTTGTATGGACTCCATTTTTGAACTGATTCGTTTTATAGAATCGCACAAAACATTCTTCGGCATGTCCATGCTCTCACCGGAAACGCCCCTGTACAGTTTGGGCGTTTTTTTCATCTTATGTATTTTTACAACTTTAATTGCTGCACGGTATGCATGTGCCGGGAACCGTTCTTCATGGGTGCCGATTTCCTCTATTTCTCTTTTTTCATTAAGATAAGTGGCAAACGCCATTAGTTTGCCGGCGTGCCGATTGATATGCCCGAAGGCTGGAAAGAAAGGAATTTTTAATTGTTAGAGCGGTTGTCCGAAAAGCCGGGAAAAACCGGCCCGTCGGTTTACTATTTGAATTGATTCAGTTCCGATTCAAAAACGTTATCCGAACATAAAACTTGATTTGGACATGAATGTAAACGCAAGGATCAACGAAGCCGGAATGACGGTGCAAACTGTTCAAGATGACAATGCGCCGCTATATCGCCAAATTTTTTCTGGCAGAAAAAGTACAATATTTTGCGTAATTCTTGCCATTTCAAGTCCTCATGATATAATAATGATGATTGTTATTTTTTTTTACAATGGTTTTACGGGAGGGGACAAAAATTGCCGACACCAAGCATGGAAGATTATATCGAACAAATTTATAATCTCATCGAAGAAAAAGGATATGCGCGCGTATCAGATATTGCTGAGGCATTGTCCGTGCATCCCTCCTCTGTGACAAAAATGGTGCAAAAATTGGACAAGGATGAATATTTAGTTTATGAGAAATATCGCGGTTTAGTGTTGACAGCGAAAGGAAGGAAAATCGGCAAGCGGCTTGTGTACCGCCATGAGCTGCTTGAGCAGTTTCTGCGCATTATCGGTGTCGATGAGGAAAACATTTATCATGACGTCGAAGGCATTGAACATCATTTAAGTTGGAACGCGATTGACCGCATCGGTGATCTAGTGCAATATTTCCAAGAAGATCCAAAGCGCATTGAAATGTTGCGCAACATTCAAAAACAAAACGAACAAGCAGAAGAGTAAGGCGAGTCTTACTCTTTTTTATTTATCGATGGCAAGCCTCCCGGTTCTTAAGCTTTCCGCTTAAGGAATGAGATGATGCATCAGACGGGGAAGGGGCATCTGCACATAATCGGCCAAGTGGCAGAATGGAGTTAAAATCCGCTTTTCAACCAGTGAGATAAAATTTATCGGCAAGGTAGATGTTTTTTGCTTTGTTAGTGGAGTACTAAATCGCGTTTTTCCCTCTTACATATATACAAACGGGAAGTAAGGGGGGAAAGGCGTGGACATTGACATCGTATTTTCCGGCGGCGGGATTAGAGGGTTTGCCCTCATTGGCGCTTACGAAGCGATTGAAGCGAAAGGACTTCGCTGGAGACGGCTTGCCGGGACGAGCGCAGGCTCGCTCGTTGCCGCATTGATTGCTGCGGGGTATACAAGCAAAGAGATGATCGATTTGCTTGATGAGTTGGAGCTCAGGTATTTTCTTGATGAGCGAAAATGCCTTTTTCCTTTTCCAATGTGGAAATGGTTACGCATTTATTGGCGGATGGGGCTTTATAAAGGAGAGGTGTTTGAACAATGGGTAAATGAGGTGCTGGCAGCGCGCGGTGTCAAAACGTTTGGCGATTTGCCAAAGGAAAGTTTATCGATTGTTGCGTCAGATGTGACGAACGGAAGAATGCTTATTTTGCCGGATGATTTGCCGCAATATGGAGTGAATCCGGCGGCATTTTCCGTGGCAAAAGCAGTAAGGATGAGCACGAGCATCCCCTATTTTTTTGAACCAGTAAAATTGCAGACGAAGGAAGGAGGATGCATCGTCGTAGATGGCGGTGTGCTCAGCAATTTTCCGCTTTTTTTATTTGATGAGGAAAAACAGGTGAAAAAAAGGCCAGTGCTTGGCATACAGTTAAGCGTGAAGCTCTCGGAAAGACCTAAGCGGAAAATCAACAATGCCGTTCAATTGTTTGAAGCGCTTTTTAGCGCCATGAAAGAGGCGCATGATACTCGCTATATTTCCCGGCGCCACGAAAAAGATATTGTGTTTCTTCCTGTCGAAAATGTTTTTTTCACCGAATTTTCCCTTACTCCAGAAACTCGAGACCGCTTGATTCAATATGGAAGAGAAAAAACTGAGCGGTTTTTAAAAAAATGGACGTATTAAAACAAGTGAAGCGTGAAAACTTAATCATATTATTGTGCGGAAAATTCCTTTCTGTTCTATTGAATCATCAGAAAATCTATGCAGTTTCTTAGACCTTCATCTGCTAGGATGTGAGGAAATTGCGGGCAAAAATAAAAAAGAATCAAGCTAAAAAGACGCTCGATTCTTTTTTTTGCCCTTTTTTCCTTCGATGACGGTTAAATGAGTCGTTGCCGTCCGCTTTTTTGGCAGGCGTTTCGTTTTTGGGGCCATGCTTTTTGTTTTTTGTTTGCGAACCGCTTGAGGATGGAGTTTTTTCGATTGGCGAACCGCTTTTAAATAAGCAAGATGATCTTTATTGATGCGCCGCTTGTAAACAAAATGGTAGAAAATATATATTACTGTGATCACAAGAAGGATGAACATCGCGCTTTGAAACAGAGCAGTCGGCTCTTCAAAAATGGTGTATATTAAACCGAACACGCCGAAAAAAAGGGCAATCCCAACAAGCGGATGAATGGAACCGCGCCGCAATAAACCCACCCCCTTATATTGTTACTGAACAGCTTTTTTTTCGATTTCCATGTTTTCTTCTAAACGGAGCAATTCTTGAAAGGAAGCGATAGCCACTTCGACTTGGTCATCCGTCGGTTCTTTGGTGGTGAGAAGCTGCAGCCATAAACCAGGGTAGCCAAGCCAGCGCAAAACAGGGACATCGCGCAATTTATTCGTAAACTGCAATACTTCAAACGAAATGCCGAGCACGACCGGGATGAGAGCGAGCCGGTTCATCACTCTTAACCAGAGAGGGTCTGTTGGAACAAACATATACACGAAAACGCCGACGATGACAGTAAATAAGATAAAGCTGCTGCCACAGCGGTAGTGAAGCCGGGATGAGCGCTGGACGTTCTCTACCGTGAGCGGCAGCCCCGCTTCAAATGCGTTGATCACTTTATGTTCCGCGCCATGATATTGAAAGACGCGTTTGATGAGCGGAGTCAAAGAAATGAAGTAAATATAAGCCAGCAGCAAAGCGAGCTTAAACATTCCTTCCACGAAAATTTGCGCCATTTTGGTGGGAAACAACGGTTTTAAAAATGCTGCTAAAAATACTGGAACGAGCGTAAAAATCGTTTTGGCGAACAAAAATGACAGCACGCCGACAACCGCGGCGCCAAGAACGATGGAGAGTTTTGACGGATGCGTTTTTTCTTCCCGCGGAGCTTCATCGTTTTGGTCCAGTTCATAACGCTCGCTGGCAAATTGCAAATGTTTGGCGCCGTTTGCGCTCGCTTCAATCATCGCGACAATTCCGCGAATAAACGGAATTTTTTTGAGAAACGCCAGCGTCGGATTCGTGTGGCGCGGCACATGAAAGTATTCAATAGAACGGTCTTTGCGGCGAATCGCTGTGACAGAGTGCGCTTTTCCAGCAAACATGACCCCTTCAACCACTGCCTGGCCGCCGTATATTGGTTTTGTTATGTTTTGCATTGTTGACAACACCAACCTGTTTTTTTCTTTTCTAATTTTATTCTACAAGAATCGTCTCGAAACCTCTAGATTGGTGCAGTAATTATTGTTTCCAAAAATTTCAACGTTTACACATATGATATTACGCTTTTTCACGTTATATTCAGTTTGTGATCGGCCATACTACTACCTAACAGGGAGGTGAAAAGCAGTATGGCGGAAAATCAGGCGCAATTTGAGCAAAATAAGCGGGAACGCCCGATGTCTCTTCTGATGAAAGCCGTGATTACCGGATTTGTCGGCGGAGTGTTTTGGAGTCTATTAGGATATTTAGCCTACTTTTTTCATTTTACAGAAATCAGTCCAAATATGCTGCTGATTCCATGGGTTGCGGGTGACTGGAAATACGGAAAGCTAGGAAATTACGTCGCTATTTTTCTCATCGGATTATTATCTATATTAGTTGCCCTTATTTATTATGTTGCATTAAGGCGAATTAGAGGGATGTGGGCAGGGGTTTTGTATGGTTTTATTTTATGGTTTATCGTATTTTGTGGGTTAAATCCGCTTTTTCCGAATTTGGAATCCGTCGCGTGTTTAGAGCGGAATACGATTATTACGACGCTTTGCTTATACATTTTATATGGGGTTTTCGTCGGATATTCGATTTCGTTCGAGACGCAAGAAATGGACAGGCAGACACAATCGTCGTCGGCAAATAAGTAGTGTGAGGCGGTGCGTTTTTGTGGTAAAATAATGAATGTTTAAATATTTTTTGGTTTATTGAAGGGGTTATGAACATGGCGCATCTTCTTCTCATTAACGGTCCGAACTTGAACCTCCTCGGCAAGCGGGAACCGCATATTTATGGAAGCACAACGCTCGACAGCTTGGAACAGGAGTTAATCTCGTTTGCCAATGAGCATGGCGCAGCGTTAACATGTTTTCAAAGCAATCATGAAGGAGCGATTATTGATCGCATTCACGAGGCGGAAGGAAAATATGACGGCATCATTTTAAATGCCGGCGCGTTCACTCATTACAGCTATGCGATTCGCGACGCCATCGCCAGCATTAGCATCCCGGTGGTGGAAGTACATATTTCCAATATTCACGCGCGCGAGCCGTTTCGCCACCAGTCTGTCATCGCCCCGGTTGTCGCCGGGCAAATTGTTGGGTTCGGGCTGGCAGGATATCGGCTAGCTATTTTAGCATTATTAGAAATAAAGGGAAGAGGAGATAAATGATGGGAAAATTAGAGAAATTGCGTGCGTTGTTTGCTGAATATGACATTGATGGAATGCTTGTAACAAATCCGTATAATCGCCGTTACATTACTGGCTTTACCGGAACAGCGGGAGTCGCTGTCATCAGCCAGGACAAAGCGGTGTTTATTACGGATTTCCGTTACATCGAACAGGCATCCAAACAAGTGCAAGGTTTTGAAATTGTGAAACATACCGGACCGATCGTTGAAGAAGTCGCAAAGCAAGTTGCCCGCCTCCACATTCAAAAGCTCGGCTTTGAGCAAGAAGACGTTTCTTACGCGACGTTCAAAGCATATGAGCAAGCAGTGAACGCTGAACTCGTTCCAACGTCGCTTGTTGTTGAAAAGTTACGCTTGATTAAGTCGGAATCAGAGATTAAGATATTAAAGGAAGCGGCGGCAATTGCTGATGCGGCGTTCGAACATATTCTTTCTTTTATCCGACCAGGTGTCAAAGAAATTGAAGTCGCGAATGAGTTAGAATTTTTTATGCGCAAACAAGGTGCGACTTCTTCTTCGTTTGATACGATTGTTGCATCTGGCTATCGCTCCGCATTACCGCACGGAGTGGCAACCGATAAAGTCATCGAAAAAGGAGAGCTCGTCACCCTTGATTTTGGAGCATATTACAACGGATATTGCTCTGACATAACAAGAACAGTGGCAGTGGGCGAAATTAGCGATGAGCTGAAAACGATTTATAACATTGTGCTTGAGGCGCAATTGCGCGGCATGAAAGGGATAAAGCCGGGCATGACCGGAAAGGAAGCAGATGCGCTTACGCGTGATTACATTACGGAAAAAGGCTACGGAGATTATTTTGGCCATTCGACTGGCCACGGGATAGGATTGGAGATTCACGAAGGACCGACGCTATCTGCCCGTTCCGATGTCGTGCTGGCGCCGGGCATGGTCGTCACTGTAGAGCCAGGCATTTACATACCGGGGCTTGGCGGCGTGCGCATTGAAGATGATACGGTTGTCACGGAAAACGGTAATGAAGCGCTGACTCATTCGCCAAAAGAGCTTATCATTTTATAAACTCATGTGTGGGAGGATTTTAACGGATGATTTCAGTAAACGATTTTCGTACAGGATTAACGATTGAAGTAGATGGCGATATTTGGCGTGTCATCGAGTTCCAGCACGTCAAACCTGGTAAAGGAGCGGCGTTTGTCCGTTCAAAACTTCGCAATCTGCGCACAGGCGCGATTCAAGAAAAAACGTTCCGCGCCGGCGAAAAAGTTAACCGCGCGCAAATCGATACGCGCAAAATGCAATATTTATATGCCAACGGCGATCAGCACGTATTCATGGATATGGAAACATACGAACAAATCGAACTTTCTTCGCAACAAATTGAATATGAATTGAAATTTTTAAAAGAAAACATGGAAGTTTACATCATGATGTATCAAGGAGAAACCATTGGTGTTGAACTTCCAAACACCGTTGAATTAAAAGTAGTAGAAACAGAGCCTGGCATTAAAGGCGATACTGCTTCTGGCGGATCAAAGCCGGCAAAACTGGAAACCGGCCTTGTCGTTCAAGTTCCGTTCTTTGTCAACGAAGGCGATACGCTCATTATCAACACAGCGGATGGGACATACGTTTCCCGCGCCTAATGTTGTTTGCCCCTTGCGCTTGGCGCGGGGGCTTTTTTGCTGTTTGCACCATTTTTTATATCAAAGTAATGTGCTGACAAGCATGGTGCCGGGCATTACTAATCGATCCGGAGCCTCTTTTGCCAGCGAAAAAATTTCAAGAGCTACAATATCCCCCTGAGCGAAAATGGTATGAAAATTTCCTTCCTCCAATATTTCTTCTCCGCTTTTATTTTCATTATGGAACGATTTCTGCATTCATGTCCATTATCACTTCTTGAAAGGTTGCGCACATAAAAAATCCTTCTGAAATTCCCGATTCCGGCATACGTTTGTACTAACCACCTATTTTGTAACAGGTTGGACGCGCGCCATCGTTTCGGCAATGGCAATAAGCGGTTATTACGGGCAACGAACTGGATGTCCAAAAGCAGTGGCCTCCCCGCGGTTTTTGCGGTGATGGTGGCCGCAATGGCGGGCTTGCGGACGAGCGATGCATTCTTATTCCCAGCAGCATTTAAGTCATAAATCCGGGTTTTGTTCCATACATATGAACTAGTCCAGCAAGGAGGGAAGGAAATGCAAGCGATATGGGATATACTTCCGAAAACCATTGCCGCCATACTGCGGCAACAGCCTCCTTCATGGCATGAACATGTGGAAGAAATTCGCATAAGGGTGCTCCGCCCGTTAGAAATTATCGTGAAAGGAACGGCTCAATTTCTTCCATACGAAGTAACCCGGGAAGATGGCATGCACTTGCTGAATAAATTGAGCCAATATTCGATTTATGCAATAGAAGAGGAATTGAAGCGCGGATTTATTACCATACAGGGAGGCCATCGTGTTGGACTAGCAGGAAAAGTGGTGACTGAGGGAGGAAGCGTGAAAGCGATTCACCATGTGACATCTTTCAATATCCGCATCGCAAAACAGAAAATCGGCATTGCCGAACCGCTCGTGCCGTATGTGTATGACGGGCGCTGGCATAATACAATGATCATCGGTTCGCCGCAGACGGGGAAAACGACGCTGTTGCGCGACGCGGCGCGAATGATCAGCACCGGGATTCTCGCGCGGCACATTCCATCGCAAAAAGTCGGCATTGTCGATGAGCGTTCGGAAATTGCTGGATGCGTGAAAGGAATTCCGCAATTTCAGCTTGGAAACCGCGTTGACGTGCTCGATGCGTGCCCGAAAGCGGAAGGAATGATGATGATGATCCGTTCGATGAGCCCGGACGTGTTGATCGTGGATGAAATAGGCCGCTCTGAAGATGGCGAGGCAATTTTAGAAGCGGTGAACGCCGGAGTATGCATATGGACAACGGTTCATGGAAGAAATAGGAAAGATGTACTGCAGCGCCCGACCTTGCGCCCGATTATGGAGCAAGGCGTGTTTGAAAGATTTGTCGAATTGACAAATGAACGCGGGCCAGGGACAGTAAGATGCATTACCGATGCGAGTGGCGCGGTGTTGTATGAACGGACGGTGAAAAGCGGATGAAGCTTGCCGGAGCGATTCTTATTTTGCTGACAACAACATGGACTGGATTTGAGGCGGCGCGAATGTTGCATGAACGGCCAAGGCAGCTGCGCCAGCTCAAGGCAGCGTTGCAAGCGTTAGAAGCAGAAATCATGTACGCTCATACTCCTTTGTCAGAGGCGGCCTTGCATATTAGCAAGCAAATATCATTGCCGTTGTCCAAGCTGTTTGAACAGTTCGCCGCCAAGCTGCAAGTTGGCGAAACGAGCGTGCAGCAGGCATGGGAAGAAAGTTTGCAAGAGGTGTGGGGAACGACAGCACTTAAGCAGGGGGAATTGGAAATTATGAGGCAATTCGGTGAAACGCTTGGGCAATATGACCGGCATACGCAGCAGAAACAGATTGCGCTGGCGCTCGTTCACTTGGAGCGGGAAGAGGCGGATGCGCTTGAAAGGCAGGCGCGTTATGAAAAGATGGCAAAAAGTTTGGGGGTTCTTGCGGGACTGCTTCTGGTGATTTTATTGATTTGAACGACTTCCCGCTTTCAAGGAAATAATGGTTTCTCGCCTATTATATAACAGGAGGCAGAACGAATGGGCATGGATGTGGATGTTATTTTTAAAATCGCTGGCGTCGGGATTGTTGTCGCATTTTTGCATACGGTGCTGGATCAAATGGGAAAGAAGGAATACGCCCAATGGGTGACGCTTCTTGGCTTTGTTTACATTTTATTTATGGTCGCCTCGATTGTCAGTGATTTGTTTCAAAAAATTAAAGATGTGTTTTTGTTTCAAGGCTAGGGGGGAACGGCGATTGAAATTTTGCAAATTGTCGGTCTTGGCTTAATTGCGACGTTTTTAGTGGTGTTATTAAAAGAACAAAAATCGAGTGTGGCATTTTTGCTGACGGTATTTGCCGGGTGCGTGATTTTCCTTTTTCTCGTTGATCAAATTGGCGAGATTTTGCGCATGCTGCAAAAAATAGCAACGGATACGAAAATTAATATGATTTATTTTGAAACGATTTTAAAAATTATTGGCATTGCTTACATTGCTGAGTTTGCCGCGCAAATTTCCCGGGATGCCGGCCAAGGGGCGATCGCTTCCAAAATTGAGCTTGGCGGAAAAATTATTATTTTGGCGTTAGCCATTCCCATTTTAACGGCCATTATTGAAACGGTGATTGGCTTCATTCCTTCAACATAATCAGAATGGGAGGTGATCGATTGAAAGTAAAGGCAGTAGCGGTAGTCGGCCTATTTTTCTTCTTTTTTTCTCCATTTGTGGTACAAGCTTCTTCACCGAACGACCAGCTTGTGCAAAGGCAAATAGAACAGCTCGATGTTAGCGAAATTCGGAAATATTGGGAAGAGATTTCCACAGAATACGGAGGTTTTTTGCCGGAAAGCCAAAAAGGGTCACTCACCGAATTTGTAAGCGGAGAAAAACAATTATCGCTAAAAGAATGGTTGATTGCGCTGATGAAATTTCTTTTTTATGAATTGCAGGCAAACGGAAAGTTATTAGGAACATTAATTTTATTAACGGTGTTTAGCATGGTGCTGCAATCATTGCAAAATGCGTTTGCGCAGCAAGCCGTCAGCAAAGTTGCTTATGCGGTTGTTTACATGGTGTTGATGATCATTGCATTAAATAGTTTCCGGGTTGCGATGGATTATGCATTGGATGCTGTCCAGGTAATGAGTCATTTTATGATCGCGATGATTCCGCTGCTCTTGGCATTATTAGCTTCTTCAGGGGGAGTCATATCTGCGGCGTTTTTCCATCCCATTATTCTTTTTCTGATGAATACGACAGGAGCGATTGTCGAATACGTTACGTTGCCTCTTTTGTTTTTGGCGGCGCTGTTAAATATTGTTAGCACGTTAACCGACCATTATAAAGTGACGCAGCTTGCCGAATTGCTTACGAAAATCAGCATGGGGATACTTGGCGCGATTTTGACGGTTTTTCTTGGTGTCATGTCCGTGAAAGGAGCGACGTCAGCAATTGCCGACGGCATTGCGTTGCGGACGGCAAAATTTGTGACGGGAAACTTTGTCCCGGTCGTTGGCAAAATGTTTACCGATGCGGCCGATACGGTTGTGACCGCCTCGATGTTGCTGAAAAATACGGTTGGCATCGTCGGTGTCACCATTTTATTGATCATCGCGGCGTTTCCGGCGCTGAAAATTTTTGCTATCGCACTTGTTTACAAGGTTTCCGCGGCGGTCATGCAGCCTCTTGGAGAAGGGCCGGTTATTTCTTGCCTTAGCATCATGAGCAAAAGCATTGCCTATGTTTTTGCTTCCCTAGCTATTGTATCGCTGATGTTTTTTCTTAGTTTAGTCGTTATCATTACGGCTGGGAACATCACGATGATGGTTCGTTAGAGGAGGAAAATCATGCAGATTGTGATCGAATGGGTGACGAATATTCTTATTTTCATTTTATTTGCCATGATAATTGATTTGCTGCTCCCATCTAGCAATATGCAAAAATACGTGAAAATGGTCGTTGGGCTTATTTTGCTTTTGCTTATGTTGTCTCCGATGTTAAAGTTATTTTCCATCGATCCGGACCGCCTCATCGCTTCTGCCATATCAGACGAAGGGAACCAACAAGAGATGATGAAAAATGAAATCGAAATGAAGAAAAAAGAAATACAAGCCTCACAACGTGCATATATTTTAGAACAAATGGCTGTCCAGATGAAAAACGAAGCGGATGAGGAGTTGATGGAAAAGTATGGATTGAGCGTGGAGAACGTCTCTCTGCAAACAAAAGAAAAAGAAAATTTGCAGATTCCAGAAGATATTGAAATGATTGAAGTAATGCTGGCCAAACAAGAAAAGCTTGGAGAGGTTCAGCCCGTTATTATCGATGCATCAACGCCGACGGATGAACAAGACCACGACCAACGATTGGAAAAAGAAATACGCGCATGGCTGGCAACGAAATGGGAAATACACGAAAATAAAATCGCTGTGCAAATAAAGGGGAGGGAATGGGGGGATGCTCGACTTCATTAAACGATTGTTTTTGCCTGCGAAAAAAGAAACGAAGGAGCAGAAACGAACGCCGTTTTCGTACATGTTTCTTTTATTATTAGCAGGGATAGCACTAATGGTAATGAGCCACTTTGCCAAGGACGAGAAAGCCGTATCAACAAATAAAGAAAAAGTAGAAGAACGTGCGCAACCAACAGAACCAGTGTTTGGGCAACAGCAAGATGCAAAGTCCAAAATCATCGCCGCTTATGAACAACGTTACGAAGAACAGCTGAAAACCGCGCTTGAGGCGATTGAAGGTGTTGAAGATGTGACAGTGGTTGTCAATATTGATACAACAGAAATGAAAATATTGGAGAAAAACCGCGTCACGCAACATCAAACAACAGAGGAAACCGACCGCGAAGGCGGAAAGCGAAAAATTGAAAACCAATCAACTAACGAAGAAGTGGTTGTCATCCGCGATGGGGACAGCGAAACGCCGCTGGTATTAACGACGAAAAAACCGGAAATTCGCGGAGTGCTGGTAGTGGCGAAAGGTGCTGATAATTTACAAATAAAAAAATGGATTGTTGAGGCAGTTACGCGTGTTTTAAATGTCCCAAGCTATCGTGTTGCTGTATTGCCGAAAAAATAATCGGGTTTGTGGGGGAGGATCGTCATATGTTGAAGAGACAAACTGTTTGGCTGCTAACGATGCTAAGTTTAGTCGTTGTTTTATCCGTTTATTACATCACGGCGCCAAAAGACACAAATAACCATATCGCTTTTGTGGATAATGGAAATGTGGCGGAACAACAAGCAAATGATAAAGAAAAAGCGGATGTGGCTGTGGAGGAAACGGAAGCAAAAAATGGAAATGTTACTTCCAGCGAATCGGGCGATGACGTATTTACTGCGCTTCGCATGCAAATTGAAGATGAACGAAGCCGGTTGCGCGACCAATTAAATGACATTGTCGCTTCCGCAAACGCCACCGCACAGCAAAAAAGCGACGCGCTTGATAAAATTGAAAAGCTGCAAGCGCTGACGGAAAAAGAAGCGACACTGGAAACATTAATCAAATCAAAAGGCGGCTATGATGATGTGCTCGTCCGCGCTGACAACGATAAAGTGCGGGTGACAATTAAAGCAAAAAACCATTCCGCGAAATCCGCCAATGAGGTAATTCATATAGTGAAAAGTGAAATTCCGGAAGCCGATGTGGTGAACGTCGAATTCCAGCCGGCTGGATAACGAAAAATAAGCTGCTCTGTAAAGGGCAGCTTGTTTTTTATGATAAAAAACCATTTTAATGTATAATCATTATGTGTATAATCGTTATGAGTAGATTTTATAACTACATTTTAAACATAGTGAAGAACCTTTTTTATCATCTGAATTAGAAAGAAAGGTGTGGGGAGTATGAAAATCCAGGAAATTCGTGAACTTATTCGTTTAATCGATCAGTCAGGCATCGAAGAATTTGTTTATGAGCATGATGGGACAAAAGTACATATGAAAAAACCGGCGGCTGTGGCACCAGTTCAGGCGGTGGTTGCGCCTGCGGTTGAGCAAGAACAAGTGGTTAAACCGGCAGCGGCAGCAGAGGAAGTAAAACCGCAAGCGCCAACACAGCCGGTTGCTCCGCCGACAGAAGCGAAACCGCAAGAACCGCCGAAACAAGAAGTGAAAAATACAGAAAATTTACATAAAATCACTTCACCAATGGTCGGGACATTTTACGCAGCTCCATCTCCAGATGCGCCTCCATATGTAAAAGTGGGCGATAAAGTAAAAACAGACACGGTCGTTTGCATTATCGAAGCGATGAAGTTGTTTAACGAAATTGAAGCAGAAGTAAACGGAGAAATCGTTGAAGTGCTTGTTGAAAACGGGCAGCTTGTCGAGTACGGACAACCTCTATTTCTTGTGAAACCGGAATAAGGGAGAGAACGAGCGATGATAAAAAAAGTGTTGATTGCCAACCGCGGGGAAATCGCCGTTCGGATTATTCGCGCTTGCAAAGAGCTTGGAATCGAAACGGTTGCCGTTTTTTCCGAAGCGGATCGCGATGCGCTCCATGTTCAGCTCGCAGATGAAGCGTATTGCATTGGTCCGACAGCATCAAAAGAAAGTTATTTAAACTTTACCAATATTATGAGTGTGGCCACATTGACGGGATGTGACGCCATCCATCCAGGGTACGGGTTTTTGGCGGAAAATGCCGCGTTTGCCGAGCTATGCCGCGAATGCAACATTACGTTTATCGGTCCGAGCCCGGAAGCGATTACGAAAATGGGAATTAAAGATGTTGCCCGTGAGACGATGCGGGAAGCTGGCGTGCCAATTGTCCCTGGTTCGCAAGGAATTATTGAAAGTGTGGACGAAGCGGTTGCGTTAGCGAACGAAATCGGCTATCCAGTCATCATTAAAGCGACGGCAGGCGGGGGCGGAAAAGGAATTCGCGTGGCAAGAAACGAACAAGAGCTCGTGAAAGGAATTAACATAACCCAGCAAGAAGCGGCCACCGCGTTTGGCAACCCGGGGGTATACATTGAAAAATACATTGAAGATTTCCGCCATGTGGAAATCCAAGTGCTTGCGGATTCTTATGGAAACGTTATTCATCTCGGCGAGCGCGATTGCTCGATCCAGCGCCGCCTGCAAAAGCTTGTCGAGGAAGCGCCATCACCGGCACTCGATGAAGAAACGCGCCAAAAAATGGGACAAGCGGCGGTGCAAGCGGCGCGCGCCGTCAATTATACCGGCGCTGGAACGGTGGAATTTATTTTTGACTATCGTGCCAAAAAATTCTATTTTATGGAAATGAACACACGCATTCAAGTGGAGCATCCTGTTACGGAGCTGATAACAGGGATCGATTTGATAAAAGAGCAAATCCGCATTGCTTCGGGAGAAAAGCTGGCGCTTACCCAAGACGACGTAACGTTTAACGGATGGGCGATTGAATGCCGGATCAATGCAGAAAATCCGGAGAAAAACTTTATGCCGTCGCCGGGAAAAATCAACATGTATTTGCCTCCGGGCGGTTTAGGCGTCCGGGTTGACTCTGCGGCATATCCGGGTTATACGATTCCGCCTTATTACGATTCCATGATTGCGAAATTGATCGTACACGCTCCTACCCGTGAAGAAGCAATCGCCCGCATGAAGCGAGCGTTAAGCGAGTTTATCATTGACGGCATTCATACAACGATTCCGTTCCACATAAAATTATTTGAGCATGAAAAATTTGTGAAAGGCGAGTTTAATACGAAATTTCTTGAGTTATATGATATTATGAAGTCATAACGGGAGGTGTTGTGTACGATGTCAGAACATATTTTTGAAATGGAGCAAGAACAAGGCGGATTAGGAAAAGTGGAAATTGCGCCGGAAGTCATTGAAGTAATCGCCGGCATCGCCGCAAGCGAAGTGGAAGGAATTGCGCAAATGCGCGGGAACTTCGCTGCTGGTGTTGTCGAACGCTTCGGGAAGAAAAATCACGGAAAAGGGGTAAAAGTCGATTTAAGAGAAGAAGGAGTCGCGATCGACATTTATTGTCTCGTGCAATTCGGCGTTTCGATTCCAAACGTAGCGAAAAAAGTGCAAGAAAACGTTCGCCAAGCCCTTTTTAACATGACAGGGCTTGAAACGAGCGAAGTGAACGTTCATATCGTCGGCATTCAGTTTGATGCAGGAAAGCAAGAACAAGAAGCGGAACAATGAACAATAAAGGTGAAGGGGCGCATTCGCTTAGCGTGGGTGCCCCTTTGTATTTTTGCAGAAAGTTTGTTATTGTTATGAACGAGCCTTTTTTTATTGCAAGGGAGATGCAAGGGGGGCAAAGAAGCATTGATTTTGGCGCAGGAGCAGGCGGAGAATAAGCCGTAATGATTTGTGCCAACGGCAGTATCGTTTATCCGAAAAATATGGTATGATCATCATATTAATGTTCGTGTTTAAGGAAGGAGGCCAAAATGATGAAGAGGCATGAAGCAAGGGAAAAGGCGCTGCAGGCACTGTTTCAAATTGATGTCGGCCGCATTCCTCCCGAAGAGGCGCTGCAAAACGTAATGGGCGGCGAAGAGGCCGATTCGTTTTTGCGGCAGCTTGTCTTTGGCGTCACGGAGCATCAAGAAGAAATCGATGAATTGTTGCGCGCCAACTTGGAAAAATGGACGTTAGAGCGTGTCGCTAACGTTGATCGCGCGATTTTGCGAATGGCGGCATATGAAATGAAATACCTTGACGATGTTCCTGTCAAAGTGAGTTTAGATGAAGCGGTCGAATTAGCCAAAAAATTTGGCGATACGAAATCAGGCCGGTTTGTCAACGGCGTGCTTTCGAAAGTGAAAGATGCGTTACATATTCAAGAATAGAGAGGGGAAATAGGAACGATGACAGCACAAATCATTAGCGGTGCAGAGTTGGCAAAAGAAAAACGCGCGCAATTGGCAAAAGAGGTGGAGCGGCTGAAACGGGAAGGAATCGAGCCGGGGCTTGCCGTCATTCTTGTCGGCGATGATCCTGCTTCCCATTCTTATGTGCGAGGAAAACAAAAAGCGTGCGCAGAAGTTGGGATCCGCTCAACATTGTTGACATTTCCGGCTACGATTACGGAAGAATTTTTATTGGGGAAAATCAAAGAGTTGAACGAAGATCCGTCTGTGCACGGCATTTTAGTGCAGCTTCCGCTTCCAAAACACATTGACGAATTGAAAGTGATTGAAACAATTTCGCCTGAAAAAGATGTCGACGGATTTCATCCTATTAACGTAGGAAGAATGATGGTCGGGCAAGATGCGTTTCTCCCTTGCACGCCATACGGCATTTTAGTGATGGTAAAGTCCATCGGGATAGATATCGCCGGGAAACACGTGGTTGTCGTCGGCCGCAGCAATATCGTCGGCAAGCCGGTCGGGCAGTTATTTTTGCGCGAGCATGCGACCGTCACCTATTGCCATTCGCGAACAAACGATTTAGCTTCCATTACGCGCCAAGCCGACATTTTAATCGTTGCTGTCGGAAAAGCGCGCTTTATTGGGACGGAGCATGTGAAACAAGGGGCTGTCGTCATTGATGTCGGCGTCAACCGCCTAGAAAGCGGAAAGCTGTGCGGCGATGTCAATTTTGAGGAAGTAAAGGAAGTGGCAAGCTACATTACGCCGGTTCCGAAAGGGGTCGGGCCGATGACGATCACCATGCTGCTTCATAATACGATCGAAGCGGCAAAGAAACATGCGCATCGGCAAGTTCATAAATAAGCGAGGGTTATGCTTGTGGCGGAAGTTAAATATGTGACCGTTGGAGCGCTGACAAAATATATTAAGCGCAAATTTGAAGTGGATCCTCATTTGCGCGACTTATGGATCAAAGGCGAAATTTCTAACTTTAAATATCATTCGCGCGGCCATATGTACTTTACGTTAAAAGATGAGCAAGCCCGCATTCAGGCTGTCATGTTTGCCGGATACAACCAATATTTGTCGTTTCGCCCGGAAGATGGCATGAAAGTGCTCGTTCGTGGCGAAATTTCCGTTTACGAGCCGAGCGGAAACTATCAAATTTATGTGAAAGAAATGCAGCCGGAAGGAATTGGAAATTTGTATTTGGCGTATGAGCAACTAAAAAAACGGCTTGAGGCGGAAGGGTTGTTTTCTGCCGAACATAAAAAGCCGATTCCTGCATTTCCACGCTATATTGGCGTCGTCACTTCCCCAACCGGCGCGGCGATTCGCGATATTTTGACGACGATCCGCCGCCGCTATCCGATCGCGACGGTGATTTTGTTTCCGACGCTTGTCCAAGGGGAGGAAGCTGCCGGATCGATCGTCCGTTCGATTGAAAAAGCGAATGAGCTTGGCTATATTGATGTGCTGATTGTCGGGCGCGGAGGCGGCTCGATTGAAGAACTGTGGGCGTTTAATGAAGAAGCGGTCGCCCGCGCGATTTTTGCTTCGAAAGTGCCGATTATTTCTGCGGTTGGGCACGAGACGGATTTTACGATCGCCGATTTTGTCGCTGATTTGCGCGCCCCGACGCCAACCGGTGCCGCCGAGCTGGCGGTGCCGCATGTAACGGAGCTGATGGAGCGGATTTCGCAACGGAAATTGCGGCTGATGCGCGCGATGAAAGAAAAAATTGCCGCAGAATCAGAGCGGCTTTTGCGGTTGCAAAAATCATACGCGTTTCGTTATCCAGAAAAATTGTACGAGCAAAAAGAACAGCAATTGGATGCTTTATTAGAACGGCTGCAACGCCATACAGAGCGGCTTTTCGACAAAAAACGCGAGCAGCTTGAGCAGTTGCGCCTGAAGTTGCTGCGGCATCACCCGGCTGAGCAGCTGTCAAGAATGAAAGAAAAACATGAATCGCTTGTCAAATCGCTGGAAAAAGAAATGCGCTCCCATATTCATCATCAACAGCTTCGCTTTACGTCTCTCGTTTCACATTTGCACGCGCTAAGTCCGCTCAAAATAATGGAGCGCGGCTATAGCTTAGTTTATAATGAAAAAAAGGAACTTGTGAAAAGCATCCGCCAGCTTCAATTAGGAGATACGATTCAAGTACGCTTGCAAGACGGGCAAGTTGATTGCCACGTATGGGGAATGGAGGAGAAGCAGCTACATGAGTGAGGAAAAAGAGCTTACTTTTGAAGAAGCGATGGCAAAATTAGAAGAAATTGTGGAAAAATTAGAAGAAGGAAATGTGCCGCTTGAGCAGGCAATTTCCTTTTTCCAAGAAGGAATGAAGCTTTCTAAACTATGTCATGACAAATTGCAGAATGTAGAAAAACAAATGGAATACATTTTACGAGAAGACGGGCAACTCGCTCCTTTCTCGCTTCAGGAGGAGGAATAACATTTGAACCGGGCGGAAGTGGAACGGTTTTTACAGCAACAAAAACAACGTTTGGAAAATGCTTTGCCGCATTATATAACAAGAATGGCTGCTCCTGAAACGATAAAGCGGGCGATGTCTTATTCGCTGGAGGCAGGGGGAAAGCGCATCCGTCCGCTTTTGTTGTTTGCGACATTGCATTCGTTCGGTAAAGAGCCGGATATTGGGCTTCCGGTGGCGTGCGCCATTGAGATGATTCATACATATTCGCTGATTCACGATGATTTGCCGAGCATGGATAACGATGATTTGCGGCGCGGCAAACCGACGAATCATAAAGTGTTCGGGGAAGCGATGGCCATTTTGGCGGGAGACGGATTGCTCACTTACGCGTTTCAAGTGATCGCTGAAGCCAATGATGCCCGCATTTCTCCAATGACAAAGATCCGGTTAATTGAAGAATTGGCGAAGGCGGCAGGACCGGAAGGAATGGTGGCGGGACAAGTTGCCGATATCGAAAGCGAAGGGAAGCAGCTTTCGCTTGAACAGCTGGAATATATTCATCGCCATAAAACGGGGAAAATGCTGCAATACAGCGTATTGGCTGGCGCGCTTCTTGCAGACGCGAACAATGAACAGCTGCGCCATCTCGATCTGTTTGCTTCCCATCTCGGTCTCGCTTTTCAAATTCGCGATGATATTCTTGATATTGAGGGACTGGAAGAAAAAATGGGCAAACGGGTTGGCAGCGACATGGAAAATAAAAAAGTGACCTATCCATCGCTGTTAACGATTGCCGGGGCGAAGGAAAAGCTATCTTTCCATATTGCAGAAGCAAAACGTTATTTGCAAAAAGCAGAAATAGATGGCAGCGTACTAACTTATATTTGCGATTTAGTCGCTACGCGCGATCACTAAAGAAGCGCTCATTGCTGATTTTTTGCGGATATGTTATAGTAAAATAATAGAGAGTTTTTTCATGCGTGCCGTTATCACAACTGTGTTAGCGGCTCTTTTTCTCTTTTTGAACGGAAATCGATTTTTTATGTTTAATCATGTATAATAATAACTAACTTCTGTATTATATCAGCTGCAGGGAAAGTGAACGATCAAAACGAAAGCGAGTGATCTCGTTTGGATGTTACCAAAATAAAAAATCCGCGCTTTTTAAAAAATATGTCGACAAAGCAGTTAATCGAATTGAGTGCTGACATTCGCAAATTTTTAATTGAAAAGCTGTCGAAAACAGGCGGGCATATCGGCCCGAATTTAGGGGTTGTCGAGCTGACGATTGCGCTCCATAAAGTGTTTGACAGCCCGAAAGATAAGCTGATTTGGGATGTCGGTCATCAATCGTACGTCCATAAAATTTTGACAGGGCGGGCGTCCGAATTTGATACATTGCGGCAATATAAAGGCTTATCGGGATTTCCAAAGCGGAGCGAAAGCGAACATGACGTGTGGGAGACCGGACATAGCTCCACATCGTTGTCTGCGGCGATGGGGATGGCGATCGCCCGCGATTTAAAGGGAACGGATGAATACATCGTTCCGATCATTGGTGACGGAGCATTAACAGGCGGCATGGCGCTTGAGGCGTTAAATCATATCGGCCATGAGAAAAAAGATATTATCGTCGTTTTAAACGATAATGAAATGTCGATTGCCCCGAACGTCGGCGCCTTGCATAATGTGTTAGGGCGGCTGCGGACAGCCGGCAAATATCAATGGGTGAAGGACGAGCTGGAGCTTTTATTAAAAAGAATTCCTGCTGTCGGCGGCAAGCTGGCGGCAACGGCGGAGCGCATTAAGGATAGTTTAAAATATTTGCTCGTTTCCGGAGTTTTTTTTGAAGAGCTAGGGTTTACGTATTTTGGTCCTGTTGATGGCCACAATTTTGACGATTTGCTTGAGAATTTGCATTATGCTAAAAAAACAAAAGGACCTGTGCTTCTTCACGTTATTACGAAGAAAGGAAAAGGATATAGACCGGCGGAAAATGACAAAGTTGGCACATGGCATGGCACCGGGCCATATAAAATCGAAACTGGCGATTTTCTGAAACCGGTGGATGCTGCACCGTCATGGAGCGAGCTTGTCAGCGAAACGGTGCGGAAATTGGCGCGCACAGATAAACGGATTGTCGCGATAACGCCGGCGATGCCAGTTGGTTCAAAACTGGAAGGATTCGCAAGCGAATTTCCTGAACGAATGTTTGATGTCGGAATTGCGGAGCAGCATGCGACAACGCTTGCCGCTGGGCTTGCCTCGCAAGGGATGAAGCCGTTTTTGGCGATTTATTCGACGTTTTTGCAGCGGGCGTATGACCAAGTCGTTCATGATGTCTGCCGGCAAAATTTAAACGTTTTTTTCGCGATTGACCGGGCCGGGTTGGTCGGCGCGGATGGCGAAACACACCAAGGGGTGTTTGATATCGCCTTTTTGCGCCACATTCCAAACCTTGTGATTATGATGCCAAAGGACGAAAACGAAGGGCAGCATATGGTGTTCACGGCGATTCAATACGATGACGGGCCGATCGCGCTTCGTTTTCCGCGCGGCAACGGGCTTGGCGTTAAGCTCGACGAAGAATTGAAGAAAATTCCGATAGGAACGTGGGAAGTATTGCGCGAAGGCCGCGATTTAGCGATTTTAACGTTCGGCACGATGATTTCCATGGCGCTAGAAGCGGCAGAGAAGCTTGCCAAAGAGAATATTTCAGTGAAAGTCGTGAACGCGCGTTTTATCAAACCGATGGATGAGGCAATGTTGCATGATTTGTTAGAAAGCAATATCCCTATTTTAACGATTGAGGAAGCGGTATTGCAAGGCGGCTTTGGCAGCGCCGTTTTGGAATTTGCCCACGACCACGGCTATCACCAAACGGTGATTAACCGGATGGGCATCCCCGACCGTTTTATTGAGCACGGCAGCGTCAAAGAGCTGCTGAATGAAATCGGCTTAACGACAGCGCATATTATTGACCGCGTAAAAACGATGATACCAAGAAAACAAAAAAGGGCATGAGAGATGAAAGGGAAAAAAGAACGACTGGATGTTTTACTTGTGCAACGAGGCTTAATCGAGACGCGTGAAAAAGCCAAACGGGCGATTATGGCTGGGCTTGTGTATGCAAACGAAGTCCGGCTAGACAAGCCGGGCGAAAAAGTTCCCGTAGATATCCCGTTAACGGTAAAAGGAGAGGTGCTTCCGTATGTTAGCCGCGGCGGTTTGAAGCTCGAAAAAGCGCTGCGCCTGTTTGATGTTAGCGTCCAAGATAAAATTGTTTTGGACATAGGGGCATCTACGGGAGGGTTTACCGATTGTGCGTTGCAACATGGCGCGAAGCTGTCGTACGCGCTTGATGTCGGCTATAATCAGCTGGCATGGAAGCTGCGCCAGGATGAGCGCGTCGTTGTGATGGAGCGGACGAATTTCCGGTACGTCACGCCCGATTATTTTACGAAAGGGCTTCCACAATTTGCAACGATCGATGTCTCCTTTATTTCACTAAAACTAATATTACCTGTATTAAAGATGGTGATTGTCCCCGGAAGCGATGTGGTCGCTCTTGTCAAGCCGCAATTCGAAGCGGGCAGGGAAAAAGTCGGCAAAAAAGGCATCGTTCGCGACCCGGACGTGCATGAGGAAGTGTTAACGTCCATCATCGACTTTGCGCTGAGCGAAGGGTTTGATGCCATGAATTTATCGCACTCTCCGATTACCGGCGGTGACGGAAATATTGAATTTTTGCTTCACCTCCGCTTTGAAGGCGGCAAAGAAATAGGGGAAAATCGCCTGCCGAAATCAGTCAGCGAGGTAGTGAAAGAAGCCCATTTGCAGCTGAAAACCCGGGAATAACGGCGATGGTTATTCCCGTTTTTTCCGTGAAATTACTTGTGCGAGGTGTCGAATTTGAATAAAGGGCAAAGGCATATTAAAATTCGCGAAATTATTATGAATCATGAAATTGAGACGCAAGACGAGCTTGTGGATATGCTGAAAAAGGCGGGATTTAATGTCACGCAAGCCACTGTTTCCAGAGATATTAAAGAACTGCAGCTCGTCAAAGTGCCGATGGCCAATGGCCGCTATAAATATAGCCTTCCTTCCGATCATCGCTTTAATCCTACGCAAAAATTAAAGCGTGCGTTAATGGATGCGTTTGTCAAGCTGGATGGAGCTGGCAATTTGCTCGTCTTAAAAACATTGCCGGGCAATGCGCACGCCATTGGCGCTTTGCTTGATAATTTAGATTGGAACGAAATCGTCGGAACGATTTGCGGTGATGACACTTGCCTTATTATTTGTCGCACAGCTGAAGATGCCGAAAGGGTTTCCGGGCAATTGTTAGGAATGCTTTAAAAATGGGGGTGATTCCACTTGCTTGCGGAATTATCCATAAAAAATTTTGCGATTATTGAATCGTTGTCGGTTTCGTTTGACAAAGGGCTGACCGTGCTGACCGGGGAAACAGGAGCGGGGAAGTCGATTATTATTGACGCCATCCAGCTGCTGATCGGCGGGCGCGGTTCGGCGGAATTTGTCCGCTATGGGGAAGAAAAGGCGGAAATAGAAGGGCTTTTTTTATTGGATAATGAAAACCATCCATGCTATGACAAATGTGCGGAAGTCGGCATCGATATTAGCGAAGGCATGGTTGTTTTGCGTCGCGAAATTTTCGCGAATGGAAAAAGCGTGTGCCGCGTCAATGGAAAATTAGTGACAACAGCGATATTGCGCGATATCGGTTCAACGCTTGTCGATATTCACGGCCAGCATGAACACCAGGAATTGATGGATCCGTCGCGCCATCTTCCGCTGCTCGATGAATATGGGGGAGAGGAAATTGCCGCCGCGCTGGAAGAATACCGGGCTGTTTATGAGAAATATGAGCAATTGCGGAAGAAATTGAAAAAGCTGAATGAAAATGAGCAGCAAATGGCCCATCGCCTTGATTTATTAACATTTCAGCTCGATGAAATTCAAAAAGCAAATTTGCAAGTAAATGAAGATGAACAACTAATGGAAGAAAAAGTAAAAATTATGAACTTCCAAAAAATTTATGAGGCGCTTAAACATAGCTATGAGGCGTTATCCGGTGAACACCGCGGGCTTGACTGGATTGGTCTGGCCATGAGCCATTTAGAAGATGTCACCTCTATCAGCCCGGCATTGAAAGAAGCGTACGAAACGATTGCGAATAGTTATTATTTATTAGAGGATATTACGTATAAATTGAGCGATGAACTTGAACAATTAGAGTATGACCCGGCCCGCCTCGATTTTATTGAAAGCCGTCTTAGCGAAATTAATCAGTTAAAACGGAAATACGGAGCGACCATCGAAGAGATTTTGCAATATGCTGAAAAAATTGCGGAAGAAATCGATGAACTCCAACATCGCGAAACCCATATCCATGAACTGCAAAAAGAATTGAAATCGGTGACGGAAGATTTATTAATCGAAGCGAAAAACGTGACGAACGTCCGCCAAAAATACGCAAAAATGTTAATTAACCATATTCATCAAGAATTAAAAGATCTATACATGGAAAAAACGCAATTTGATATCGTATTTACGAAAAGAGAAGGAACGCTCGATGCGCCGCTGCTGGACGGCGTGCCTGTGAATTTTCATGAAGATGGCGTCGATGAGGTGGAATTTTACATTTCTACCAACGTGGGCGAACCGTTAAAACCGCTGGCGAAAATTGCTTCCGGCGGCGAATTGTCGCGCATTATGCTCGCGTTAAAAAGCATATTTTCGAAACATCAAGGCGTTACGTCCATTATTTTTGATGAAGTCGATACAGGCGTCAGCGGCCGGGTTGCGCAGGCGATTGCTGAAAAAATTTACCGCGTCTCGATTGGCTCGCAAGTGCTTTGTATTTCCCATTTGCCGCAAGTAGCGGCGATGGCGGATACGCATTTGTTTATTGCAAAGGAAACGGACGGAAATCGGACAAGAACATCAGTAAAAACATTATCGGACGAAGAAAAAGTAAAAGAAATCGGCCGAATGATTTCCGGGGTGGAAATTACAGAACTAACAAAGCAACATGCAAAAGAGCTGCTGGAGCTAGCGGCAAAAATCAAAGGATGAAACGCTATCCATTATGGGTAGCTTTTTTTATTAGGGAAAGCGATTATATTTCCGCAGTTTAAGGCAAAATTAAAACTGTAGCCGCTTTTAAGAAGGGTGTAGGTGGGAGCGAGGAGAGTGAAAGCGATTGAATACAGAGGCAATCCGAAAAATAATGGGGATTTTTCTCCTTGTTTCGCTGACAATGATTAGTATGGCAAAACCGGTCAAAGAGTATTTGCAAATTCCAAAACAAATCGTGATGTTTGAAGGAGAAGCGATGCGATTTTCTTCAACAGCGCTCCCAGTCCAAACGACAGTAAAAGACGCTTCTAAATCGATAGAAATTCACAAACATGCTCATTCGTTTTCTGTAAAAGCAAAGCAACGTGGAGAAAAGCAAATGGTATTGGAAGTTGCTGGAATGCCGGTGAAGCAAGTGGATGTGAAAGTGTTGCCAAGTTTAAAAGTCATTCCCGGCGGGCAATCGATTGGCGTGAAGTTAAATACGGTAGGAGTTCTTGTTGTTGGCTACCATCTGGTCGAAACAGAAAACGGAAAAAAATCGCCGGGTGAACTTGCCGGGATTAAAGTGGGAGACATGATTACCGGCATTAACGGGAAAAAAATCGAAAACATGGATGATCTTTCCCCTTTTATTGAAGAGGCAGGAAAAATAGGAAAACCGCTTCAGCTTCAAGTGCTTCGGGACCAACACTCCTTTACGACGAAATTAGTTCCGTTAAAGGATAAGCATGATCACGCTTACCGCATTGGATTATATATCCGAGATTCTGCTGCCGGCATTGGCACGATGACATTTTACGACCCGGTTTCCAAAAAATATGGAGCTTTAGGGCATGTCATTTCCGATATGGATACGAAAAAACCAATTGTTGTGCAAAACGGCCAAATCATGAAATCAACCGTAACATCCATTGAAAAAGGAAGCAGCGGCAATCCTGGCGAGAAATTAGCGCGGTTTTCAAGCGATAGAGAAGTTATCGGAAATATTACCGATAACAGTCCGTTTGGCATTTTTGGAACGCTGTCCAAACCGGTAGACAACGGAATTTTTACGAAACCGATTCCGGTTGCGTTATCGAGTCAAGTCAAGGAAGGGCCGGCAAAAATGTTGACTGTTGTGGAAAATGATAAAGTCGAGCCATTTGATATTGAAATTGTTAGTACCATTCCACAAAAATTTCCAGCCACCAAAGGTCTTGTCATTCGCGTCACTGATCCGCGTTTATTAAAAAAGACGGGCGGAATCGTTCAAGGAATGAGCGGAAGCCCGATTATTCAAAACGGGAAATTAGTCGGCGCAGTTACACATGTATTTGTCAATGATCCGACATCTGGCTATGGCGTTCATATCGAATGGATGTTGCACGAAGCAGGAATTGATATATATGGAAAATCGGATAAAAAGGCGAGCTAACATGCAGCTCGTCTTTTGAAATTTTATTTACAAAAAATTTCGTGAAAAACGTCATAAATTTAGCTTTTTTTGCATAGATATTTGATGAAACATCATATAAAATGAATATGTAAACGATTTTTCGATAAAATCATGTTTGTATTTTATAAAAAAATGTCAAATCAGGTCGTTTTTTGGTATAATTTCAAAAAATATTTGTTTTTTTAATATTTTTAAAAAAGTGAAAGGATTTTTCAACATGTTGTCGAATTTGTCACAATAGAAATTTTCATCTACATAGCAATAGAATTTTGGGAGTAAGGGGGAAGGTTTTCTTGAAAATTAAAGTATGTATTGCGGACGATAACCGTGAGTTAGTGAATTTGCTCGAAGAATATATTTCCAGCCAAAGCGACATGGAAGTGATCGGGACTGCTTATAATGGCCAAGATTGCTTATATATGCTCGAGGAAAAACAACCGGATGTGTTATTGTTAGACATTATTATGCCTCATTTAGATGGATTGGCCGTATTGGAAAAAATTCGTGCGAAGCGGGAAAAACAACCGAGCGTGATCATGCTGACAGCATTTGGCCAAGAAGATGTAACGAAAAAAGCGGTTGAACTTGGCGCCTCTTATTTTATTTTAAAACCGTTTGACATGGAAAATTTAGTGTATCATATCCGCCAAGTGCATGGAAAAACGGCACCAATGGTGAAAAAAGCGGCGTCTGCCTACCAAACGCGGGATAACAGGCCGAAAAATCTGGACGCAAGCATTACGAGCATCATTCATGAAATCGGCGTTCCGGCGCATATTAAAGGATATTTATATTTACGTGAAGCGATCGCCATGGTGTATAACGATATTGAATTGCTCGGCGCAATTACGAAAGTGCTTTACCCGGACATTGCCAAAAAATATAACACAACGGCCAGCCGTGTCGAGCGGGCGATCCGCCATGCGATTGAAGTCGCTTGGAGCCGCGGCAATCTCGAATCGATTTCTTCCTTATTCGGCTACACCGTCAGCGTGTCGAAAGCCAAACCGACAAACAGCGAATTCATCGCGATGGTCGCCGATAAGTTAAGATTAGAGCATAAAGCTTCTTAAAGCCGCTAATATCAACGGTTTAAATGTCATGGAATAATTTTACATCAAGTTATAAAAAGCCAATAAATCGGATTTTAAACCAATAAACTTTTTCCATCTCACCCAATAAATCGAATGATTTATTGGGTATTTCTTTTTATTGAGATGGGGAGGTTAAATCATGAAGCTAAGTGAATTGGACTTTTATTTGCAGGATTTTTTGTTGTATTGCCAAAGTAAAAACTTATCACCAAAAAAACGCTGTCATCATATGAACAATCATTAAAGCTGTTTATTGCTTATTTAAAAAACGAACACGGGATTGAAGAGGTGGATGCTGTTCGTACGGGACACATAAGACAATACATTACTTACCTTCAAGAACGGGGAAAATATACGGTTGTAAACAGGGAAGCATCGAGATTAATTAATCGCCCAGAGAACCGAAGAGACTACAATAAGAAAATCTCGAACGTCATAATCAACAACTACATTCGAAATATTAAAGTGTTCTTTAACTGGTTGCATGAAGAAGGAGAAATTCATAAGAACCCTGTGGAGAAAATTGAGCAGATTAAAACCGAAAGAAAGCAAAAAGCAGGAATTAGCCAAGAGGAATTTAATTTGTTGCTTAGTCAATTTGATTACACCACGTTTCATGGGTATAGAAACAAAATCATTACCATGCTGTTGCAGGATACAGGAATGAGAATTGGTGAATGCCTTGCTTTAACGGTTGATGAGATTGATTTTAAGCATCGAGTGATATTAGTGAAAAAAACAAAAGGGCGAAAAGAGCGGTATGTGTATTTTTCACAGGTAATGGCGAGGGAACTAAAACATTACATACGATTTAAGGACAGACATACAGATACGGAACTGTTGTTTCCAACAACACGGAATACCCCGCTTACCGTACACTCATTTGAAAAACAACTTAAACAAGCGGGAGAGCGGATAGGATTGTCTATTCATCCACATCAAATACGAAACAATTTTGCAAGGCAGTATTTGCTAAATGGTGGTGACCTTTATACGTTGAGCAGAATATTAGGTCATAGCTCTGTAAAAGTCACGGAAGAGGCTTATATGGACTTAACAAGAGAGGAAATGCAAAGAAGTATCAACAACATTCCCCTTTGGCTAAATGGAAAATAAGATAGATATTAATATTTAAGAAAGAAGCGGAAATTCCGCTTCTTTCTTCAAAGTGTTGAAAAAGTCGGACGTCAAGAAAAAGTTCACGAGGAGTGTGAACTTTTTCTTTTCTTTTTCTCTTCCATTTGGTAGGTTAGATATAGACCATATTGTTGGAGTGATCGCAATTTGGTCCACTTTTTGAGGTTTTGGATCATGGCGGTGATCCAAACCTGAATTTGTACTTGCCGGACTCCACGGTATCGTGTGAAACGAAGACCGTGGAGTTCTTTGCTTTCGGCGAAACTTCGCTCAATCGTCGATGGACGTACCGATCGCAACACTTTTCCTCTCATCGATAATCGTTGTTTCCGCATTCGTTCGTAGATATCTTGATGAACGGAAACTCGAAATACACGATCCTTTGCGCCTTTTGCGGCAGGACATCCCACACAACTTCCTTTTACTGCTGGTTTGTACTCATGATATCCAGAACGGGTGGACGTCGAATAGGTGAACTTTACGCCAAAGGGACACGCATACACATCGTCTGTGACTTGCTGGAACTTTACGGAACGACAATCGGGATGTTCCTTTCGATGAAAACGTCGATACGACATATACGCCAAAATTCCTTTTTTCTCTAATTCTCTTGCTAGTCGGGCGTTATAATAGCCAGCGTCTAACACTATTTCTTCGGGAGAATATCCTACTCGATGTTCAACACGCTCGATTCGCCCCATCAAAATACGATGGCCAGGCACGGTGGCGGCAGTCACGTAAGCATCCAAAATAAAATTATGCAAGGTGTCAACGATTCGATGATCGTGGAACGCAAAGAGACCACGCGGATCGTGTTTGACCGATAACCCAGCATCTGGATCTGTGGTGCTACAGATCATCTTTTTGGTTGCCAGCTTCTCTGCTTTGGGAGCTAACGGTTTTTTTCCATGCTGTTGTCGTTTTTCATTGACCAGTTGTAACACGTCCTCTTCTTCTTTCACCGCCATCGTCTGAATCACTTGGATGCGTTTTCGTTTATTGGCATTCGCTTTTAACTCTGTTTCATCCGCTGCCCACGTGTCCGGAGACAAGAACCCATCTTCTTGAATCCATTGAAGGACATGATCAAATAACGCTTCCCATACATCGGGATCGACCCGATGGCGAAGAAACTTGGAAACGCTGGAGTGGCAAGGGACTTTATCGGTGGGGGAAATGCCTAAAAACCAGCGATACGTGGCGTGTTGCTGGATTTGTTTACAGGTAAACCGAACGGATCGAAACCCTTCCAGATATTGAATCATGAGGATTTTTACAAAAATCAACGGATCAATCGTGGGGCGACCAATGGTACTTGGATAAAACGGTTCAAGTAACTGATATACACTGTTCCAATCCATCAATTTGTCGATTTGAACCAAGATATGGTTAGGATCATACATGGATTCATAAGCTTGACGATTTTGTTGAATCTCTAAGTTCGATTGGTAGTAGTACATAAGTGGTTTCTCCTCATCAGTTGTTTTCTCAACATATATCATAAAAAAACGATTTTGTCTCTTGACAAAATCGTTTTTCAACAGTCTGAACCACCTTATGGGTGGTTTTTCATTGGTCGAACGATAACAGACAACCATGTCAATAAAAATTGGCACATCGATGAATGAAATAACAGCACAAGTTATCCACAGTTATTTCAGGGTAGAGTCTTAAAATAAAAAACGCCACCCCGTTCGGAGTGACGCCCTGCTTCAACATATCCCACGATATCATCATAGCACATCTGATACAAAATACTCTGTCATCTTTCTGTTATTTTTCCTTCACTTCTCTTTCAGTTTTCTGTCACTTTAAAAATAGGCTCTGTTTGGACTGAGATCTCGTTCTTTAAACTGTTCAAAACCCTAGCTAACATTCATACGTTGAGAGATAGAATCGTCTATATGGTCTGAACAAAGATGATGTAAAACCAAACACCGTCACGAATTCAAATGGCGAGCGGTATTACGATCCAGAGACGGCAAGGTTTATCTCGATTTATCCATATCCTGGTAATAGAATATGATAACTCTCCGACAAATGTAATTCAACCCCTTTTTTTATAATTTTTTACTTTTATAATATAAAATGTAGATTAAATTCTATATAAAAAAGGAGGAATTATCTATGTTAACTAAAACAAATAACCAATTAAGATTATCTATGTTTGTAATTATTTCTAGTTTAGTATTGGTATTTAGTACATTACTCGCTCCACTGAAATCCGAAGCTGTAACTTCCAATGATATTCCGGATCATTCAGAAATTAATTCAGAAATAACTAATATTGTGATTGCATATACTAAATTCGATGAGAAGAAAAATAAGATTGTTATTACAAATAAGAAAGAGTTAAAAGAACAGCTAAATTTAATAAATAATGCGCCATCATACAAAGAGGTAGTTAGTGTCATTGAAAAATTTAACAAAGTTATAAATAGTGCTGAAGGTGAAAACTTAAAAAAGTATTTTAGAAGAAGTAAATACACAAAATAATAATATAGTATCGATACAAAAAATCAGCGGTTGTGGAGCAGCATCCATTGCAGGTTTCGCGCATACTACTGCGTTTACTGGTCTTATGACTCTTGCTGGAATAAGTGGTCCAGCTGGTTGGGCAATAGGAACTGGTGTTGCCGCGGTATGGTTAGGGGCTAGTGCTGCTGCTGGTTGCTTACGATAGTAAGGGGGATAATATGAGCAAAAGTGACTTTAAAGCATTTCTGGGTGGAAAGGTAGATATTTTTTCTCGAGGCACTTTTCAGCAACTCATTTTTCTAATTATCTTTTCTCCCCTTTTCACAAGCATGTTTAAGGAAAAAGTTTTGCTTTATGCCATCTTTGTTTTATTAATTACAATCAGTAATTTGGGTGTTGAGTATTTTGCTATAACAAAAAAAGGTCCTAGTCCTAAAAATTATATAGGATTGTTTTTGTTAATTAGTCTCCCTATCAATATTATAATTTTGTTGATTTTTTATATCATGCCTTAATAAGTATTTTCAAAGTAATGACCCTATAATTTATCAAGAACGTGTTGCAAAACGTATAACGAATGCATAAATACACATAAAAAATCCACCACCTTGGAAATCATATACAGTGACCAAAAAACAACTCTCCAAGGGGTGGGCACTATCATGATTTCCAATTTAAACAACGAACATGCATGGCCTTATGAAATTGATCCAATTTTAGAAGCATTATTTCGATATGTTGACTCGCTATCATTGCCCGAAACACCGTATGTGACAGGAAGACCGCCGGTGTCGAAAAAATCGTTGTTGAAATGTTTCTTTTTGAAAACCTATTTTGCTATTGGTTCCTTGCGAAAATTAGTACGCATTCTGCAGCGTTTTCGCTGTTTTCAACGGGCCTGTGGGCTTGGTGAAGTCCCTCATCTGTCTACGTTCTCCCGCGCGGCGAAGTGGTTCCGGGAACAGGGATTTCCTGTTTTTCATGCACAACTGCTCAAAGATCTAGAAGTTCGGTATCCTCAAATTGTGCTGATCGACAGCACAGCTCTTCGAAGCAGTCTTTACGATTCGCAAGCAAAGTGGGGAGTGTCCACCCGATACCACTGGTTTAAAGGATATAAGCTTCATCTCTGCACCACTGCCGAGGGAATCATTTTATCTCATGTGTTGACCACAGCGAATCGGAATGATGCAGCAGTAGCACCAGAATTGCTTGTTTCTTTAAAGCAGTGGGATATCGAATTGGTATTGGGCGATGCCGCATATGACAGCGAAAAGGTTCGTCAAACAGCGGAGCAGTCAGGAATCCTATTGCTTTCCCCTATCAACCGCCGCAATAGCGAAGAACGAAAAGACGCCTATGGACGTGTTCTTCCTGTCTTTTTGAAAACAAGGTTTGGCCAGTGGCTGTTTGGACTTCGTCGTGAGATTGAACGAGTATTTAATGAATTAAAGAGTGACGGGTTGGAACAGCCAAGATGGTATGGATTTCATCGATATTTACTACATGTGTTATGTTGCATCCTTATGCATAATTTCGAGTTTTTACTCTAGTTTTGCAACACCATCTAAAAATTTAAAAAGCAACTTGTCCAGAACAATTTAAAATGATACGATAATGTTAGTGACACTATTGGTCAATAAATATCTGAAAGTGATACCTATAAATATAGCTGATATTTAATTATCTGAAAATTTTCCAACCCTTGATACATAAAGGATTTACACCGTCAGCGTGTCGAAAGCCAAACCGACAAACAGCGAATTCATCGCGATGGTCGCCGATAAGTTAAGATTAGAGCATAAAGCTTCTTAAAACGGTTAACATGGCTGATATTACTGGGTTTTTATCTGTATCCGGCGTATAGTTACCAATAAATTTCTTTTCATGGCAGTTAATAAACCGTTTGTTTACTGAAAGGCACCATTCTTTTATTGGTTTGTTAACCAAATCAATAAAAGATGGTGTCTTTTTTGGGGTTAACAGGTATCGAACTGCAATGGATAATTTGAAGCAACACAAAAGGCTTATCTAGATTTTACTGATAAGGAAGTGTCAACAGCATTCACCATTAAATAATTTGGAAGTTTAAAGAGGTAAACAAAATGCAGTACAACCTTCCGGGCACTAATAAAATGGCAATTGTTGAAGCTATTCACTGGCATACAAAAAAGTTACTGAAGCATCCAAATATAGAAAAACTTGTGAATGGTAAATATCAGAATGAATATAAAGCTGCCTTATTGCGTTGGAAGAAAGAACTGAATAGAAAAGCATTAGCGGAAAGAAACCATAAAAGCAAAAAAACAGCCACGTGTTACCAGCACGTGACCAAAAATTTCAGCCGATTGACCATTATGGGGGTAAACCGCATGTCACCATCATTTTATCGAAAAAAATGTGATGGCACAAGAATGAAGGATTGACTGCGGTGTTCCGTTACATATTGGGGAAAAGGAAAAATGCTGGCTTCTTGTTTTTGCCCAAGCAGGATGGCTAAATCGTACTTGCCTTCTTTTATCCCGTTGTTGTGAGAATCACTTCATGGTTAGCCAAAGGGAGGATAGATAATATAGAGGTCCGTAACAGCTGAATAGTGAGGTGAGTAATTTTGCTGCAATAGAAAACTTAGAAGACAAAGATTTAAAACGCATAACGAATGCATCCATGCACATAAAAAAATCTGCTACCTTGGAATCATATACAACTGCCAAGGGATGGATATGATCATGATTTCCCAGCCGGGATGGCGAACATGCGTGGATTTATGAGATGGATGCCATTTTAGAAACATTATTTCGGTATATCAAGCCGCTGTCATGGATGGTATGGGTTGCATCGATATAATGCATCATTTTGCGTTTTTTACTCTAATTTTGCCATATTATCAGAAAAATAAGGTAGTCTGTATGCGACTACCTTTTTATGGAGTTTTTCCTTTATTGTTGTTCATTTTGCTTTTTTTCTAATTCGAGCAATTTTTGCACTAAAATATGCTGAGGCATATGCATAATTTGTTCGAGCGGCATCCCAAGCGCTTTCGCTAATTTTTGCGCCGTTTCCAAGGAAATTTGCAGCGGTCTCATTTTATCACCTCGCTTGCTGATAAAAACAGTATAGCAATTTTTTCGTTTTCCCGCATATATTTTTATGATCGCTTTTGCATGAGGTTCGAGAGAAGGGAGTTAACAAAACGCATGACGAAAATTTTCGCGCACCGCGGTTCCGCTGGCACCCATCCGGAAAATACAATGATCGCCTTTTGGGAAGCGGAGCGGGCCGGGGCGGACGGGATTGAATTGGACGTGCAGCTGAGCAAAGACGGACAAATTGTTGTCATTCATGACGAAACGATCGACCGGACGACAGATGGGACTGGCTGGGTAAAAGATTTTACGTACCGCGAATTACAACAATTTAACGCTGCGTATAAATTTGCCGATCAATATGATGTTTGCCGCATCCCTCTGCTCGAGGAAGTGCTGGCATGGATTCGCTCGACACCGTTGCTGTTGAATATTGAACTAAAAAACGGTTTCATTGCGTATGAAACATTGGAGCAAAAAGTCATCGATATGATTCAGCGCTATCAATTGGAAGAACGTACCGTTTTATCGTCTTTTAACCATAATAGCATGGTGTTTTGCCGCCATCTTGCGCCAAATATAGAGACAGCGATATTATATATGGAGCCTTTATACGATCCTTGGAAATACGTTCGAGCGATCGGGGCAGACGGGCTCCATCCTTATCACCGGACAGTGTCAGAACCGTTTGTTCGCCAAGCCCGCAATCACCGAGTGGCGGTGCGTCCGTTTACGATTAATAAAGAGCCGCTGATGCAAAAAATGTTCCGATACGGAGTGGATGCCATTTTTACGGATTATCCGCTTAAGGCGAAAAAAGTGCGCCAAAACAAAAAAACGCCCTGAAAAATAAATTAGGGCGCTTTTTTCTTTTTTTGAAACCGCGGCTGGACTTTGTTTCGTTTCCGGTCACGATGCAAAATAAATCCCCCGATAAATGCCAAGCCAGCTGCAAACAAAAGAAAACCGCCTAAAAATTGCAGTGAAAGGGACGGAAATGGGGAATGCAAAATGCCGAATAACGTGTCACGCATCCATTTAATGCCTAATGCGGCGAACAAGCCGGGAATGACTAACATGAGAAGAGCAATGATTCGCAGCATCACGATCGAATTCCTTTCGCTTAAAAAGTCGCTTCATGAACCATCATAACGGTTTGGCACCATTTGTCAAGCAAAGAAAAAACAATTATGATAAAAGTGTCTGCAAAAACTTGCACAATAAAAAGAGCGGTGAAACTAAGATGAAAAAGGTATTGATTGTTGGCGCTGGAAATGGAGGAACGGCGTTATTAAAGCTATTGGATAAAACAGCCATGTTTCAAATTATCGCCGTGGCGGATATTGATGAAAATGCTCCCGGCATAAAAGTGGCGAAAGAAAAAAACATTCCAACCGGAACGGACTGGCGTGCTTTCATAAACGAAGAATTGGACCTTATTATTGAAGCAACGGGAAAGCAAGGAGTGCTGGAGGAGATCCGCAAACGATGTGCCGCAAATACGATCGTCGTTCCGGGAACAGTTGCGCAGATGATGGCCGAGCTTGTCAAAGAAAAAGAAATGCTGATTGCGAAACTGAAAAGCGAAACAGCGCGGCGCGACTTAATTTTGAATTCTGCGCATGACGGCATGATTGTCGTTGATGAATTTGCCTGCATTACAGATATTAATAATAGCGCCGCGGAAATGATGGAAGTGGATAAAGAGGAAGTCATCGGAAAACATATTTTAGAAGTTATTCCGGCAAGCGGATTGCCACGAGTGTTAGCAACGAAACAAACCGAAGTTCATCAAGAATTAAAATTAGAAAATGGCAAAAAAATTATTACAACACGGATTCCAATGATGGATGAAACAGGAAAGCTGATCGGCGCGCTAGCTGTTTTTAAAGATGTTACAGAACTTGTGAAGTTAGCGGAAGAAATTACGGATTTAAAAGAAATGCGCATGATGCTTGAGGCGATTATCCATTCTTCGGAAGAAGCGATTTCGGTTGTTGATGAGCATGGCAATGGCATTTTCATCAATCCCGCTTATACGCGCCTCACCGGTCTGTCGGAAGAAGAAGTCATCGGCAAACCGGCAACTGCTGATATCGCTGAAGGAGAAAGCGTGCATATGCAGGTGCTGAAGACGCGCCGGCCCATTCGCGGCGTGCGCATGAAAGTTGGCCCGAAAAAACGCGATGTGGTGGTGAATGTGGCGCCAATCATCGTTGACGGCGTATTAAAAGGAAGCGTCGGCGTAATTCATGATGTTTCGGAAATCCAACGGCTCACCAATGAATTGAATCGGGCCAGACACATTATCCGCACGCTGGAGGCGAAATATTCATTTGCCGATATTATTGGGACGTCGGAGGAAATAACGGTAGCGATCGAGCAAGCAAAATTGGCGGCAAAAACGCCGGCAACGATTTTGCTTCGCGGCGAATCTGGCACAGGGAAAGAATTGTTTGCCCATGCGATTCATAACGCGAGTGACCGGAAATATAACAAATTTATCCGCGTGAATTGTGCAGCCATTTCTGAAACTCTACTAGAAAGCGAATTATTTGGTTACGAAGAAGGAGCGTTTTCTGGGGCGAAAAGGGGAGGAAAGCGAGGGTTATTTGAAGAAGCAAATAATGGAAGTATTTTCCTTGATGAAATTGGCGAACTTTCCGCCAATACGCAGGCAAAGCTGCTTCGTGTGCTGCAAGAAGGGGAAATCGTCCGCGTCGGCGGCACAAAGCCGATTCCCATTAACGTCCGCGTTATTGCGGCGACAAATGTTAACTTAGAAAAAGCGATTGTGGAAGGAACGTTTCGTGAAGACTTATACTACCGGTTAAACCGTATGCCGATTTATATTCCTCCGTTGCGGGCGAGAAAAGAGGATATCCCCGCCCTGTGCCAGCATTTAATTCAAAAGCTTAACCAAGATTACGGGCGCAATGTCGAAGGGGTGACGCCGGCTGCGCTTGATTATTTATTGTCTTACGATTGGCCGGGAAATGTCCGCGAATTAGAAAATATATTGGGACGAGCGATGATTTTTATGAAGTTTAACGAAGTGGTGATCGATGTTCATCATATTCCGCCGCTGGATATTTCGAGAGAAGCTCCATCTCTTCATAAATATGAGAAGGAGCTGGAAATCCGCCCTCTTCACGAGATGATGGAGCAATACGAAGCGGAAATCATCGAACAAGCGCTGCGGAAATATAACAACAACAAAACGGCGGCGGCACGTGCGCTCGGTATTTCGATTCGCAATTTGTATTACAAGCTGGAGAAATACGGAATTGCCAAAAAAAGCACGCAATAATTTGCGTGCTATGCAAATTATTGCATGAATAGAATGGAAAATAAAGTGTTTTCATTGTTTTTTTGTTGGCATGATTTTTGCATCTTTAATAAAGTGCCTCCACAAATTCCATGAAGAGGTTGGTGCATAAGATGAAGCTGCAATCGTTGATCGATCGCACAACGAAATCCCAAAATATGACGGTAGCTGTTGCGGCAGCGGAGGATGAAGAAGTCATCGATGCGGTGGCAATGGCGCTTGATCGCCATTTCGGGAAATTTGTGTTGTATGGAGATAGGGAACAAATTTTGCAACTGTTAAAGCAAAAAAATTATGCAAATTCGGACAACATACAAATCGTCCACGCCAATTCTGCCGTACAAGCGGCTGAGCTTGCGGTCAGAGCGGTTCATTCAAATGAAGCGGGCGTGCTGATGAAAGGAAATGTCCCGACCGCTGCGCTTTTAAAAGCGGTGTTAAACAAAGAATATGGTTTGCGCATAGGGAAAGTGCTTTCCCATGTCGCGGTATTTGAAATCCCCGGCTACGACCGGCTCATCATTGTGACAGATGCCGCGATGAACGTTTCACCAGATTTAGAGCAAAAAGCGCAAATTATTGCGAATGCGGTTGCGGTGGCCCATGCGATTGGCATTGAAACGCCAAAAGTGGCACCGCTTGCGGCGGTGGAAATCGTGAACCCATCCATGCCGGCAACTGTCGATGCCGCGGCATTGGCGATGATGCAAAAGCGCGGGCAAATAAAGGGATGTGTTATTGACGGCCCGCTCGCGCTTGATAACGCTGTTTCGCCCAAGGCAGCCAAACATAAGCGGATTGATAGCGAAGTCGCAGGAAAAGCAGATATTTTGCTCGTTCCGGACATTGAAGCGGGGAACATGCTGTATAAATCGCTCGTTTATTTTGCAAACGCAAAAGTCGGTGCAATCATCGCTGGGGCAAAAGCGCCGATTGTCCTTACGTCGCGCGCCGATTCCGCAGAAAGCAAGCTTTACTCATTAGCCCTTGCTGTTTGTTCCGCATCGAAATAAAAGAATGTTGAGGAGGAAGTCACCATGGAACTTTTTAAGTATATGGAACAATATGATTATGAACAATTGCTATTTTGCCAAGATAAAGAATCAGGGCTCAAAGCGATTATCGCGATTCATGATACGACGCTCGGACCGGCGTTAGGCGGCACGCGCATGTGGATGTATGAATCAGAAGAAGCAGCAATTGAAGACGCGCTTCGTTTAGCGCGCGGCATGACTTACAAAAACGCCGCAGCCGGGCTGAATCTTGGCGGAGGAAAAGCCGTCATTATCGGCGACCCGCGCAAAGACAAAAATGAAGCGATGTTCCGCGCGTTTGGCCGCTTTATCCAAGGGTTAAACGGCCGCTATATAACGGCGGAAGATGTCGGCACGACGGTCGAAGACATGGATATTATTTATCAAGAAACCGATTATGTCACAGGAATTTCTCCGGAATTCGGCTCATCGGGGAATCCGTCTCCGGCGACCGCCTATGGCGTTTACCGCGGCATGAAAGCGGCGGTAAAAGAAGCATTTGGCAGCGATTCACTCGAAGGAAAAGTCGTTGCTGTGCAAGGCGTCGGAAGCGTCGCGTACCACTTATGCCGCCATCTTCATGAAGAAGGGGCAAAACTGATCGTTACCGACATCAATAAAGAAGCGGTGCAGCGGGCGATCGAAGAGTTTGGCGCAAAAGCAGTGGACCCGAACGATATTTACAGCGTCGATTGTGACGTTTTTGCTCCTTGTGCGCTCGGCGGCATCATCAATGATGAAACGATTCCGCAATTAAAAGCGAAGGTCATTGCCGGTTCGGCGAATAACCAGCTCAAGGAACCGAGACATGGCGATATCATTCATGAACTGGGAATCGTTTACGCGCCGGATTACGTGATTAACGCGGGCGGCGTCATTAACATCGCCGATGAATTGCACGGGTACAACCGCGAGCGTGCGATGAAAAAAATCGAACAAATTTATGATAATATTAAGAAAATATTTGTGATTGCCAAACGTGATGGCATCCCGGCGTATCAAGCGGCAGACCGTCTCGCGGAAGAACGGATTAAAACATTGAGAAAGTCCCGCAGCCAATTTTTGCAAAATGGCCACCATATTTTAAGCCGCCGTCGCGGTCGTTAAAAGAAATTTGCTGGAAGCGGAACTCTTTTCCGCTTCTGCAGCCAGAATGGAGGTAACAATCGTTGCAGGAGCAGAAGTTTCGGATTTTAACGATCAATCCTGGATCAACTTCGACAAAAATCGGTGTGTTTGATAATGAACGCCCCATTTTGGAAAAAACGATCCGCCATGACTTAGAAACGTTGCAGCAATATCCATCGGTTACCGCGCAATATGCATTTCGTAAACAGACGATTTTAGATGCGTTGGACGAAGAAGGGCTCGATCTTTCCAAATTAAGCGCTGTCTGCGGTCGCGGCGGCTTGTTGCGCCCGATTGAAGGAGGAACGTACCGCGTCAATAAGCAGATGATCGAGGATTTGCAAAAAGGCTATTCCGGCCAGCACGCTTCCAATCTTGGCGGCATTTTAGCCTATGAAATTGCTTCCGCTTTAAATATTCCCGCGTTTATTGTCGATCCTGTCGTTGTCGATGAACTTGAACCAATTGCCCGCATTTCCGGATTTGCACTCATTGAGCGAAGAAGCATTTTCCACGCGTTAAACCAAAAGGCGGTGGCGCGCCGCGTCGCCAAACAGCTTGGGCGGCGCTATGAAGAAGTAAACTTGATCGTTGCCCATATGGGAGGCGGAATCACCGTTGGCGCCCATAAAAAAGGAAGAGTGGTGGATGTAAATAACGGGTTGGACGGGGAAGGGCCGTTTGGCCCGGAGCGGGCTGGCACGGTTCCCGCGGGAGATCTTGTTTCGCTATGTTTCTCAGGAGAATATTACCGCGATGAAATAATGAACATGCTGGTCGGAAAAGGCGGGCTCGTTGGTTATCTCGGCACGAATGATGCGGTAAAAGTTGAAAAAATGATCGAAGCGGGAGATGAAAAGGCAAAGCTTGTTTATAGCGCTATGGCGTATCAAGTAGCAAAAGAAATTGGCGCGGCAAGCGCCGTATTGGCAGGAAATGTCGATGCGATCATTTTGACAGGCGGGCTTGCATACGGAAAGCAGTTTGTGAAAGAAATTATTGATCGAGTTGACTGGATTGCCGATGTGATCGTTCACCCCGGAGAAAATGAACTGCAGGCGCTTGCCGAAGGCGCGCTGCGTGTCTTGCGCGGAGAGGAAAAAGAGAAAGTATATCCGAGCGGAACATTCGCGACAGCGACCGTTTTGTAAAAGAAAGGAGAAACGTTATGGCAAAAAAGTATGACCTCGTCATATTGGGCGGCGGCACAGGCGGCTATGTTGCTGCGATCCGCGCCTCGCAATTAGGGTGGAAAACAGCGGTTGTCGAAAAGGGCAAATTAGGCGGGACTTGTCTTCATGCCGGCTGCATCCCAAGCAAGGCGCTGCTGCGCAGTGCCGAAGTATACGCACAAACGAAAAATAGCGAAGCGTTCGGCGTCATTGCGGGCGATGTGCGCCTCGATTTTGCGAAGGTGCAAGCGCGCAAGTCTGCCATTGTTGAACAATTGCATAAAGGTGTTCAGCACTTGATGAAAAAAGGAAAGATTGACGTATACGCAGGCTTCGGCCGCATCTTAGGCCCGTCCATTTTCTCGCCGCTGCCGGGGACGATTTCCGTCGAAATGAATGACGGGACAGAGAATGAAATGCTTGTACCGAAAAATGTCATTATTGCGACGGGTTCGCGCCCGCGGACGCTGCCAGGGCTGGAGATTGACGGAGAGTTTGTGATAACGTCGGATGAAGCATTGCAAATGGAAGCGCTTCCTTCTTCCATTATCATCGTCGGCGCCGGTGCCATTGGCATCGAATGGGCATCGATGCTGAATGATTTTGGTGTCGATGTCACGGTATTGGAATATGCGGATCGCATTTTGCCGACAGAAGATCATGATGTTTCCAAAGAAGTGGAAAAGCTTTTAAAACGCCGCGGCATTACGATTGTCACAGGGGCAACAGTCTTGCCGGAAACATTGGAAAAAGGAAATGGTGTGACGATTAAAGCGGAACATAACGGAGAACAAAAGACGTTTACCGCGGAAAAAATGCTTGTTTCCGTCGGTCGCCAAGCAAACATTGAAGGAATCGGCCTGGAAAATACAGATATTGTTATAGAAAATGGAGTAATTCAAACGAACGGGTTTTACCAAACGAACGAGACGCATATTTATGCGATTGGCGATGTAATCGGCGGGCTGCAATTGGCGCATGTTGCGGCACATGAAGGAATCGCGGCTGTCGAGCATATCGCCGGCCAAAATCCGCCGCCAATCGACTATACAATGATTCCGAAATGTGTCTACAGCCGTCCGGAAGTTGCCAGTGTCGGCTTGACGGAAGAAGAAGCGAAGGCAAAAGGATATGACATAAAAGTCGGGAAATTCCCGTTTAAAGCGATCGGCAAGGCGCTCGTGTTTGGCGAAACGGAAGGGTTCGTGAAAATCGTCGCTGATCGAAAAACGAACGATTTGCTTGGCGTTCATATGGTCGGCCCGCATGTCACCGATATGATTTCCGAGGCGGAGCTCGCGCGCGTATTAGATGCGACGCCATGGGAGGTCGCACATGCGATCCATCCGCATCCGACGCTGTCCGAGGCGATGGCGGAAGCGGCGCTTGCTGTTGATGGAAACGCGATTCATTTTTAAGCAAATAAAAGGAGGTTGTTTCGATGGCGGAAAATCGCCACCAAGCGCTTGGCTTAAGCGATGAGACGGTATTGCAAATGTATGAAACGATGTTGCTGGCTCGCAAAATCGATGAGCGCTTGTGGTTATTAAACCGTGCCGGAAAAATTCCGTTTGTTATCTCTTGCCAAGGGCAAGAAGCGGCGCAAGTCGGCGCGGCGTTTGCCCTTGATCGCACGAAAGATTACGTGCTGCCTTACTACCGCGATATGGGTGTTGTGCTAACATTTGGCATGACGCCGAAAGAGTTAATGCTATCTGCGTTTGCGAAAGCGGAAGATCCTAGCTCCGGCGGACGGCAGATGCCGGGGCATTTCGGGAAAAAGAAAAACCGCATCGTCACCGGGTCGTCTCCAGTAACGACACAAGTGCCGCATGCGGTTGGCATCGCGCTGGCGGCGAAAATGGAAAAGAAAGATTTTGTCGCATTTGTCACATTTGGCGAAGGGTCATCGAACCAAGGCGATTTCCACGAAGGAGCTAATTTTGCCGGCGTTCATAAGCTTCCTGTTATTTTTATGTGCGAAAATAACAAATACGCGATTTCCGTGCCAATTTCCAAACAATTAGCGTGCGAAAAAGTATCGGACCGCGCTATCGGTTACGGCATGCCAGGCTATACAGTGGATGGCAATGACCCGCTTGAAGTGTACAAAGTTGTCAAAGAAGCCGCCGACCGTGCCCGCCGCGGCGAAGGGCCGACATTGATTGAAACAGTTTCCTACCGCTTAACTTCACATTCTTCCGACGACGATCAACGCGCATACCGTTCCGAAGAAGAGCTTGCTGAAGCGCGCGCCAAAGACCCGGTTCTTTTGTTTGCAAACTATTTAAAAGAAACTGGCGTGTTGACAGATGAACAAGAAAAAGAAATTCATGATCGCGTCATGAAACAGGTGGATGAAGCGACCGACTACGCCGAAAAGGCGCCGTATGCGGAACCGGAACATGCCTTAAAGTATGTATACGCGGAAAAGTGAGGAGGAAGAGACAATGCCAGTGATTTCTTATATAGACGCTGTGACGATGGCGATTCGCGAGGAAATGGAACGAGACCCGCGCGTCTTCGTGTTAGGAGAAGACGTTGGCAAAAAAGGCGGGGTATTTAAAGCGACGCAAGGATTGTATGAACAATTCGGCGAAGACCGCGTCATCGACACCCCGCTGTCGGAATCGGCGATCGTTGGCGTCGGAATTGGCGCGGCGATGTACGGATTGCGCCCGATTGCGGAAATTCAATTCGCTGATTTTATCATGCCGGCAGTCAACCAAATTATTTCGGAAGCGGCGCGTATTCGCTACCGTTCAAACAATGACTGGAACTGCCCGCTTGTCATCCGCGCTCCTTACGGCGGCGGTATCCACGGCGCATTATATCATTCACAATCAGTGGAAGCGATTTTTGCGAACCAGCCAGGTTTAAAAATCGTCATGCCATCGACGCCATATGATGTCAAAGGGCTGCTTAAAGCGGCGATTCGCGATGAAGACCCGGTTCTTTTCTTTGAACATAAGCGCGCGTATCGTTTAATTAAAGGCGAAGTGCCGGAAGACGATTACGTATTGCCGATCGGCAAAGCCGACGTTAAACGCGAAGGTGACGATATTACTGTGATTACGTATGGGCTGTGCGTGCATTTCGCTCTCGAAGCGGCAGAACGCGTCGCGCAAGACGGCATTTCCGCGCACATTGTTGATTTGCGCACCGTGTACCCGCTTGATAAGGAAGCGATTATTGAAGCGGCAAGCAAAACGGGAAAAGTGCTGCTTATTACGGAAGATAACAAAGAAGGAAGCGTGATAAGCGAAGTGGCGGCGATTATCGCTGAGCATTGCTTGTTTGATTTAGACGCGCCTATTATGCGCCTTGCCGGGCCGGATGTTCCGGCGATGCCATATGCGCCGACGATGGAAAAATTTTTTATGGTCAACCCGGATAAAGTGGAAAAAGCGATGCGCGAGTTAGCGGCATTTTAAAGATGGTTGTTTTCATTTTCTCCAGCTATGCCATTTGTCAAACATAGCTTTTACTTGAGGGATAGGAGGTCATAACGTGGCAATCGAACCAATTACGATGCCTCAGCTAGGTGAAAGTGTCACTGAAGGCACGATTAGCAAATGGCTCGTATCTGTCGGTGACAAAGTTAATAAATACGATCCTATTGCCGAAGTGATAACAGATAAAGTGAGCGCAGAAATCCCTTCATCATTTGCAGGTGTGATCAAAGAAATTATCGCAAGTGAAGGCGAAACGCTGCCAGTAGGAGCGGTCATTTGCATGATCGAAGCGGAAACGCTGGATCAAGAAGCGCAAATAATAGAAGAAAAACAAGAAGAAGCCGGTCAAGCGGAAGCACCGGTGCCGAACAAGCAAACAAAAGCCAAAGGGCGCTACTCGCCGGCGGTATTGCGCCTGGCCCAAGAATATAATATTGATCTCTCGCAAATTCAAGGAACAGGGCTGGGAGGGAGGATTACGCGCAAAGATTTGTTAAAACTGATCGAGTCCGGAAACATCCCGGAAGCGGAGGCGCAGCAAGCCGCTTTGTCCCAGACTCGGAATGCACCGCAGCCGGCATTAGCGCAAGAAGCGCAAAAAACGGAACAAGCAGCTGTTTTCAAGCAGCCGGCGGCGCCAAACATTCCTGTTCATGCGGGAGATGTCGAAATTCCGGTCACACCGGTGCGCAGGGCGATTGCCGCGAACATGCTCCGCAGCAAGCATGAAGCGCCGCACGCTTGGATGATGGTCGAAGCCGATGTGACGAATTTAGTGGCATACCGCGATGCGATAAAAGATGAATTTCGAAAACGCGAAGGCTTCAATTTAACGTATTTTGCCTTTTTTGTCAAAGCGGCCGCGCAAGCGTTGAAAGAATTCCCGCAGCTTAACTCGATGTGGGCGGGAGATAAAATCGTGCAAAAAAAGGATATCCATATTTCGATCGCGGTCGCGGCGGACGATGCGTTATTCGTGCCTGTCATTAAACATGCCGACGAAAAATCGATAAAAGGTATCGCCCGCGAAATCGCTGAATTGGCGGCAAAAGCGCGTGCCGGCAAGCTCCGTCCGGAAGATATGCAAGGCGGCACGTTCACCGTTAACAACACCGGATCATTCGGATCGGTGCAATCGATGGGCATCATCAATTATCCGCAAGCAGCGATTTTGCAAGTCGAATCGATCGTCAAGCGCCCGGTTATCAAAGACGGGATGATCGCCATCCGCGACATGGTCAACTTATGTTTATCGCTTGACCATCGCGTGTTGGACGGCCTTATTTGCGGCCGCTTCCTCGCGCGTGTGAAAGAAATCTTGGAAAACGTGTCAAAAGACAATACGCCGATTTATTAATGGCACCCCCGCCGTTATTTCGTATACGGCGGGGGTGTTATGATGTGAATATATTCCGCAAATCGATCGTTAATTCAGGAAAAACAAAAGACCTGAATCCGTGATAAAAACGCGTTCAAACTGCTGAGAAAGCTTGATAAATCAACAAATATCACACTTTTTGCTTTTCACTCAATAAGTGAACATCCGAAACTGGGCTAAACCCTTGATATGATTATGTTTTACGGTGCTTTTGATGAGCTGCTGTCACGGATTCAGGTAAACTCGTTTTGAAAAAATAGGTATTTTTCGTAATGAAATTTGCGGAAAATACGGATGCTTTTTGTAAATGATTTTGGTATAGTGAAGGCGAAACTGGCCGGTTAAATGAAAATTAGTCTTTAAGGTGGGACCTTTCCCATGTCTTGGATTCATGTCCAGTCTAAAACAATGCATAAACTGTTGCGGAAAGTGATGACGTTGGCTGGCGTACTGGTGCTTGCAATCACTGCTTTTAGCTTGGTAAATCCGAATCAAGCAGCAGCATGGTTGCATCCGGGACCAACCACTCAATATCCAACTGAGGGGGGAAATGGACATACGGTTTCTGGAATGCCATGGTTCGCTCCTGCTACTATCATCCAGATTCATGCCACGGTTCAACAGTTGTATACAACGGCGAACAACTGCGCAGTGTTGATACTCCACCGGGAAAAACATCTGCTGCGGAAAAGGGAGCCCTCAATTTTCCATGGTCTGATGATGCCTATTACTATAGAATATGCAAATAGCCAATCTGTTTAAACCTTTCCACCCCTTCCCGATGGGACGGGGTATCTCTTTTCGTTGCGGATGATTGATCAAGGAAGGAATGAGGTCCGTGCATAAGAGAATTGTTGTCGCTGTTTCAGCCGTGCAGTTTGCCCTTTTAGCCCTAGTGGCGGTCATCATTTCCGATATACACGACCGCTTTTTTCCGGAACAGTTGGGAGTGAAAGCCAAGGTGACATTGGATTTCAGCCAATCCGGCCTGTCCGATGAGGAGGCCTTTCGACAGCTTGGATCCATCAGCGACCGATTAGGGCTGGGGCTGATGAAGGTGGCCCCGGATTTGCGAAGGGATCAGTCAGGCCAAGTCTTTGTTAAAGTGGGAGCGCACGGCTCTTTTCCGAAGCAAATCCAGCGTTTCGGCAATCAACCTGACGCCGAAATTCGCGACAACGGGGCGCTAGCTCATTCATTCGCCAATGGCGACTATTTGGTGACTGGAAAAACGGATCGCATTGCCGAGTTTAAAGATTGGCTGACGTCACGCCGGGTTGATCAGCAATGGAACGAAGAAACGCTCATCACCATTTTTCAGTTTCTCACTCTGCAGAGCGATTTCGGCGTGACGCTGCTCGCCGTTTCCGCGCTGATGGTGTCACTGGCCTTGTATTGGCTGGCGGTCAAGGCAAGGGGGCGAGCGCTGCGCGTGTTGGCCGGTGTGGCGGCGTGGCGCATTCAATGCGAGGACTTCATCCGTTTTCTCATGGCGATGGTTTCCGCTGCCGCGCTGTTGGATGTGTTGGCCTTCGCTTACGTGGGCTTCGCTTATGGTTGGGGCTTTGTGCCTTATTATGCTAAGGTGTTGCTTTTGGCCGAATGGATCGTCATCTTCCTGACTATGGCCTGCACCTTGGCTCTCTCGGCCGCCTCATGGCCAAGCCCTGCGATGTTGGCGATGCGGGAGCCGGCCGTCAAAAGTTTGGCGAAAAGTTCGGCGGTTCTGAAAATCGCCACGTTCGCCCTCGTTCTCGCCACAGTCGCGCCGGCCTTCGCCGCATATACGGAAGCAAGAAAAACGGCACAGGAACAGGCCACGTGGAAATCGTTGGCCGATCAGGCCGTCTTCGTGTTCCCGTCCCGTCCGGGAAAAGCGGGGGGAGCGGAAAGCGAGAAAATGTTCCAGAAGCTTCAGCCTTTTGTCGGCGACATGGTGCGGGAAGCGGAGGCGGCGGATCAGGTGGCGCTATCTCTCGCGTGGACGGAAGAGTACTTCTCCGTCGATGGATTCCGGATCGCTCCCTATCGTTACATCATCATGGTCAATCAGCGGTGGCTTGATCTTGTGCTAGGGAGAGAGAAAAAACGGCTGTCTTTCGTTCCGCTTTCGCCGGAGCAAATCCCACCAGATGCCAAAAAGGTGCTGGAAGCATCATTTTCATTGTATGTACGAAATCCGCAACAAGCGGTGAACATATGGAACCAAGTGAAGATATATCGCTTAGCTGGATTGCAAACACTCCCTTTTGTCCGGTTCGGTGGGCAGCTTGATTTCGCGAAGCCCAATGAAGTGATTCTCCTTCTTGTACCGAATGTGCACGCGATGTTTAATGACAACTTCCTGATTTCTGTCGCCTCATCGTCTGAACTTAGCTTCACCGGGTTAGAGGCGGCGCAAAAGCTCGTGTCCGAGCGTGGCTTGCAGAACAACATCCGCGTCAATTACATGGCCGAAGAAGGAATTTTGCGCGCGCAGCTTTTCGCTTATTTTGCTTGGCTGCGAGCCGGATCGCTTTCTGCGCTCATTGTGGCCTTGGCTATTGCCGCCATCATCAGCGCCTTCATTGCTGCGGTGTTGAAAGCGAAGCGCGATTTTCCGCTCCGTCTCGGCGGAGCATCTTGGTGGATGAGCCTAAGAGGGCGAATAGCGAAGGAATGGCTTATTGGAGGTGCATTGACGGTCTTGATTATGGCGCTTCAAGGCTCGGATGGCTGGATGGCAGTCGCCCTAGCGGGGGCGATGGCGCTGTTGGCGCTGCCGCTTGTACATATAGGGGCGGCAAGCTGGGTGTTTGCGAAAGTCAGCCTGCGCCAGCTGTAGAAAAAAGCAAGGAGGAATGTGGTGCGATGCGGATCGAAGCGGATCAAGTGACAATGGTACTAAATGGGCGGACGATTATGGAACGAGAAAGTTTAGTCTGCGTGCCGGGGGCGATGACTGCGCTTGTCGGCCCAAGCGGCGCCGGCAAAACGACGCTTCTTCATTTGCTTGGACTGCTTTTGCGGCCGACCGGCGGGCGCGTGCTGGCCAACGGCGCCGACACAACCGCTTGGGGAGCGCGGCAGCGCCGCCTTTTCTGGAAAAACTATGCGGCGTTTATCCTGCAAGATTACGGGATTATGGAGGAAGAGTCTGTCGCTTTCAATGTCACGATGACATCTAGCCTGTTCCGTTCCAAAGTGGTGGGCGATGAGAAGCGGTTGAAAGCGGTGCTCATGGAAACAGGATTGGGCGGAAGGGAACAAGAATTGGCCGCCCGCTTAAGCGGCGGCGAAAAGCGGCGCCTAGCGATTGCGCGCGCACTCTATAAGGATGCGCAAGTCATTTTGGCCGATGAACCGACTGCTTCCCTTGATGACGCCAACGGCGAACGTGTCATTGAACTGCTTGCATCGCTGGCGCGGCAAGGAAGGACTGTCATCGTGGCCACCCATGACGACAAGATGATGCGCGCTGCTGATGTCCAGCACTCGCTAGCGCGTTTTTCGGATGCTCCAGAGGGAAGGGGAGAATAAAATTGCCAAAACAAAGAAGAACATGGTGGTGGGCGGCCTTGTTGGTGGCCGTCTTAGCCGGGGGATTCTTGATCGCCGGAGCTGGCGTCGGCCTTTCGTTCATCCCGTTCCCGGGCAAACAAGAGTTTGCGCGCCCTTCTTGCGGAAAACTGCCGAGCAAGTCAGCGGTCGAAGAAGCGCTGGCCAACCACCGGGATCTTGTCGCCCGCTTGGAAAAGGTGGGCGAAGGCGTTAACGTGGAGGTCGCGACACCGTGCGGAGAGGATACAAACCAAGCGGTCATCCGCATCTCCTACAAAACGAAAGCAGAACGTGATGGCATTTCCTCCATTTTAGCCGATCAAGGGTTTGGAACAGCGGTGGAATTGGTGAAACGGTGAGATCCGTCATACCTGCGGAGCTAGTTGGGCCCTCGGGTTCAACTAGCCAAAGACCACAACACAAGCCAATGATGTCTGCCCTTTTTGCCGTGGCTGCGGGGCTTCGCTCGAAGCCGTCCCTGCCCGGCGGACAGTGAAACACCAAGTGTTTGATATCCCTGTCATCAAAGTCGAGGTCGCTCAACACGAGGCGGAAGTGAAATCATGCCCCTGCTGCGGACGGCTCGAACAGGCGGAATTTCCACCAGACGTCACGCACCATGTCCAATACGGCAGCGCATCCGTGCGTTGGTCGCCTACTTCCATACGGTGCAGCTCCTTCTTTCTGCCCGGCTTGTTCAGTTGCTCGAGGAATGGTTGGACGCTCCCATCAGTGAGGGAAGCATCTACAATATCGTTCAAGAATCGGCCGCCCGGCTCGAGGCGCTGCGGGAACCCATCAAGAGAAGCTGTTGGCTTCCCCGATTTTGCACGCCGATGAAACGAGCCTCTCCGTCCAAGGAAAACGGCATTGGCTCCATGTGGCCGGCACATCGGAAGCCACGTGGCTGTTTTGCCATCCCAAACGGGGGCGGGAAGCGATGGAGGCCATCGGTCTTCTCCCCGGTATCGGGGAACCATCATGCACGATGCATGGGCGCCATATTTTCTGTTCACCGAGGCGGAACACGCCCTGTGCAACGCCCACTTGCTTCGCGAGCTGCGGGCCTTGCACAAAGTGCATCATCAGGGCTGGGCGAGACGCTTAAGCGACCTGTTGCTCGAGATGAACCGGCTCGTCAACGAAGCTGGCGGAGCGCTCACCGACGCGCAAGCCCGGGTGCTCGAAGCGGAATGGGACCGCCTTGTCCAACAAGCCGCTTTGTGGGCGCATTTGCGGCTCCACAACGGATCCGAAACGGCGGCCAAGGAAACCAGAAGGCTCCTTCGCCGTCTGCGGGAACGGAAAACGGAGATCCTTCGATTTTTGCGGGAACCGCATGTGCCGTTTAACAACAACTTGGCCGAACGGGACTTGCGCATGGCGAAAACGAAGGAGAAGATTTCCGGCACGTTCCGTTCCGAAGCGGGCGTTGAGGCCTTTTGCCTGATGCGGAGTGTTCTGTCCACCATCCAAAAACAGAAGAAGCCGGTGGCCGAAACGATGGTCGAGCTGCTTCAGGGAAACACTGAGGCCTTGTTTGCCTAAAATCTCGGTTGTCCGCGGTAGCGTCAAAAGTTCTATGAAAAGTGATCGCGAGCCACCTTTTTAAGGAAAATGAAGGGAATATGAGGTCGGATTCGCCCTTGACCAACACTCGCCAAAGGAGAGAAGAGGTCAGTAAGGGCAAGGGCAGGAAAAAAGCATAGGAAAGCAGCCCTTGCCCATTCCTGATTTTACCTTTGGCGAGGTTCGGATGGTCAAGGATTCGCTCCGCCGAATCCGTTCCCGTTAGGCAGCTTGTTGTTGGAGAAAGCTTGAGCCATGGCAATGAGCTTGCCCCAGCGTGCAGGCATATGTGGAAGGCTACCTAACTCAAGGATAACGACTGGAACTCGGTTTTCGAGTGCACCATGTGGACGCAAGAAGTTAAAATACGCACAAACAAAGTGACAAACGAAACAGAACCTTCTTCCGCGCCGAAGCCATGGGTCGGTCGATAGTTGCCTTTAAATGTTCGGTTAAACCGTTCGATGATCTGTTTGAGTGGACGGAACTCTTCCGATACAGGATCGTCATTAGTAAGACCAATCACTTGGCGGGCATCAAAACGAATGCCTTGTTAATACATTTCTTTTGGCAAACTTGCTATTCACTAATCCATATATTTCAATTGTTTGATGAGCAGGGTCTACAATCCAATACTCTTGGACTCCGAACCGTTCATACAGATAAAATTTTTCATTGCGGTCTTTAAAAGCGGTAGAAGGAGAAAGAACTTCAATGACGAGCGTAGGTGCCCCTTTTACTCCTTTTTCCTCGATCTGCTCTGGGTGACAGAATACCGAAATGTCAGGCTGTACGACCGTATCGGGATTTTCATCGTCTTCGCTTGCGCTGAGGAGAATATCGAGCGGAGAAATAAAGACTTTGGCACATTCCGTTGGACAAAAAGGAACGCATGGCGAAATATAGCTCTCCTACTATGCGCTGGTGCTCGGTGGAAGGAGCAGGAGTCATGTTATAAGGAATTCCGTTGATTAGTTCCCATCTTCCATCCCATTCGATATAGTCTTTATACGTGTAACGTTTTTTAGCTTCGTGGCTTTTTATGACTTAGTCACTCCATATTTGCTGTTTTTTAATCAAGTTCGCGAAATTGTGTAAAAACAAAATTCTCCCGTAATCCAAGCCTATTGTACTGGCAATAGAATTTTACACAATAATTTGGACTTGACCCTGTTTTTTCATTGTAACATATTTTTACAACACAATTTTATAATAGGTGCAGATTTTGTTTTCTTCATTGCTAGAATCATGCCATATATACTACAATAAAAATATCACTAATATTTTAAAAAATGCAAAAGAAAGCGGTTTCCTATGGATGGGAGAAAGCGCTGAAAAAGGGGGAGAATATCAGTGAGTGATATTTCGATGATGAAAAACGCAACGTTTCCCATTCCAAGTTTCGAGGAGTGGAAACAGGAAGTCGAGAAATCGTTAAAGGGAAAGCCATTCGAAAAATTGTATTCGACTACATATGAAAATATCACCATTAAACCCATTTATACGCGCCGCGACATAGCTCTGCTTGCGCATGTCGAACAGTATCCGGGGTTTCCGGGCTATGTCCGCAGCACTAGAGCAAACGGCTATATTCAAGAACCTTGGAAAGTAAGCCAAGAAATTTCTGCAGCCAGCCCGAAAGAATGGAACGAAATCGTCAAGCATGATTTGGCAAAAGGACAAACAGAAATCCATATCGCCTTGGAGCAGTTAGGGTTTCCGGTGGCATCGCTTGATGATGTGGAGATCATGTTTTCCGATATTGATTTGGCTCAATATTCGCTTCGTGTCGACGCTGGGGCACAATCGCTTTCCTTTGTGGCACTGTTTGCTGCTTATTTGCAAAAACGGCATATACCGTTTGCCGGGGTGCGCGGAACGATAGGGATGGATCCGATCGGTACGCTGGCGGAAACAGGACATCTCTCATTCTCACTTGCGTCATTGTATGATATGATGGCGGATATAACGAAATGGGCCAAAAATAATATGCCGCACGTTAAAACGGTCATCGTCCGAAGTGAGCTGTATCATAACGGCGGAGCGAACGCCATTCAAGAATTGGCCTTTGCGTTTTCGACAGCGGTTGAATATATCCATGCATGTCTAGACAGAGGCTTGGCGATCGATGATATCGCGCCGCGAATCCAATTTTCATTCGCGGTCGGCTCAAATTTCTTTATGGAGATCGCGAAGCTTCGTGCAGCTAGGCTCGTTTGGTCGAACATCGTGCAGGCGTTCGGCGGCAGCGAGCAAGCGCAGAAAATCGCGATGCATGCGCGTACATCTTATTTTACGAAAACAATTTACGATCCATATGTCAACATGCTTCGCGCGGCGGCAGAAGCGTTTGCCGCGACGATCGGCGGCGCCGACAGCCTTCACGTCTCCCCGTTTGACGAGGCGATCGGGCCAGCTGATGAATTTTCACGGAGAATCGCCCGCAACACGCAGTTGATTTTGCTGGAAGAAGCGCATATCGCTAATGTCATCGATCCGGCTGGCGGTTCGTACTATGTGGAAACATTGACAGCACAATTAGCGGAAGAAGCATGGAAATTGTTCCAGCAAATCGAAGGAAAAGGCGGCATCGTTAAGACGCTTCAAGACGGGTTTGTGCAGGTGGAAGTGGAAAACGTTGCCAAGCAGCGGAAGGATAATGTAAAAAAACGAAAAGAAAAAATCGTCGGAACGAACTTTTACGCCAACTTAGCGGAGGCGCCTATACAAAAAGCGGACGAAGGCAGCGAAAAAGCCTTCCCATTTTCAAAGGTTGACGAAGAAAATGTCGCCCAGCTGCAAGCGGGATTCCGTGAAAAGCGATGGGTTGAAACAGCTGTTTTTATGGCGCTTCGCCGAGCAACCGCTCAGGAAATAGAAGCGGCATTAAAAGACGATGGAACCGCGATAAACGTCAAGCCGATTCCGCAATGGCGCCTTGCCGAACCGTTTGAGCAGCTGCGCAAAGCTGCCGAAGCCCATTTAGAAAAATACGGTGCTCGGCCTACCGTTCATCTTATTAATATCGGAAACATTCCAAACTATAAAGCGCGTGCTGATTTTATCACTGGCTTTTTTGAGGCTGGCGGCCTGGCTGTGTCGAAAAGCGAAGGATACCATACCGCGGAGGAAGCGGTGGCGGGAGCTCTTGAAGCAAACGGCACGCATTATATTATTTGCGGCTCGGATGAAAGCTACACAGACATCGTTCCAGCCATCGCGAAAGCGTTAAAGCAAGCGGATTCAAACGTCAAACTGTACGTGGCCGGAAAGCAGGCACAAGAGGTGGAACAATCTTTCGTGCAAGCTGGTGTGGATGGGTTTATTCATATCGGTTCAAACTGCTATGAAACGATTGTATCGTTTATGAAGGAGATGGGGGTGGTCCTTGATGAGTAAAAAAATCGATTTTACGAACATTTCGTTGCACATTCCGGAAAAAATGGCAGATGAACAGCAATGGAAGCGGGCGGTCGAAGAAAAGGTGCGCGCATCGATCGATGATTTGCTGTTTCAAACGAATGAGCACATTGCTATTAAGCCGCTTTATACGAAAAAAGATATCGAAGGTCTCAACTTTCTTGATTATATGCCGGGAATCCCGCCATATTTGCGCGGGCCGTATCCGTCGATGTATGTGAATCGGCCGTGGACGATCCGGCAATATGCGGGATTTTCGACAGCGGAAGAGAGCAATGCATTTTACCGCCGCAATTTGGCGATGGGGCAAAAAGGGCTGTCCGTTGCCTTTGATCTTGCGACTCACCGCGGCTATGACTCCGATCATCCGCGCGTCGTCGGCGATGTCGGCAAAGCGGGGGTGGCGATCGATTCGGTATTAGATATGAAAATTTTGTTTGATGGCATCCCGCTTGACCAAATGTCGGTATCGATGACGATGAACGGCGCGGTGCTGCCGATCATGGCGTTTTACATCGTCACGGCGGAAGAGCAGGGCGTTACGCAAGACAAACTTTCCGGAACGATTCAAAACGATATTTTAAAAGAATATATGGTGCGCAACACCTATATTTACCCGCCGGAAACGTCGATGCGCATTATCGCGGATATTTTTGAATATACGTCCAAATACATGCCAAAGTTTAACAGCATTAGCATTTCCGGCTACCATATGCAAGAAGCGGGGGCGCCTGCCGATATCGAATTGGCGTATACGCTCGCTGACGGGCTGGAATATGTCCGCACAGGATTAAAAGCGGGAATCGACATTGACTCATTCGCGCCGAGATTGTCGTTTTTCTGGGCGATCGGCATGAACTATTTCATGGAAGTCGCGAAACTGCGCGCGGCGCGCATTATGTGGGCGAAAATGATGAAAACATTCAATCCGAAAAATCCGAAATCACTCGCATTGCGGACACATTCGCAAACATCGGGGTGGAGCTTGACCGAGCAGGACCCGTTTAACAATGTCGTGCGCACGCTGATCGAAGCGCACGCCGCTGCGCTCGGCCATACGCAATCGCTCCATACGAACGCGCTCGATGAAGCGATTGCGCTGCCGACTGATTTTTCAGCACGAATCGCCCGCAATACGCAGCTTTATTTGCAAGATGAAACGGGGATTTGCCGTGTCATTGACCCGTGGGCGGGTTCTTATTATGTTGAAACGTTAACGAACGAATTAATGAACCGCGCGTGGAAGCACATTGAAGAAATCGAAAGCCTTGGAGGCATGGCGAAAGCGATTGAAACAGGGATCCCGAAAATGCGCATTGAAGAAGCGGCGGCAAGGCGCCAAGCAAGAATCGATTCCGGTGCGGAAACGATCATCGGCGTCAACAAATACCGTCCGGAAAAAGAAGAGCCGATCGAAATTTTAGAAGTCGACAATACGGCGGTGCGGATGCGCCAGATTGAAAGATTAAAACAGCTGCGCGCCTCTCGCGATGAGCAAAAAGTGCAAGAAGCGCTTGACGCGATTACGAGAGCGACGGAAACAGGAGAAGGAAACTTGCTTGAATTAGCCGTGCAGGCAGCGCGCGTCCGCGCGACATTAGGGGAAATTTCGTACGCGATTGAAAAAGTAGCGAAGCGCCATAAAGCGGTAATCCGCTCGATTAGCGGCGTTTACAGTTCCGAATTTCAAAACGAAGAGCAATTTGAGCGCGTCAAAAAAATGACCGATGAATTTTATGAATTGGAGGGACGCCGCCCGCGGATTATGATCGCAAAAATGGGCCAGGACGGTCATGACCGCGGGGCGAAAGTGATCGCGACAGCGTTTGCTGATTTAGGCTTTGACGTTGACATCGGCCCGCTGTTCCAAACGCCGGAAGAAACGGCGCGCCAGGCGGTCGAAAACGACGTTCATGTCGTCGGGATCAGCTCGCTCGCCGGCGGGCATAAAACGTTGTTGCCGCAGTTGGTGGAAGAACTGCGCAAGCTTGGCCGTGAAGATATCATCGTTGTCGTCGGAGGCGTCATTCCGCCGCAAGATTATGAGTTTCTTTATCAACACGGCGCATCTGCCATTTTCGGGCCGGGAACAGTGATTCCAGCAGCTGCCGAAAAAGTGCTTGAAGAAATTTATAAACGTCTCGGTTACGAGGAAGTGAGCCAATGAACGACGAACGAACGCATCGCCCTGAATGGGTGGAAAAAGAGAGAGAAAATGAGTTCGCGACTGCTTATGTGAAAGCTGCCGCCTCCGCTTCGCCAAAACGTTGGGTGAAGCGGAAAGAGCGGTCGGTAAAAGAATATGTCGAAGGCGTGTTAAACAATGACCGTACGATTTTGGCGCAGGCAATTACGCTTGTTGAAAGCAATGCGGCAAAGCATATGGACATCGCCCAGCAAATATTGAACGAGCTGCTTCCGCATGTCGGAAAGTCGGTCCGCATCGGCATCACCGGCGTGCCGGGAGCAGGAAAGAGCACGTTTATTGAGGCGTTTGGCACGTTTTTATGTGAACGGGGGCACCGTGTCGCCGTCTTAGCCGTCGACCCGAGCAGCTCGTTAACAGGAGGCAGCATTCTCGGCGATAAAACGCGGATGGAAACGCTAGCGCGACATCCGCGCGCCTTTATCCGGCCGTCGCCATCGGGAGGAACGCTCGGCGGTGTGCATCGGAAAACGCGTGAAACAATGATGCTTTGTGAAGCGGCAGGATATGACATTATTTTGGTGGAGACGGTTGGCGTCGGACAAAGCGAGTTTGTCGTGCGCGGCATGGTCGATTTCTTTTTAATGCTAGTGCTGACCGGAGCAGGTGACGAATTGCAAGGGATGAAACGCGGAATTATGGAATTGACCGATGCGATCGTGATTAACAAAGCGGACGGCGACAATAAGCCGAAGGCATTGGCCGCGCAAAAAGAATATAATCAAATTCTTCATTATTTGCGGCCGGCGACACCGGGATGGGAGACAAAGGCGTATACGTGTTCAGCGCTTTTGGGAGAAGGAATCGAAGAAATTTGGCGCGTGATTGAGAAGTTTGTGGAAACGACAAAGCGCTCCGGCGTGTTTGACATGCGCCGGCGCCACCAGCAAAAAGATTGGATTTACTCGATGATTAAAGATTATTTAGAAACGAGTTTCTTTTCCCATCCCGTGGTGAAAGAAAAGCTGCCGATCATTGAAAACAACGTCATTTCCGGAACGCAGTCGGTCACTTCAGCAGTGCAAGAGCTTATTAAAGTGTATGAGAGTAGGGAAACGTAAAAAAATGTGATACGATAATAAAAAGGAGGTGTATGCAATGTTCCAATTTCCACTTTACAATGATATTGTCGAGCAATCGCGCCGCGAAATCGTGGAAGCTGGGTTTGAAGAATTGCGCACTCCCGAAGAAGTCGACGCCGCATTCAAGCGCCCGGGAACAACACTTGTAATGATCAATTCGGTATGCGGCTGCGCCGGTGGCATCGCCCGTCCTGCGGCGGCGCATGCGATTCATTATGACAAGCGCCCGGATCATCTTGTCACCGTATTTGCCGGGCAAGATAAAGAGGCGACAGCAAGAGCGCGCGAATATTTTGAAGGGCAGCCGCCTTCTTCGCCATCGTTCGCGCTTTTAAAAGACGGCAAGCTTTGCACGATGATTCATCGCCACGAAATTGAAGGGCATGAACCGATCGAAGTCGTGCAAAAGCTGCAGGCAGCGTTTGACCAATATTGCGATGAAGTATAACGGAGCTATTCAGCTCCGTTATTTATTTGCTTGTTATTATTTTTAAAAAATAAAAATGATTTATTTATCATAAAATGGATTGCATGATGATTGGGATGTGTGTTAATATACAAAACATAGAATATATATTCAAAAACACTTCCATCTTGCTAATTTTGGATAGTTATTTCATAAATATTGTTAAAATTATTTAATTTTTTAAGGATAGAGAGGGAGAGACGTTGTATGAAAAAGCTATTATCGTTATTGGTTTCTAGCATTCTACTTATTGGCCTGCTTTCCGCCTGTGGAGCAGGGAGCGAAGAAAAGAACGGGAGCGGGGCGCAAAAAAAAGTGTTAAAAATGGGCACTTCCGCCGATTATGCGCCATTTGAGTATATCGACACTGCTAAAGGTAATGAAATTATCGGATTTGACGTCGATTTGGCGAAGATGATTACGAAAGAGCTGGGATACGAATTTGAAATTGTCGATATGGACTTTAACGGGTTGATTCCAGCGTTGCAGTCAGGAAAAGTCGATTTTGTGTTGGCGGGAATGACACCGACGAAAGATCGCAAGAAAAATGTTGATTTCTCGGATGTGTATTATGTATCCCGGAATATGATTGTTTCCAAAAAAGGAAGCGGCATAAAAACGGTGAAAGACTTAAAAGGCAAAACGGTCGGCGTCCAAACTGGCTCAATACAGGAAGAGGAAGCGAAAAAAATTGCCAAGACGGTGGACATGAAACTGGAAAGCCGCAACCGCATTCCGGAATTAATTCAAGAGATTCAAGCAGGGCGCTTTGATGCAGCGATTATCGAAGATACGGTTGCAAAAGGATACTTGCAAACGAGCAACGGCAAACTAGAAGGACACACGATTCCGACCAATGAACAAGAAGCAGGATCTGCCATCGCCTTCCCGAAAGGCAGCAAGCTGCGCGATGAGTTCAACAAGGTATTGCGGGAAAAAATAGAAAACGGTGAAGTAGATCAGCTGATAAAAAAATGGTTTGACCAATAATCACCACACGTTCAAAAAGGAAAGATTTCCTTTTTGAACGTTTTCACCATGTTGCAAGGAAGGATGAATGCGCGCGTGAATTTAGATTTTTCACAGATCGTTCCATCGATACCATTCATATTAGAAGGAGTTATTGTCACATTAAAAATCGTCATTTTCGCGGTATTGCTTGGATTTGCGCTTGGCGTTGTGCTGGCGTTAATGAAGATAGGCAGAATCAAAGTATTGGCTTGGTTTGCTGACGCGTATACCTCCGTATTTCGCGGCACACCGCTCGTGCTGCAGCTTGTCCTTATTTATTTCGGCATTCCGCAGCTTACTGGCGTGGATATCGGGCCGTTTCCTTCAGCGGTTATCGCGTTCGGCTTAAACTCTGCCGCCTATGTCTCTGAAATTATCCGCGCCGGCATTTTGGCCATCGATAAAGGGCAGCGGGAAGCGGCGCTGGCGCTCGGCATTCCATATAAGCTGATGATGCGGGATATTATTTTGCCGCAAGCGTTGAAAAATATTTTGCCGGCGCTGATGAATGAATTTATTACGTTGACGAAAGAATCAGCTGTCGTTACGGTCATTGGGGCGATGGATGTCATGCGGCGCGCATATATCGTCGGCGGACAAGTGTATCGGTATATTGAGCCGCTGTTGATCGCCGGGCTTATTTATTACGTTTTAGTCATGCTTCTTACGCTGCTTGGCAAAGCGTTGGAAGGGAGATTGAGAAAAAGTGATTAAAGTCGAGGATTTGCATAAATCGTTTGGCAATCAAGAAGTATTGAAAGGAATTACGACAACGATTAAGCAAGGGGAAGTAGTGGCGATTATCGGCCCGTCCGGATCTGGAAAATCAACGTTTTTGCGCTGCTTAAACTTGCTGGAAGAACCAACAAAAGGAAGAATTTGGATTGGGGATGAGGAGATTACCGATAAGAAAACGAACATTATGAAAGTGCGCCAGCATGTCGGCATGGTGTTTCAACATTTTCATTTGTTCCCGCATATGACGGTGCTCGAAAACGTCACATATGCGCCGGTCAAAGTCAAAGGAGTGGCAAAGGCCGAAGCGGAAGTGAAAGGAATCGAACTGCTGAAAAAGGTTGGATTGGAACAAAAGGCGAACGAATATCCGAGCCGGCTGTCGGGCGGGCAAAAGCAGCGTGTGGCGATCGCACGGGCGCTTGCCATGTCTCCGGATGTGATGTTGTTTGATGAACCGACGTCAGCGCTGGATCCGGAAATGGTCAAAGAAGTGCTGGAAGTAATGAAGGCGCTCGCACATACAGGAATGACGATGGCAATTGTCACGCATGAAATGGGCTTTGCCCGCGAAGTTGCCGACCGGGTGCTGTTTTTAGACGGCGGTCAACTTATCGAGGATGCGCCGCCACAACAATTTTTCTCATCTCCAAAAAGCAAGCGGGCTCAAGAATTTCTTGAAAAAATGTTATAATGAAGTACAATAAAAAGATGGTCCTTGGATCATCTTTTTTAATTTGGAGCGGGAGAATGAAAAATGGTGAAAATAGGATACCGGACAGCAAAAACGGCGATCGGCACTGCGCTTTCGATTTTTATCGCCCAGCTGGCAGGATTAAATAATTTTGCTTCTGCCGGCATTATTACGATTTTATGCGTGCAAGTGACGAAAAAAAGATCGTTAAAAGCTGCGTGGGCGCGTTTTGTCGCGTGTGTTGTCGCGATGCTGTTTTCATATATTTTCTTTCAAGGAATTGGGTATTATCCGTTTACCGTCGGGCTAATGCTGCTCTTTTTTATTCCGACAACGGTATGGTTGAAAGTAAATGAAGGGATTGCGACGAGCTCGGTCATTATTCTCCATTTGTACGCAGCAAGGAAGTTTACATGGTCCATTGTTTTCAATGAGCTGCTATTGCTTGTTATCGGCATTAGCGTTGCGCTTTTAATGAATATGTACATGCCAAGCGTGGAAAAGCAGCTAAAGGAATATCAGCGCATTGTCGAAGATTTATTCCGCATCATTCTTAAGGAGATTGTTCGTTATTTGCGCACGAACGAAACGGATTGGGACGGGAAAGAGTTGATGCTGGCAGGAGATATGTTACAACAGGCAAAACTGCTTGCGCTGCGAAATGTCGAAAATCATGTGCTGCGCAATGAAGACGGATATTATCATTATTTCGTAATGCGGGAGAAACAGCTGGAAATTATCGAACGAGTGCTTCCGCTCGTCACATCGCTAACATATACAGTGGAGCAGCGCAACATCGTTGCCGATTTTATCGATAAATTAAGCGATGCCGTTCATCCGGGAAATACGGCGTATCGTTTTCTTCGCGAACTGCAACATATGAAAAAACGATTTGAAACGATGCCTTTGCCAAAAACGCGCGAAGAATTTGAGGAGCGGGCCGCTTTGTTGCATTTAGTAAAGGAACTGGAACAATATTTAATCATTAAAAGCCAGTTTCGCGATTCGAAAGAGAAAAAGCCGCTTTCTCATGGCACATAATCTTTGCCCTTTTGCTTCACACTATACCAAAGAAAAGCAAAGGGTGAGAGTGATGCGATGGATATTGGCAGCGATGCTGGTGCTTTCTTCTTTTTTCTCCATTTCTGCTTCCGCGGCGGCGGAAACGCAGCCGTTCGTCATCATCAATAAAGCGGTCAATCAACTTGCGTTGATTGACAATGGAAAAATTGAAACCGTCTACCCTGTTGCCACTGGCGTGAATACATTATTAACGCCAGAAGGGATGTTTACGGTAACAGTCAAAGCGAAAAATCCGTATTACCGCAAAAAAAATATCCCGGGAGGCGCGCCGGACAATCCGCTTGGAACGCGGTGGATTGGATTTAACGCGAAAGGAACGGACGGACGCGTTTACGGGATTCACGGAACGAATAATCCCCCATCCATCGGAAAATATGTATCGCAAGGATGTGTGCGCATGTACAATCACGATGTCGAGCAGTTGTATGAAAAAGTTCCGATTGGCACGAAAGTGGTGATCGTTTACAGCAACGAATCATTTTCGGCAATTGGCAAACGGTATGGCGCCCTTTAAGTGGAAAGGACAAGCCCCGGTTAAGTGCTTGTCCTTTTTATTTTACAAGAAGATGCATGATGCTTCTGGCACATCAGCAGGCGGCGCATTTCATCGCCTTCTGTTTTCTTATTAAAACCACATGCTCACGCCGGTTAAAATAGTTGTGATTAACATAGAGAGCAACATCAAATAAACGATGAATTTTTGCGTTTTCTTGCGGGACATTGCTGTTTCCTCCCTTATGGACAACGTTCCTGTTTAACATTGTATCGTGATGGAAACGGGGAGACAAGGGAAAACTTGTCCACGATTGTAAGAGAAAAGCAGGATTTTTTGTCGAAATAGCGAATATATTTAATGTTCGCAATATTTCACAGCAAAGGGGATTGGGCAATGGATGTTAAAAAAGTAGACCATGTTGGAATTGCCGTAACTTCCATTGAGAAAGCGCTGCCTTTTTACGTCGATACATTGCAGCTGAAGCTGCTCGGCGTTGAGGAAGTGGAATCGGAAAAAGTAAAAGTCGCCTTTTTGAAAGCGGGGGAAACGAAAATAGAATTGCTTGAACCCACGTCGCCGGAAAGCGCGGTTGCAAAATTTATTGAAAAGCGCGGCGAAGGAATTCATCACGTCGCGCTTGGAGTGGACGATATACAAGAACGGATCAATGAACTAAAAGAGAAAGGAATCCGCATGATCCAAGACGAGCCAAAACGCGGCGCCGGCGGGGCGCTTGTCGCCTTTATGCATCCGAAATCAACGGGAGGCGTTTTGTACGAACTTTGCGAGAGAAAGGATGCGGAGGTGTAGGCGATGATTGACATGTATGACAAAATTAATGAACTGTATGACCGGCGCCGTGAAATCGAGCTGGGCGGCGGAGATGATAAAATTGAAAAACAGCATGCCAAAGGGAAACTGACGGCCCGCGAGCGCATCGATTTGCTTCTCGATGAAGGGACGTTTGTCGAATTGAATCCGTTCATCGAGCATCGCTGCACCGATTTCGGACTTGATGGAAAAAAAGGACCGGGAGACGGCGTCGTGACCGGGTATGGGAAAATCAACGGCAGGACTGTATTTGTTTTTTCCCAAGATTTTACTGTATTTGGCGGCGCGCTTGGGGAAATGCACGCGAAGAAAATTGCCAATATTATGGATTTAGCCGCAAAAACAGGAGCGCCGGTCATTGGCTTGAATGATTCCGGCGGCGCGCGCATTCAAGAAGGAGTGCTGTCGTTAGACGGATATGGGCATATCTTTTACCGCAACGCCATTTATTCCGGCGTCGTTCCGCAAATTTCCGTCATTATGGGGCCGTGTGCAGGCGGCGCCGTCTATTCGCCGGCGATCACCGATTTTGTGTTTATGGTCGAAAAAACGAGCCAAATGTTTATTACTGGCCCGAAAGTGATTGAAGCGGTGACGGGAGAAAAAATCAGCGCTGAAGATTTGGGCGGTGCCCGCGTCCATAACACGATCAGCGGCAACGCCCACTTTTCCGGGGCAACCGAGGAAGAAGTGCTTCAGCAAGTACGGCGGCTGTTAAGCTATTTGCCGCAAAACAATCAAGAAAAGCCGCCGTTTGGCCCGATTCCAAACGAGGACGACTATCGTCCAGATTTGGCCGATGTCGTGCCGATTGACGCGGTCCGTCCGTATGATGTGCGCAACGTCATTTTCCAAGTCGTCGACGAAGGTTCATTTATGGAAGTGCAAAAAGATTTTGCGAAAAATATTGTCATCGGTTTTGCCCGCATCAAAGGCGAAGTCGTCGGGCTTGTATGCAACCAGCCGAAATTTATGGCCGGCGGACTTGACATCGATTCGTCGGATAAAGCGGCCCGGTTTATCCGCTTTTGCGATTCGTTTAACATTCCGCTTATTACGTTTGAAGATGTCACCGGCTTTTTTCCGGGTGTCAAGCAGGAGCATGGCGGCATCATCCGCCACGGCGCGAAAATTTTGTATGCGTATTCCGAGGCGACCGTCCCGAAAATTACCGTTATATTGCGGAAAGCGTACGGAGGCGCGTATGTGGCGCTTAACAGCAAGTCGATTGGCGCCGATGTCGTTTACGCTTGGCCGAACGCGGAAATCGCCGTGATGGGGCCGCAAGGGGCGGCGAACATCATTTTTGCGAGCGAAATCGAAAATAGCCCGAATCCGGAAGTAACGCGGGCGCAAAAAATTGAAGAGTACCGGCAAAAATTTGCGAATCCGTACGTCGCGGCAAAATACGGCATGGTTGATGACGTCATCGACCCGCGCGATACGAGAATCAAGCTCATTCAGGCGCTCGATATGCTCCGCCATAAACATGAAGAGCGCCCGAAGAAAAAACATGGCAATATTCCGCTATAAAACAGGGAAACCCGCTGCCCGTTTGTGGGCGGCGGGTTAGTTTATTTGCCATGATGTATGTTTATGTGCGAAGAGACTGCTTTTAGCGGGGAAAGGAAACCAAACCGCCACTTAAAGCTGGCGTGGCAGTGAATGTTTTTTGTTCACAAGGCTTGTTTCTTTTTCTATTCTTCCAAAACAATGTTTCGCAATCATTGGCAAAATCGGGTATACTTTTAATGAGTACATAAGCAGGAGGAAGAATGGAATGATCAATCAGCAACGTTTAGTCGATGAATTTTTAGAACTTGTGCAAATCGATTCAGAGACAAAACATGAAGGTGACATTGCCAAAGTGTTAAAACAAAAATTCGCGGCACTTGGGCTTCATGTCATCGAAGACGATGCCGCGGCGAAAACCGGGCACGGCGCAGGAAATTTGATTTGCACGTTAGAGGCGACAAAAGAAGGTGTTGACCCGATTTATTTTACGTCCCATATGGATACCGTTGTTCCGGGAAAAGGAGTGAAACCGTCGATTCAAGACGGATACATTGTGACCGATGGAACGACGATTTTAGGCGCGGACGATAAAGCCGGACTAGCGGTGATGTTTGAAGCGATTCGCGTCTTAAAGGAACAAAACATTCCGCACGGCACGATTCAGTTTATTATTACGGTCGGGGAAGAATCCGGGCTTGTCGGAGCGAAGGCGCTCGATCCGTCGCTTATTCAAGCGAAATTCGGCTATGCGCTGGATAGTGACGGCAAAGTTGGAAACATTGTTATCGCCGCGCCGACACAGGCGAAATTGAAAGTCGTTGTCCACGGAAAAACGGCGCATGCCGGCGTGGCTCCGGAAAAAGGGGTTTCCGCGATAACGATCGCCGCTAAAGCGATCGCGAAAATGCCGCTCGGCCGCATTGATGAAGAAACGACAGCAAACATCGGCCGCTTTGAGGGCGGAACGCAAACGAACATCGTTTGTGACCGCGTCGATATTTTAGCAGAAGCGCGCTCGCTAGTGCCGGAAAAAATGGAAGCGCAAGTTGCGAAAATGAAAGAAGCATTTGAAACAGCCGCGGCAGAAATGGGCGGGCGCGCCGAAGTGGATGTGGAAGTAATGTATCCGGGCTTTAAGTTTGGCGATGGCGATCATGTTGTCGAAATCGCGAAACGAGCCGCGGCTAAAATCGGGCGTCCGTGCGAATTGCTTCGCAGCGGCGGCGGCAGCGATGCAAACGTCATTGCCGGCTTTGGCATTCCGACGGTTAATTTGGCGGTCGGCTACGAAGAGATTCATACGACGAATGAACGCATGCCGATTGCAGAGCTTGTGAAATTAACGGAAATGGTTGTGGCGATCGTCGAAGAAGTAGCAAAATGATAACGGGGCATCCGTGTCAGGATGCTCTCTTTGCATAGAATAAGAGAGGAGAGGGGACGGTGAATGAACAAGTTTGTCGTTTTTCAGTTAGAGAGCGAGCAATACGCGGTACCGGTTTCGTATGTCATCTCCATTGAAAAAATGGCAGCGCCGACTGTCGTTCCGCAAATGCCAGATTATGTGGTCGGAGTCGTCCGCATTCGCGGCGAATTAGTGCCCGTGCTGGATACGCGGACACTGTTATATGGGCGCCCTTTTGAAGAAACGGATAAGACAAGGCTTGTTGTCACAGCGACCGAAGATATTTCTGTGGCCTTCATTGTCGATGAGGCGAAAGAAATTCTCGATATTCCAGAGGAGTCAGTCAAACAAGTGAATATGCTTGCATATCGACAAACACCTTATTTTATTGGCATTGCCAGCCTGCCGGAACGATTGATTACATTAATTGACCCGAATCAATTATTTGAGAATTTAGAAGGGGCACAAGCGATAAAGGAGCATATTCACAGCCAGCAATAATGAGAGTTTTTTCTTAAAGCATTGGAAAGCGCTGAATGATAGTGGAAAACTACTGTCTCATTTCAGATGAGAGGCTGCGGCATGCGGCCTTTTTTGTTTTTACGCATTTAGGTTTTCGCCCATACATTTCCGCCTTCCGCGCATATCCTAGAAATGAAGAAACAAATTCCATTCGTTTCCTAATCCGTTATCGCATGAAATAATAAAGGAGGAATTGGACATGGACGACAGACAATTTGGAGGGTATCCGACTGGCGGATATTCCCCGCACCAGCATTATCCGTATCATCATTATCCACAATATCCGCATTACCCTTATCATTTTCCATATTATCATCACTTTCCACATCATCCACACCATCCACACCATCCGCATCATCCACACCATCAACATCAGCCGCATCATCCATATGGCCATCAACAGAGCGGATATGGCGGATATTAAGAATGTGAAAGAGTCCAAGTTTCAGGACTCTTTTTGCTTTTATGCGGAATAATGAACAACGAACGTTTGCGATCGCTGTTTGGCATTGTTTTAATGCAAAGGTGAATAAAACGGATTTAGTCAAGAAACCGTCGTCATCTTAAAAAGGGATAAGGAATTTTTAACGGATCGGCGTGTTTGAGGTTCATGGTAAGATTTTTTCAATTCACTCTAAATGTAACGCAAAACTTGATATGGTAAAATGAACTGTGGTATGTTCTTTCATGAACAAACAATTAAAAGGATAGAAAGGAACGTTTAGCGATGGCAAAACAACAAATCGGCGTTATTGGGTTAGCAGTAATGGGAAAAAACCTTGCGTTAAATATTGAAAGCAAAGGCTATTCCGTTGCCGTGTATAACCGTTCCCGTGAGAAGACGGACGAGTTTTTAAAGGAAGCGGAAGGCAAAAATATTGTCGGTACATATAGCATCGAAGAGTTTGTGAATGCGCTCGAAAAACCGCGGAAAATATTGTTGATGGTGAAAGCGGGCGCGCCGACAGATGCAACGATTGAACAATTAAAGCCGTATTTGGAAAAAGGCGATATTTTAATCGATGGCGGCAATACGTATTTCAAAGATACGCAGCGCCGCAACAAAGAATTGGCGGAACTTGGCATTCACTTTATCGGCACCGGCGTTTCCGGCGGCGAAGAAGGAGCGCTGAAAGGACCGTCAATCATGCCGGGCGGCCAAAAAGAAGCGCATGAACTTGTGCGCCCGATTTTTGAAGCGATCGCCGCGAAAGTCAACGGCGAGCCGTGCACGACGTACATCGGTCCGGACGGTGCGGGGCATTATGTGAAAATGGTGCATAACGGCATTGAATATGGCGATATGCAGCTCATTGCTGAAGCGTATTTCTTATTGAAACATGTGCTCGGTTTGAATGCGCAAGAATTGCATGAAGTGTTTGCTGAATGGAATAAAGGAGAATTAAACAGCTATTTAATCGAAATTACGGCAGACATTTTCACGAAAATCGATGAAGAAACAGGCAAACCGCTTGTCGATGTGATTTTGGACAAAGCAGGGCAAAAAGGAACGGGAAAATGGACAAGCCAAAATGCGCTTGATTTGGGAGTGCCGCTTCCAATCATTACGGAATCCGTGTTTGCCCGCTTTATTTCGGCGATGAAAGACGAACGCGTCAAAGCAAGCAAGCTTCTTTCCGGCCCTGCGGTGAAGCCGTTTGAAGGAGATCGCGACCGCTTTATTGAGGCGGTGCGCCGCGCGCTTTACATGAGCAAAATTTGCTCGTACGCGCAAGGCTTTGCGCAAATGAAAGCAGCGTCTGATGAATATAACTGGAACTTGCAATACGGCAATATCGCGATGATTTTCCGCGGCGGTTGCATCATTCGCGCACAGTTTTTGCAAAAAATTAAAGAGGCGTATGACCGCGATCCGCAGCTGCCAAACTTATTATTGGACCCTTATTTCAAAGAAATTGTCGAAAATTATCAAGAAGCGTTGCGGGAAATTATTGCGGTCGCCGTCATGCGCGGCATTCCGGTTCCGGCATTCTCAAGCGCGTTGGCGTATTATGACAGCTACCGGATGGAAACATTGCCGGCCAATTTGATCCAAGCGCAGCGTGACTACTTCGGCGCGCACACATATGAACGTGTTGATAAAGAAGGAGTTTTCCATACAGAATGGCTGAAGAAGTAAAAAAATTTCCCCTTATTGCATAGCAATAAGGGGAAATTTTTATTGCATCTTTTCGAATAAAAGGACGCGCGCCGGCGCGGCGTCTGTGCCGATCAGTTTTAATGGCGCGGCGACCATAAAGTACGAGCCTTCTGGCACGTCTTTTAACCGCAGCCCTTCGATGACGATCACTCCTGCGGAAAACAGCGTTTTATGGGTTGGATGTCCCGGCTGGCTCCGTTCGATGCCTAAGGCGTCGATGCCGACACCGCGGATTTTTTTATCGGCAAGATAACGGGCCGCATCTTCGGCAACATAAATAAACTCAAAGTTAAATGCGTCTTCCAGCGAGTTTTTCGTTTTGAACAACACAAAATCATTTTCGCCAATATCTAATGAAGCGATATCGTCTTTCGTTATTTTGTCATTGACATGCGTTAAGTCAAACAATTTGCATGGCCCGATGAGGCGGTCGAGAGAAATCGTTTCAAACGTTTTGCCGCCTTGGACCATGTGAAGCGGCGCATCAATATGGGTTCCGGTATGCACGTCCATGTCGATGCGGGATTCGGTGACGTAATTGTTTGTCACACTCGTTAGTTTCGGCTGTTTTTCCGGTTTATTTTTATACACGGGCATTCCTTCAAAAATTGGCGCAGTCACATCATAAAACTTCGTCATAACGTGCTCTCCTTTCTTTTATCGATGATGATGAATCGGCCACCAACGGAACCCGTCTTTTTCAAGCAACATATCAGAAGCTTTCGGTCCCATTGATCCGGCTTCATAGTTTGGAAAATCGGCCGCTTTTGTGTTTTCCCATACTTCGGAAATAGGATCGACGAATTGCCATGAAGCGGCCACTTCATCCCAATGCGTAAAGTTGGTTGCGTCGCCGCGCATGCAGTCATATAGCAATTTTTCATACGCTTCCGGCGTGTTGATGCCATCGATGCAATTGTTGCAGTAGTCTAATTCAATCGGCGTTGTTTTCATGTTTTCGCCGCTTTTTTTGCCGTTTAAATGAAGGGTGATGCCCTCATCCGGCTGAATGTGGATAATCAATAAGTTTGGCTGGATTTTTTCGTTCGTTCGGTAGTATAAGTTCATAGGCACATCTTTAAATTGGACGACGATTTTCGTTGATTTCTCTGTCATGCGTTTGCCAGTGCGAATGTAAAACGGCACGCCGGCCCAGCGGAAATTATCGATCATTAATTTGCCGGCGACAAATGTTTCCGTATTTGAATCCGGATCGACGTTATTTTCTTCGCGATAGCCGATGACTTCTTTTCCGTTGACGACGCCTCTGCCATATTGTCCGCGGACAAAGTATTGGTCGACTTCATCGTGAGAGATTGGGCGCAGGGCGCGCAGCACTTTGATTTTTTCGTTGCGGATGTCGTCGGTCGTTAATTTAATCGGCGGTTCCATTGCCAAGAGCGCAACCATCTGCAGCATATGGTTTTGCACCATATCGCGAAGCGCTCCGGAATGGTCGTAGTAACGCCCCCGGTCTTCAACGCCGAGCGTTTCGCTTGATGTAATTTGAATGTTGGAAATAAACCGGTTGTTCCAAAGCGGTTCAAAAATCGCATTGGAAAAGCGGATCACTTCGATGTTTTGCACCATTTCCTTGCCAAGATAATGGTCGATCCGGTAAATTTCATGTTCCGAAAACGATTGGCGAATTTCCTCATTAAGCTGTTGCGCGCTTTGGAAGTCATGGCCGAACGGTTTTTCAATGACAAGGCGCTTCCAGCCGCTTGTCGCGGTGAGCCCTTCTGATTTTAAACGGGATGTAATCGTGCCAAAAAATTCCGGTGCCATTGCTAAATAAAAAATACGGTTTCCGTCAGTATGATACGTTTCATCCAATTGTGCAAGCAGCGTTTTTAATTGCTGGTAGGACGCCGTATCCGTGACATCAAATGGATGATAATAAAAATGGGACACGAATGACAAATCGCTTAATTCTTGACAGATGGAGTTTTCCACTGATTGGCGGACATAGTTGCGAAACTCGTCATTAGATAACGGGCGGCGTGCAACGCCGACAACAGCAAATTCCTTAGACAATTTCCCTTTTTCATACAATTGATAAATAGAGGGAAACAGCTTGCGTTTTGCCAAATCTCCTGTGGCCCCAAAAATGACGATTAATGATTTTGGATTCATGTTGTTCACGATATGTACCTCGCTTTAACCAAAATTGTCTCTTCAAGTAATTAATTGTAGAGATTTATGACGTTGAACGCAAACATTTTAGCGTTTGATTGCAAAAGGGTATTGAAATACGACGCAAAACATTGATACGCTAACAACAGACAAAATGTCATCGCTTTTTGATAAGGAGTGGGTGTGTTGGAATTATTGTTTTTAGGCACAGGAGCTGGAGTCCCGGCAAAAGAACGAAACGTGTCGTCGGTCGCGCTCCAGCTGTTAGAGGAGCGCGGGGCAACGTGGCTGTTTGATTGCGGAGAGGCGACACAGCATCAAATTTTACATACGTCCATCCGTCCGCGACGAATTGAAAAAATTTTTATCACTCACCTTCACGGTGACCATATTTTTGGATTGCCAGGACTGCTCGGGAGCCGCTCATTTCAGGGAGGGGAAACGCCGTTAACCGTATATGGGCCGAAAGGAATTCAAGCATTTATTGAAACATCGCTTTCGGTAAGTTCCACGCGGCTGAAATACGATTTGCAAATCGTTGAAATCGAGGAAGGGATTATTTTTGAGGACGAACGATTTCTTGTGACGGCGAAACAGCTGGACCATGGCATTCTTTCCTACGGTTTCCGCGTTGTGGAAAAAGATTTGCCAGGGACTCTTTTAGTAGATAAATTGCAGGCGCTTGGGATTCGCCCCGGCCCTATTTACCAGCAAATCAAACTTGGGAAAATGGTGCAGCTAGAAGACGGAACGGTCATTGATGGGCGCCATTTTGTCGGTCCGCCGCAAAAAGGGAGAATTGTCGCAATCCTTGGCGATACACGCTATTGCGAGGCAAGCGTCGAGCTGGCGGCAGAGGCGGATGTGCTCGTCCATGAAGCGACATTTGCGCGAGAAGACAGCGCCTTGGCGCACGATTATTTTCATTCTACCACTGCACAAGCGGCGGAAGTGGCGAAACGCGCCAGAGCGAAAAAATTGATTCTCACTCATATCAGCTCTCGCTATCAGGGAGAGTTAAGCGAAAAACTGCTGCACGAGGCAAGGGAGCTGTTTCCGAACACAGAATTGGCATTTGATTTTTCCTCGTTTATCATCCCAAGAAAAAAATAAAGCTGCCGGGAAACCGGCAGCTTTAAAAAAGCCATCCTCGTTCATATTGCACTGGGGCAGGGATCGTCGTTCCCAATTCTTTTGCGGCGGCGTATGGCCAATATGGATTGCGCAATAGCTCACGGGCGAGAAACACTAAATCGGCGCGCCCGTTGCACAAAATTTCTTCAGCCTGCCATCCGGAAGTAATTAAGCCGACCGCCCCAGTCGCGATTTCTGCTTCGCGGCGAATCGTTTCTGCAAACGGAACTTGGTAGCCAGGATATACGTTGATTTTGGCCGGAACGACCGCACCAGAACTGACGTCGATAAGGTCGACCCCTTGTTTTTTCATGCGTTTCGCATATGGGACGTAATCTTGGACTGTCAAGCCTTCCGGATGGTAATCAGAAGCGGAAATGCGCACAAAAAGCGGCCCATCCCATACTTCTTTTACTGCATTGATCACTTCGCCTAAGAAGCGGTAGCGGTTTTCTGGAGAACCGCCATATTCGTCTTTCCGCTTGTTTGCTAACGGCGACAAAAACTCGTTAATTAAATAGCCGTGGGCAGCATGAATTTCGATGATGTCAAAACCTGCTTCTTTAGCGCGGCGCGCACCGTTTTGGAACGCTTGAATCGTTTCTTCAATGTCTGCTTTCGTCATTTCTTTTGGAGTGCGTGCTTGATCACTGAACGGAATTGCCGAAGGTGCGATGATTTCTCCGTCCACTTCCGATTTGCGTCCGGCATGGGCAAGCTGGATGCCGATTTTCGCCCCATGTTCTTTGACGAGCGAAACGAGTTCGCGCAATCCGTCGACATGTTCATCGCTCCAAATGCCTAAGTCGCGCGATGAAATTCTTCCTTGGGCAGTAACAGCAGTTGCTTCCAAAATAATGAGACCGACTTGGCCGACAGCGCGCGCTGGATAGTGAATTTTGTGCCAGTTCCGCACTTTCCCATCTTCTGTGTCGCAAGAATACATACACATCGGAGACATGACGATCCGGTTTTTGAGCGTGACTCCGCGTATCGTGTACGGCGAAAAAAGCTTCGTTTCCATTGTTTGTTTCTCCCTCCAAGTAATGTCGTTTTCAATTTGATAATAGCACGTTTACTGGTGGAAGCAAAACGATACGCATTGTGAGAAAAGCGTCAGCGCAATGGAGCGGTAGTGTGTGAAAAGGACGAAGAAATAAGTTCTTTGCCCAACTCTTCCGAGCGCTCCGTCGCCCGTTTGATGCAAGCAATGACCGCTTCTTGGTAGCGGTAGCGCTCTAGCACTTGGATGCCTGCCTCCGTCGTTCCGCCGGGACTGGTCACCTCTTTGCGCAAAACGGAAGGGTGTTTGTTGGTCGTTTGCAGCATTTGCGCTGCACCGATGATCGTTTGCAAAATCAATTTTTTGGCGACAGTGCGGTCAAGCCCAATTTCTTCCGCCGCTTTTTCCATCGCTTCCACTAAATAATACACATATGCCGGCCCGCTTCCGGAAAGCCCTGTGACGGCATGTAAATCATGTTCGGGAACGACTGTGACAATGCCGACTGTCTCAAACAACGTTTTGGCGGTGGCGACATGTGTTTCCGCTGCAAAACGGCCTTGGGAGATAGCGGTGGCAGACTGGCCGATTGCCGCCGATGTGTTTGGCATGGCGCGGACGACCGCGACATTTTTTCCAATGAGCGAGACGATCGTTTCTGTCGTCACGCCAGCAAGCACGGAAATGATTAGCTGGTGTTCGCCAACCGCCGGCGCGATGGAAGCAATGCTTTCTGCCGCGTCTTTCGGCTTCATCGCTAAAATGACAACATCTGCTTCTTTTACTGCTTTTTCTTTGTTTGTTTCGGTCCGGACTCCGTATGTTTTTTGCATATATTCGAGCCGTTTTTGATTGCAACGGTTTGTCACAATAATTTGTTCAGGCCGGTACAACGTTTTTGTCATTCCGGAAATAAGCGCTTCTGCCATCGAGCCGGCGCCGATAAATGTAATGATCGTTTCCTGTTTCATGGTGAATGCCTCCTTTTTGGGTCAAATAAAAAAGACCTTGCCTCCTTAAAAAGGACGGAAGGTCTTTGTTTCCGCGGTACCACCTTTTTTGGCTCTTTTCCCAAGAGCCCAACTCTGCACCGATAACGCCGGTAAGACGTTTAGGTTTGCCTAACAGCTCATGAGGTAGGTTCAACCACGAAGAGGGTAATGAAACCTTGCAGCCTGCGGGTTTCACTCTCTGGATACCGTTCATGGTTTACTGGCCCCACTCATCGCCTGTTTGCGATGTTCGTTTCGTTTGCAATTATGCAATGAAAACAGCCATGTTGTCAATAGAAAAAACGGATTTTTTGCGAATTATTCGAAAAAAATGACAAACTGATAAAATCAGTGTAAACTGTTAAATATCATGATTGGCGATTTATTTTACTATCAAAATATAGAAGGGGATTGTCGGTTATGAAGGAGCATGTTTATCGCATCGTTGTCCCAACGCCGTTTCCGGTTGGGAATGTAAACATGTACTTGATTAAAGGGGACAGCTTGACGCTGATCGATGCCGGAGTAAAAACAAAAGAGGCGTGGCATTCATTTCAACAGCAGCTTCGTCAAATTGGGTACGCTCCTTCTGACATCGATCAAGTGGTCATCACCCATCATCATCCTGATCATGTCGGTTTGCTTGATTATTTGCCAGACAGTTTGCCGGTCATTGGCCATTGGAAAGCGGACCGCTGGGTTCGCCAAGATGAAGCGTTTTTTCAACAACATCAGCGATTTTTTGAACAGTTTTTGTTGGAGTGCGGCGTCGATCGTTTGTTTCTCGCTGAGCTTTCCCATTTGCGCGGTTCGCTCCGCTATGCATGCCGGCGTCCGCTTACCGCGACGATCAAAGAAGGCGATTCGCTTCCGGGGTTGCCGCATTGGAAAGTGATTGAAACACCAGGGCATGCGCAAAGCCATGTTGTGTTTTACCGCGAAACGGACGGTGCGATGATTGGCGGAGATCATTTACTTTTACATATTTCTCCGAATCCGATGATGGAACCGCCTTTCCCAGGGGAGATGGAACGCCCGAAACCGTTGGTGCAGTATAACGCTTCATTGCTGAAAATGCGTGATTACGACATTTCGTTCGTGATGACTGGGCATGGAGAAGATGTGACGGACGTATCTGCGTTGATTGAAAAACGCCTTCGTAAACAACGGGAACGCGCCGAGCAAGTGCTCGATATGCTTAAGCAAAAGCCGCATACCGTATTTCAAATTTGCCAAAAGCTATTTCCTGCTGTATATCAGAAAGAGCTGATGTTAACGATGTCTGAAACGATAGGGCAGCTCGATTATTTAGAAGAAAACGGTGCGGTCCGCAAGAAAAAAGAAAACGACTATTATGTGTATGAAGCAGTGGAGGGATCTATTTGCGGATAGAAGGAAAACATATCGTCATTACTGGAGCGTCCGGCGGCATCGGGGAACAAATCGCTTATGAAGCGGCACGGCAAAAAGCGCTCCCCGTGTTGCTCGCCAGAAACGAAGAAAAGCTGAAACAGGTGGCGCGGGAGATTGAACGGGCCTATCATATTTCGCCGCGTTATTACCGGCTCGACGTGAGCGATACAGATGCGGTGGAAGCGGTGTTTCAGCAGTTATTCCGCGATATTCAGACGGTGGACGTATTGGTGAATAACGCCGGTTTTGGCGTGTTTCGCAATGTGGAAGACATTGATCTTGAGGAAATGAAGGATATGTTTGCTGTGAATGTGTTCGGTTTAATCGCTTGTACAAAAATAGTGTATGTACATATGAAAAAAAGGCGGAGCGGCCACATTATTAACATCGCTTCACAAGCAGGAAAGTTAGCAACGCCGAAATCAAGCGTATATGCCGCTACGAAGCACGCGGTGCTTGGGTTTACGAACAGCTTGCGGATGGAAGCGGAACAATATGGGATTTTTGTGACGGCTGTGAATCCGGGACCGATTCGGACGAATTTTTTTCATGTCGCCGACCAGTCAGGAGAATACGTAAAAAATGTGGAACGATGGATGCTTTCGCCGGAAAAAGTGGCCAAACGGGTTGTTTCGGTTATGATGACGCCGACAAGGGAAATAAATATGCCGCGCTGGATGAATGTCGGCAGTCAGCTTCATCATTTGTTCCCGTCAGTTGTCGAGAGAGTGGGAAAACGCGCGTTTTTCAAAAAATAACATTCCTTGCCAAAACAAGAAATGTTATTTCGTTATATATTCGTAAACGACATCATTGACAATTTCATACATGTCCATTTCTTCATCGGTTGTTTTTGCGGATAAAATTTTTTCACGCAGCTGTTTCCATTCCAAATCGGTAAGCGGAAGCGATTCCGCATCATAGCCATATTGCCGCAAGCAATTGCGAATAAGTTTTGTTAGCCATTTTTCATCCATCATGTCACTTCCGATCATTGCGATTAGGGTGGAGTGGCGCGGACAATATGGGCACTGCCGCAAAATGGCTTATTGTCAGAGAGGCTGCCTCTGCAAAGCAAATTTTCATTTGCACTTTTGCCATCCTCCTTTTTATTTTTGACAGCAACTTGCATATGTAGGTACAATAAGAGCGGAATATGAAGAAAAGGAGCATATACGGCGTGAAGATTATATTTACGGATAGGGCGATCGAACAGCTTACCCCTATTTTAACGGAAACGAAGAGAATGTTAAAGCTGAAATACGACACGGATGGCTGTGGATGCCTTGTCAACGGTGTCATTGCATTATCGTTAGTTGATGAGGCAGATGATGACGATATAGCAGTTGATACGAATTTCGTTCCTGTTTTTGTTGAAAAATCCCGCCTTGTCTTTTATGACGACACGATGACGATTGACATTGTGGAAGGGGGCGGCTGTTTTCAATTGAAAAGTCCCGGGCAAATTTTAAGTCCCCGCATGCCGCTTGTCAAAGTGAGTGAGCCATGTGAACGATAAGCTTAAACAAATTGCGAACATAGCGAAGCAAAAAACATGGGTGTCGTTTTTGCATGAAAACGATCCATACAGTTTGCTGCATTGGTCGATTGCCGGCATCTATCAAGAGCCAAAGGACGTCTGGCTTTTGCAGAATGAAATGACGTTCGAAACAAAAGAATTTGCCACACTCGATGAAGCGGTAGCGTGGATGGATGAGCACATGCCTAATATTACAGAAGTGTTATAAAACCGTAACCGCTCGGGTTACGGTTTTTATCATTATCGCTGTCTGCAGGAGGCGGGCGGCCTTAAGGTAAAATGGAGATGCCTTCCGCTTTACGTTATTGCGGACAGTTTTCCCGTTTTGGCGGATGGATCGCTTTTTCTCATTCTTTTTTGCGATCATTTGTGCTGCTGATTGTCGCTTCGGTTTCCTTTTTGCACGTTACATTGCCCCTTTTTGTTTGTTTTTATCATTGGAAGAATGACAATATTTTATGTACGGAGGGGATTTGCATGGATAAACGGCAAAAACATCAAGCAAAACAAACGGACGAATCATTTATGTTGAAGGACCGTTTAAATGAGGAGTTGTTTGCTAAGCTGAAAGAGAAGAAACGGGAATGGGAGCGGCAAGAACAGCGGCGGAAAGAGGAAGAAGAAGCACGAAAGCGCGAGGAGCGGCGCAAACGCGAAGAACAAAAAACGTTTGCAGAGCTGTTGAATGAAAGCGACTTGGATTGGCGGAATTTTAAGTGATTCGCATCTTTTGTTTGGATGGAAGCTATGTGTGAATCGTCCATGAGGCAGGCGCCGTTAAAGCGGAGATGAGCGAAGAATTGCGGTCTGTTATGCCAATTTTAGAAGGTGTGGGCATCTGGCTGAGATTGGTATGGAAGCGTGTTCCGCTGTCAAAACAGCGTCAATGTGCCAATCATCGGCGTTATTTTTCCCGCCGCGCACTTTTGCGCGCCGCTTGCGCCAGTCAGGACGTTTGCGCCATCCATCCCGTGAAGATTCCGGTTTTTCCAATGCGGCCCGTCGGCAGATGGACGACGGGCCTATTGTGTGTGTTGGACCGCCGCTGTTTAGGTCGCATTATGATGCGCGGCAAACGGATGGACGCTGCCGCTCTTTTTACTGTTGAGCGTTTCTTAGTTATAAGTTGGCATTGGCGCGGCGAAAGGCCGGCATGTGACGGAAGCATCATTGCCGGCGCGCGGGAAGGCCACACATGGCAAACATGTCACCGATGCATGTTGTACACTGAAGCTTTCGTATGCTGGCGGAGCCACTCATATTCTTCCTTGGTTAAACGTGGGGCGGAAGCGGCGTTTATGTTTTCGATGATCTGTTCGATGCTGCTTGCCCCTGGAATGGCGGCGGCGACGACCGGATCATATAAGCAAAACTGCAGCGCCGTTGCTGTGAATGAACGATGTCCGGCTGTTTTTGCTTTTAGCTTTGGAATCAGTGTTTGCAATTCTTCGTATGTATAATCAAGATAACCGTTTTCTTTAACAGCATCGCTTGCCGCCTCTAACGGCCGCTCTGTCAGCAATCCTTTCGCGACAGGTCCGCGGGCGATGACACTGATGTGATGTTCGCTTAGCAGCGGAAACCATTCTTCAGGGCGGCGGTCGAGCAAGCTGTATTGCATCATGACACTGACGATGTTCGACCGTTTTACATATTCGCGAATGACGTTCGGACGAATCGAAGAAATGCCGTAATAGCGGATGACCCCTTCTTGTTTTAGCTCTTCAAACGCTTCAATCGTTTCATCGATCGGGTCATCAATCGTGCCGCCGTGGAGCTGATATAAGTCGATGTAGTCTGTTTGCAGACGGCGCAGGCTTTCTTTTACTTCCGATTTAATGTATTTTTTGGACGGGTCCCAAAACCATCCGTCTTTTCCCTCTTCCCAGCGGTTGCCGACTTTTGTTGCCAGTATGACTTGATCGCGTTTCCCTTTGATCGCCTTTCCGACAAATTCTTCATTTAATCCGCGGTCGTAAAGATCGGCCGTGTCCAAATAGTTAATGCCGCGTTCGAGCGCTTCATGAATAATGCGGATCGCTTTCTGCTCGTCCGTGCCAAGCGACATGCAGCCGAGCCCGATTTCGCTGACATATAAATCTGACAAACCGATGCGCCGTTTTTTCATCTGTTTCTCCTCCTTATTGAGAATTGTTTTTATATTGTACAACGGAAAGTGAAACTTGCTCAAATGATATAGTACAATAAGGAAGAAAGATAACGTTAGATGGGAGAGAAGAAAATGGAACATTTAGTCGAAAAAACGATTCGCAAAGAAAAAATATTCAGCGGCAAAGTCGTTCAATTATATGTAGAAGATGTGCAGCTGCCAAACGGAAAGACGAGCAAACGGGAAGTGATCAAGCACCCAGGCGCGGTGGCGATTATTCCGATAACAAAGGAAGGGAAACTGGTGCTCGTACGGCAATACCGGAAAGCACTTGAGCGCGTTTTAGTAGAAATTCCGGCAGGTAAGTTGGAAAAAGGGGAAGAACCGCTCGCAACTGCACACCGTGAATTGGAGGAAGAAACAGGCTACCGTGCCCGTTCGCTATGCCACATCGCGTCATTTTACACATCCCCAGGGTTTGCCGATGAACTAATTCATTTATATGTAGCAGAAGGGCTAACAAAAATCGAAAACGCTGCATCGCTCGATGAAGATGAGTTTGTCGACATATTGGAAGTGACGTTGGAGGAGGCGCTTGAAATGTTTGAAAAACGTGAGATTTATGACGCAAAAACGGCATATGCGCTGCAATATTTGCAATTGCGCCGCGCCATGGGAGAAGAACATGCGTAACTATTACGTCGATTTACATATTCATCTCGGCCGCACTGCTTCTTTCCGGCCGGTAAAAATCACAGGCGCAAAAACATTGACGCTTCCCAATATTTTGCATGAGGCGGCGCATGTCAAAGGATTACATATGATTGGGATCATCGACTGCCATGTTCCGGAAGTGCTTGATGAATTGGAACGGGGAGTGGAAGAAAAAGGATGGAAAGAGTACGATGACGGCGGCGTCGCAATCGGTTCTGTGACATTATTGTTAGGAAGCGAAATTGAAGTGTATGACAAACATTGTCAAGGACCTATTCACGTGCTGGCGTTTTTGCCGACGATAAAAGCGATGCGCGCCTTTTCGGCATGGTTAAAAGAGCGGGTGAAAAACATTTCCCTCAGTTCGCAGCGCATGTACGGAACTGGGCGGGAATTGCAGACGGTCGTAAAACAATTAGGCGGTTTATTTGTGCCAGCGCATGCCTTCACTCCTTTTAAAAGTTTGTATGGCAAAGGGGTGAAAAAAAGCTTAACGGAAGTGTTTGATCCCGATTTCATTGATGCGATAGAGCTAGGATTAAGCGCGGATACAAAAATGGCTGACCAAATTGCCGAGCTGCACCGCTATCCGTACCTTTCCAATTCGGATGCTCATTCACTGCGAAAACTGGCGCGCGAATACCAAATTATCCGCATGAACGCCCCGACGTTTGCCGAATTGAAAAAAGCGTTGCGGAAGCAAGAAGGAAGAATGATTGTCGCCAATTACGGCTTAAATCCGAAACTTGGAAAGTACCATCAGACGGTGTGCGAACGATGTTTCAAACCGGTGGACCCCCGGGAAAACCAATGTCCGTCATGCGGCCATCACCGGCAAATAAAAGGGGTGTTTGACCGCCTTCAAGAGCTGAAAACAGGCGGAACCCCGCCAAAACGGCCGCCATATATTTACCAAGTGCCGCTTGAGTTTATTCCAGGGCTTGGCGCGAAAACATACGAAAAATTACTCGCCCGCTTCGGCACAGAGATGTACGTGCTTCATCAGGCGACGGAAGAAGAATTACAAGAGAGCATCGGGGAAAAGCTTGCCAACCTCATCATGCTTGCGCGCAAAGGAGAGCTTTCGATTCAAGCAGGAGGCGGCGGAAAATACGGAAAAATCGCTTCGGAATAGAAGCGATTTTTTTATTATTCTTTCTTTCCTTGCAAATAAAGTCATACATCGAAAAATGTCTCATACAATCTACTAAGAGGGTGATAGGGGGAAGAAGATGATGAGAAGACATCCGGTAAAATCAGTGATTTCCGTACATATGCGCGAGCATGCGTCTGTATATTTATTTGTGATTGTGCTATTTTTAATGGGAGTGATTTTTGGCGCGATCGTTGTGAACAGCTTGAATTTCGGCCAAAAACAAGATTTGTACTATTATTTAACGCAATTTTTTGGACAAGTATCGAAAGGAAACATAGCCGGCGCCCGCGATATGTTTCAGCAAAGCTATTTTCATAATTTGAAATATGTCGCTTTTATGTGGGTGCTGGGCATTTCGGTGATAGGGCTGCCGATTATTTTCATTTTGTTGTTTTTAAAAGGAATCGTTGTCGGGTTTACTGTCGGATTTTTAGTAAATCAAATGGGGTGGCAAGGGTTTTTGTTATCTTTTGTGTCCGTGATGCCACAAAATTTAATTATTATTCCAGCTTTTTTGGTTATGGGGGTGGTTTCGATTTCATTTTCGCTGCAAATGGTGCGCAATCAATTTATGAAGCGGGGGCATGAACCAATTTTTCCGGTGATTATGCGCTATACGGCGGTGATGATATTGATTAGCATAAGCTTGCTTGTTTCTTCGTCCCTTGAAGCGTATGTGTCCCCATTATTGATGAAACAAGTCATTGAAATTGTCGGAAATGAATAATTATTATATAATAATCATTTTCGTTCTTTTGTAATAATGATTTTATTTTGATACTTCCCTCTTTCTTTTGTTATAATGGTAGTTGAATGACGTGGGAGGGAATGAAAGATGGAAGATCGAATCGACCGAATTAAGAAGCAATTGCACACCGCTGGCTATAAATTGACACCGCAGCGGGAAGCGACAGTACGTGTCTTGTTAGAGCATGAGGAAGATCATTTAAGCGCAGAAGACGTCTACCTCCTCGTTAAAGAAAAATCTCCAGAAATTGGATTGGCTACTGTATACCGGACGCTCGAGCTGTTAACAGAACTAAAAATTGTCGATAAAATCAACTTTGGGGATGGTGTATCTCGCTACGATCTGCGCAAAGAAGGTGCGGCTCACTTTCACCATCATTTAGTTTGTATTGAATGTGGGTCCGTAGCGGAAATCCAAGAAGATTTATTGGAGGAAGTAGAAGAAATTGTCGAACGGGACTGGAAGTTTAAAATCAAGGACCACCGTCTAACGTTTCATGGAATTTGTTATCGTTGCCAGCAAAAACACGAGGAAGAACAAAATAAAAAAGAATAACAAAGCGAAAAAACCTTTTCCAATGGGAAAGGTTTTTTTATGGGTATAAAAGCAAAAAAACATGGCATATCCTCTAGTAACGACGGAATGGGGAGGAATAGCCATGAAAACGGTATGGCAGATGATAAAAGTATTTCTTTTATTTACGGGGTGCACGCTTTTATTTTATTATAGTCTTATATGGTTCAACCGAGAATACGAGAATTACCACCGCTATGATGAGCCGCAAGGATCAGCAGTGGAAGTGTCGACAACGGAAAACCCGTCATTCGAATGGATGGATCGGTTACTACTTTTTTATCGCAATGGGGAGTAGTGGGATGTTGGAACATGAATTGAAAGATTTTCTTCATTATTTGACGGTAGAACGAAATTTGGCGAAAAATACAATTGTTTCTTATGAAAGAGATTTAAAAAAATATGCGCACTATTTGCGCCATGTTGAGCAAATTCAATCATGGAACGACGTGTCGCGCCTCCATATTATGCAATTTTTAAAGTTTTTGAAAGAAAAAGGAAGCTCTCCGAAGACGATCGCGCGCCATATTGCGTCGATTCGCTCGTTTCATCAATTTCTTCTTCGTGAAAAAATAGCGGATCAAGATCCGTCGGTGCATATCGAATCGCCGCAAATGGAGCGGACGTTGCCGAAAGTGCTGTCTCTGGAAGAGGTGGAGGCGCTCTTAGAAGCGCCGAAAACAAATACGCCAATCGGCATTCGTGACAAAGCGATGATAGAATTGTTGTATGCGACGGGAATGCGCGTCAGCGAACTCGTAAATTTAAATCTTTCCGACGTGCATTTGACAATGGGCTTTGTCCGCTGCTACGGAAAAGGAAACAAGGAGCGGATCGTTCCGATCGGCAGCATGGCGCTGGACGCGTTAAAAGCATATCTGGAAACAGCGCGTCCAAAATTAATAAACCCGAAAAAGCGGGCAACCGATGCGCTGTTTTTGAATCATTATGGGGATCGCTTAACGAGGCAAGGGTTTTGGAAGATTTTAAAAAAGCTTGCAAAAGAAGCAAACATCGAAAAAGAACTGACGCCGCACACGCTGCGGCATTCATTTGCCACACATCTGCTCGAAAACGGCGCCGATTTGCGCGCCGTGCAAGAACTGTTAGGCCATGCCGATATTTCGACGACGCAAATTTATACTCATGTTACGAAAACGCGTTTAAAAGATGTATATAAGCAATTTCATCCACGCGCATAGTTTCGCGTGCCGAATTTCCCGCTTATTGATAAGCGGGTTTTTTATTGATTCTTATATTGAAAACGTTTTATAATATAGTTGTCAGACTTCTGACGAGTGCAATGCTCAGGAGTTTCTATCAGTATTTCGGGAATGATAAAACAGAAAGATCACGTTATGAAGACAGGAGGAATTATGATTATGGGCCATACATACAAACGGGTTTTTTTGATTGTCATGGACTCCGTCGGCATTGGCGCGGCGCCAGATGCCGAAAAATATAATGATCACGGGGCGGATACGCTTGGCCACATCGCCGAGCATCGCGGCGGGCTGCACATGCCGAATATGGCAAAGCTCGGCTTAAGCAACATTCGCGAAATCAAAGGCATTCCAAAAGCGGAAAAACCGCTTGCTTATTATACGAAAATGCAAGAAGCATCCGCGGGAAAAGATACGATGACCGGTCACTGGGAAATTATGGGGCTTATTATTGACAAACCATTTCAAGTGTTCCCCAACGGATTTCCAAAAGAACTGATCAACGAATTGGAAAAACGGACGGGCCGGAAAGTCATCGGCAACAAACCGGCAAGCGGTACGGCGATTATCGAGGAGCTTGGCAAAGAACATATGGAAACAGGGGCAATCATCGTTTATACTTCGGCGGACTCCGTGTTGCAAATCGCTGCACATGAAGAAATTGTGCCGCTGGAGGAACTTTACCATATTTGCCAAATCGCCCGCGAATTGACGCTTGATGAAAAATATATGGTCGGCCGTGTCATTGCGCGCCCGTTCATCGGCACGCCGGGCAATTTTCAACGTACGGCAAACCGGCATGACTATGCGTTAAAACCGTTCGGCCGCACGGTCATGAACGAATTGAAAGACGCCGGGTATGAAGTGATCGCGATCGGAAAAATTTCCGATATTTACGATAATGAAGGAGTTACAACATCGCTGCGGACAAAATCCAATATGGACGGAATGGATAAATTGGTTGACACGCTGAAAATGGACTTTACAGGACTCAGCTTTGTTAATCTCGTTGACTTTGATGCGATGTACGGGCATCGCCGCGATCCGAAAGGATACGGGGATGCGCTTGAGGAATTTGACGCCCGTCTTTCCGACGTGTTTCCGCTTTTGAAACATGACGATTTGCTTATTATCACAGCTGACCATGGAAATGACCCGGTTCACCACGGTACGGATCATACACGCGAGTATGTGCCGCTGCTTGTCTATAGCCCAAGCATGAGCGGCGGAAAAGCGTTGCCGCTTCGCGAAACATTTGCCGATGTCGGCGCAACGATCGCTGATAATTTCCAAGTGAAGATGCCGCCGCACGGAACAAGCTTTTTAGCCGATTTGATAGGGGGATCCAATCATGAATAAACAAGCGATTGAAAAAGCTGCCCGTTATTTGCAAGAACAATTTCCGGCGCCTCCCCGCATCGGTTTAATCCTCGGTTCGGGCCTTGGCGTTCTTGCCGATGAAATTGAACAGGCAGTGAAAATTCCGTATGAGCAAATTCCAGAGTTTCCTGTGTCCACGGTCGAAGGACATGCCGGCCGGCTTGTTTACGGCCAGCTTGAAGGAGCGACCGTTGTCGCTATGCAAGGCCGTTTTCATTATTATGAAGGGTACCGCTTGGATCAAATCACATTCCCAGTCCGCGTGATGAAAGCACTTGGCGTCAAAGAGCTGATCGTAACAAACGCGGCAGGAGGCGTGAATGAACGTTTTCAGCCGGGGGATTTAATGATTATTGCGGACCATATCAATAATATGGGGGTCAACCCGTTAATCGGTCCAAATGATCCCGAGCTTGGTGTCCGCTTTCCGGATATGACGGAAGCCTATAGCAGACGTTTGCGCGCGTTGGCGAAACATGTGGCAAAACAGCTTGATATTCCGGTTCAAGAAGGTGTTTATGTGGCCAACAGCGGGCCTTCTTACGAAACACCAGCGGAAATCCGCATGATTCGCGCGATTGGCGGGGATGCGGTCGGCATGTCGACGGTGCCTGAAGTGATTGTTGCGCGCCATGCGCAAATGGAAGTGTTAGGGATTTCGTGCATCTCGAATATGGCGGCCGGGATTTTAGATCAGCCGCTTACCCACGATGAAGTCATTGAAACGACGGAACGAGTGAAAGCCAACTTTTTACGGCTTGTCAAGGGAATTATCGCAGAAATGGCGAAACAATAAGAAAAAGGTGATAAAGGATGAGAATGGTCGATTTAATTGCGAAAAAACGGGATGGTTATGAGCTTTCAAAAGAAGAAATTGATTTTATCATCCGCGGTTACACGAACGGCGACATTCCTGATTATCAAATGAGCGCATTCGCGATGGCGGTGTTTTTCCGCGGCATGACAGAAGAAGAAACGGCGGCGCTAACGATGGCGATGGTCCGCTCCGGAGATGTCATCGATTTATCGAAAATCGAAGGAATGAAAGTTGACAAGCATTCAACGGGTGGCGTCGGCGATACGACGACGCTTGTGTTAGGGCCGCTTGTTGCGTCTGTCGGCGTGCCTGTCGCAAAAATGTCGGGGAGAGGGCTTGGACATACCGGCGGGACCATTGATAAATTAGAGTCCGTTCCAGGGTTTCATGTGGAAATCGATAACGAGCAATTTATTGAGCTTGTGAATAAAAACAAAATCGCGATTATCGGCCAGACAGGCAATTTAACGCCAGCCGATAAAAAGCTGTATGCGCTCCGTGACGTTACGGCGACGGTGGACAGCATTCCACTGATCGCTTCGTCGATTATGAGCAAAAAAATTGCCGCTGGCGCTGACGCGATTGTGTTGGATGTGAAAACGGGAGCCGGCGCGTTTATGAAAGATTTTGCAGGAGCGAAACAGCTGGCAACAGCGATGGTGGAAATCGGCAAGCGTGTCGGCCGGAAAACGATGGCGGTTATTTCCGACATGAGCCAGCCGCTCGGATACGCTGTTGGAAACGCGCTCGAAGTGAAAGAAGCGATTGATACGCTTAAAGGAAAAGGGCCAGAAGATTTACAAGAACTATGTTTGACGCTTGGAAGCTATATGGTATATTTGGCGGAAAAAGCATCTTCATTAGAGGAAGCGCGCGCGCTGTTAGAAGCGTCGATTCGGGAAGGAAAAGCGTTAGAAACGTTCAAAGTGTTTCTCAGCGCGCAAGGCGGCGACGCATCGGTTGTCGATGATCCAACGAAACTGCCGCAAGCGAAATACCGATGGGAGCTTGAAGCCCCGGAAGATGGGTATGTCGCGGAAATTGTCGCTGACGAAGTCGGGACGGCTGCGATGCTGCTTGGAGCCGGGCGGGCGACAAAAGAAGCAACGATCGATCTTTCTGTCGGCCTCGTCTTGCACAAAAAGGTCGGCGATGCGGTGAAAAAAGGCGAATCGCTTGTGACGATTTACAGCAATACGGAAAATATTGAAGAAGTCAAACAAAAGCTTGCCAAAAGCATTCGCCTCTCCTCCATTCCTGTTGCCAAGCCGACGCTTATATACGAAACCATTTCATAAAAGAGATAGACGCACAATTTGGTTGACCATAAGCGTGCGGCAGCACAAAAGGGTGTCCCATTCATTTTGGGATGCCCTCTTTTTTTATGGACAAAATCTGTGGAAATTCATTGCTTCTATTGTATAAAAATATCTCATTTGGAAAAAATGGCATGTATAAAGAATGGAGGGTTGGGAGATGAAGAAGCAATTGATTCGTTTACTTCTTTTTGCATCTGTTTTTTTATTTACTATTTCTTCTTATGTCCATGCGGAAGAAAAAAAGTCAACAGCGCGCGGAATTGAACTTGCCAATGAGGCAAGGTCTGCGATTTTAATTGAGCGTGATACCGGGGCTGTGCTATATGAAAAAAACGCTAATGAAAAGCTGCCGCCGGCCAGCATGACAAAAATCATGACAATGCTTCTCATTATGGAGGCGATTGATAAAGGAGAGCTTTCTTATAAGGAAAAAGTCCGGGCGAGCGAATACGCTGCCTCCATGGGCGGATCACAAATTTTTTTGGAACCTGGCGAAGAAATGACGGTGGATGAACTGTTGCGCGGCATTGCGATCGGCTCGGGCAATGACGCGTCGGTGGCCCTGGCGGAACGAATCGCCGGATCGGAAGAAGCGTTTGTCGAGATGATGAATAAAAAAGCGAAGGAGCTTGGGTTGAAAAACACTTCGTTTCAAAACGCGACAGGGCTGCCTGCCAAAGGGCATTACAGCAGCGCGCATGACATGGCGATAATGGCGCGCGAATTGCTAAAATACGAAGATATTACGAAGTATACGAGCAAATACGAGGATTATTTGCGGGAAAACACTGATAAAAAATTTTGGCTTGTGAATACGAACCGGCTCGTTAAATTTTATCCCGGAGTGGACGGTTTAAAAACCGGATTTACAAGCGAAGCGAAATACTGCTTAACAGCGACAGCGAAAAAGAACGGAATGCGTGTCATTGCCGTCGTATTTGGGGCGCCGACGCCAAAGGAACGCAATGCGCAAATTACAAGGATGCTTGATTATGCGTTCAGTCAATATAAAACACATCCAGTCTTGAAACGGAATGAAGTGGTTGCCCATGCCAATGTTAGCAAAGGAAAGAAAAAAACGGTTGCGCTTGTTACTTCAGAGCCAATTTCTGTATTGACGAAAAAAGGGCAATCTGTAAACAAGATAGAAAAAGTGATTAAAGTGAACAAAAACGCCAAAGCGCCAATTAAAAAAGGAGACGAGCTTGGCGTCCTGATTTTGAAACAAGATGGAAAAGAATTGCTTCGCAGTCCAATCGTCGCAAAAGAAAATGTCGCAGAAGCAAGCTGGTGGGATTTGTTTAAACGGACATTGCAAAATTTTACGAAATCCGCATAAACATGTCAGCTTTTGCGGCCCGCTTTCTACTTTTAGCGAATCGCCACTAGTTTTGTCATCAGGCAGGATTTCCCGCATGTTGTAGCGAAACTTCTCCCTAATCCGAAATGAACAAGGGGGAAAACATAGTGAGCCTGATGATGGACTTTGAAGTAAAACAAGATGTTTTGATCATCCGGCTTTCCGGAGAACTTGATCATCATACGGCCGAAGAGCTTCGCGAAAAAGTGACGGATGTGCTGGAAAGCGCATCGATCCGCCACATTGTGCTGAATTTAGAACATTTGACATTTATGGATAGTTCCGGGCTTGGCGTCATTTTAGGGCGCTACAAACAAATAAAAAAACTCGGCGGGGAAATGATCGTATGTTCGATTTCGCCGACGGTGAAACGGCTGTTTGACATGTCGGGGCTGTTTAAAATTATTCGTTTAGAAAACGATGAACAATTCGCGCTGCAGACATTGGGGGTGGCGTGATGAGAAACGAAATGCACCTCCAATTTTCCGCGCTTAGCCAAAACGAATCGTTTGCTCGTGTGGCAGTTGCCGCATTCGTGGCACAGCTTGACCCGACGATGGATGAACTGACGGAAATTAAAACCGTTGTCTCTGAAGCGGTAACGAACGCGATTATTCACGGATATAATAACGATCCAAACGGGATCGTATACATTTCCGTTGTGATCGAAGACGGAGTCGTCCATTTGACGATAAAAGACGAAGGTGTCGGCATTGCTAATATCGAAGAGGCGCGGCAGCCGTTGTTTACAACCAAACCGGAATTGGAGCGATCTGGAATGGGATTCACGATCATGGAAAATTTTATGGATGAAGTCATCGTTCAGTCGGAAGTGGATAAGGGGACAACCGTTTATTTAAAGAAATATATAACGAAGAGCCAAAAAGCGTTATGTAACTAAGGGAGACATGCCTATGGATGTCGATGTCAAGCGAGATCAGACGCTGTTAAAAGATCATGAGATGAAAAAGCTTATTCGCCGCAGCCAAGAGGGGGACCAACAGGCGCGCAATGAAATTATCCAAAAAAACATGCGCCTCGTTTGGTCGGTCGTCCAGCGCTTTTTGAACCGCGGATACGAGCCGGACGATTTATTTCAAATTGGCTGCATCGGCTTGCTTAAATCTGTTGATAAGTTTGATTTGTCGTATGACGTGAAGTTTTCCACATATGCGGTGCCGATGATCATCGGCGAAATTCAGCGGTTTATCCGCGATGACGGGACGGTGAAAGTGAGCCGTTCCTTAAAAGAAACGGGCAATAAAATCCGGAAAGCAAGAGACGAGCTTTCGAAAAAACATGGACGGGCGCCAACGGTGACAGAAATCGCCGATTATTTAGAAATTTCTCCAGAAGAAGTGGTGCTTGCCCAGGAAGCCGTTCGTTCCCCGGCTTCCATTCACGAAACAGTGTATGAAAACGACGGCGACCCGATCACGCTCCTCGATCAAATTGCTGATGCCGACGAAGCATCATGGTTTGATAAAATCGCGTTGAAAAAAGCGATTGAGGAGCTGGATGAACGGGAACGTCTCATCGTCTATTTGCGTTATTACAAAGATCAAACCCAGTCGGAAGTGGCATCAAGATTAGGCATCTCTCAAGTTCAAGTATCCCGTCTTGAAAAAAAAATTTTACAGCAAATAAAGGAGAGAATGGATGGGTAGGCATCCATTCTTTTTTATTTTTATGAAATTGATGGTAAATACCATCTGATTGTATGATTCCTTTTTTCCCCAACATACTAAATAAAAAAGCGAAGCGCAAGTGAAAATACATAAAAAACTACAAGTTAAGGTGTGAGGCAGATGGAAAAAACCGTCTTTGTCAAACTGCGGCACCGCGTTCAAGTAAAACCGAGAGCAGTTGTTGTGATTGGCGATGTGGCGCAAATCACCGCCAATGATAGCAACATAGCGGAACAGTTAAAAGCTGTCCCGCTTTATCGAATTCAACCGAGCGATAAAAACATTGTCATTATCGATGTAATGAAAGTCATTCGCGCCATGATGGAAAAGGATGACGCGCTAGATGTGCAGGTAATTGGGCCGGCGCAAACGATCATTGAAGTCGTTGATCAAAAACGGCGTTTTTCCTCTGCTTATTTTTTGCTTGTATGGATGTTGCTTTTTGTCGGATCGGCAATGGCCATTATGAATTTTCATGAAGATGTCAGCATGCAAGAAGTGCATCAACATCTTTATGAGATGATTACCGGGAAAAAGAATGATAAGCCGTTGTTGCTGCAAATCCCTTATTCGCTCGGATTAGGGATCGGCATGATTTTATTTTTTAACCATGTGTTCCGCAAACGCATTAATGAGGAGCCAAGCCCTCTGGAAGTCGAAATGTTTAATTATCAGCAATCACTCGATCAGTACGTCATTTTATATGAAAACAAAGAAAGTATGGGAAAAATTAATGACGATTAAAATTTTGGCTGTTATATTTATCGGCTTTGCGGGAGGGCTGGCCGTCGGAACAGGATTTGTGGCGTTTTTAGTCGTTCTTGGCGTCATTCCCCGCTTGACGCAATTAACGAAAACAACGAAACGGATCCGTGCGTACGAATGGAGCGCAATAGCCGGCGCGGTGGCGGGGGGATGGATGAGCCTGCGCCACACTGTTTTATATATGTCAAAATATTGGCTGATTCCGCTCGGTTTGCTGCAAGGAGTATTTATCGGAATGCTTGCCGCCGCGCTGACGGAAGTGCTTAACGTATGGCCGATCTTAGCAAAACGCGTCGGCGTTGCTGACAAAATTGTCATTTTATTGATGGCGATCGCATTTGGAAAAATAGTCGGCTCCTTATTTCACTGGATCTATTTTACCGATTATTTGCGGTAAGGAGGAAAAGAAAAGATGAGTCTTAAGACAAATTATCGTCAGGCGGTAAAAGCGTTCCAGCCGAAGACTCCATATGTTATTAACAGCTTGAAAGCGTTTGTTGTCGGCGGGGCGCTTTGCACGGTTGCGGAAGCGTTCGCCAATTTATACAGCCGTTTCTTTTCTGTGCCGCTGCTTTCTGCGCAACAGCTGGCGGTAATGACAATGATGCTGTTGGCGGTTGTCTTCACGGGAGCGGGAAAATATGACGATTTTAGTCAATTTGCCGGTGCGGGTGCAACGATGACGCTGGCTGGCTTTGCCAATGCATTGGCAAGCGCTGCGCTCGAATACCGGAGCGAAGGATGGACAGCAGGAGTCGCCAGCCAAATGTTTAAAGCAGGCGGTGCAGCCATCGTTTATGGCGTTGTTACTGCTTATCTGCTTGGCATTTTATATTACCTTATGTCTTAAGCGGAGAAAGAGGGATTGCTGATGAAGCTTGCCGGAAAGCAAACGTGGGTGTTTGAACATGATATCTACATTCAGGCAACGGGAACGGCGGTCGGGCCATTAGAAGCAGACGGCCCGCTTCGCGAAAGCTTTGATATCGCGCACGATGATTTATATTGCGGGGAAAAGACGTGGGAGCTGGCAGAGCGCCGTTTAATGCAAGAGGCGATCGGTGTTTGCCTGCAAAAAGGCAACATTTCCTTCAGCGATATCGACATTTTTCTTGCCGGAGATTTGCTGAATCAAAATGTTACGGCTAACTATGTTGCCCGGACGGTCCCCGCCCCGTTTTTATGTATGTTTGGGGCGTGCGCCACTTCGATGCAAACAATAGCGGTCGGCGCGGCATTAATTGACGGCGGATTTGCAAGAACGGTGCTCGCGGCCACAAGCAGTCATAATGCGACGGCAGAGCGGCAATTTCGCTATCCGACCGAATTGGGGGTGCAAAAACCGAAAACGGCAACATTTACTGTCACAGGTGCGGGGGCAGCAGTGATGGGCCGGAAGCGGGGAAGATGGCGCATAACTGCCGCCACCATCGGCAAAGTGATCGATGCGGGGACAGCGAATCCTTTCGATATGGGATCGGCGATGGCGCCGGCCGCGGCAAGCACGATAGAACAACATTTTATTGATTTAGGAACTTCACCCGCAGATTATGACTTAATTGTGACGGGGGATTTATCGAGAGTAGGAAGCGTCATCGTCAGACAGCTGTTGGCGGAATCAGGTTATAATGTGACAGACAACTATAACGACTGCGGCTTAATGATTTATCGGCCGGACCAAAACGTGTTTGCTGGGGGAAGCGGCTGCGCTTGCTGCGCAGTAGTAACGTATGGGCATTTATTAAAAGAAATGGAACGCGGCGCACTGCAAAAAATTTTCGTCGTCGCCACCGGAGCGCTCTTAAGCCCGACGATGATGCAGCAAAAACAGTCGATTCCGGCTGTTGCACACGGTGTAGTGATGGAAGCGGTAAAGGAGGAACGGTGATGGACTATGTTATGGCATTTATGGTAGGAGGAGCGCTTTGCGCCATAGCCCAACTCTTTATGGATATTGGCAAGTTTTCGCAAATGCATGTCATGAGCTTGTTCGTAGCGGCTGGGGTCGTTCTTGGAATCGGCGGGATTTACGACAGGTTGATTGCGATTGCCGGTGCGGGAGCTGCTTTTCCTATTAGCGGCTTTGGCTATTTTCTCGCGAAAGGAGTGCTGGCGCAAAGCGGGGCGGCCGGTTGGCTGGCCGTTAGTTCAGGAATGTTTCAGTTTGCCGGCGCCATTTTGTCATTTGCCATTGTCCTCTCCTTTTTCACCGCTCTTCTGTGCAAGCCGAAAGGATAACCAATATGCGAAAAGATGAGGCATGTTAGTGACGGACGGCGATGGATTGGCGTGCCGGATGATGCAATATCTCGTAAACGGGGGATGCTGCACTCCCGCTTCCCATGGCAATCCATCCAAACGAGCTGGCAAAAACTTATTGAATGAATTGGGAAACTCGATATGGCCGAGCCATCGGCGCGGGATTAACGGATGTGGCGGCCCATAAAACAATGGAAGTGTTAGGGACGATTGCCGCTGTCAGCGGAATGCGAAGCCGGTAAAGAAGGAATTTACAGGCTGGAAATAGGGAGGATTATAAACAGTCCTGTTGTGGCTGGAAGCGGAGATATAGGGAACATGGGGGATCGCCGCCATATAAAATACGGCTTGCCGGCTGCAAAGAAGGCGGTCAACTTGATCCTTGAAAGGGGTTGGTGTCATGGCAGGAAAAGAAAATAAGATTCCGATTTCGGAAAAGCTCACCGACAATGAAAATTTTTTAAAAGAAAAAATCGGAGTTGGAACTAGTTTTGATTTAGGGATCAGGAAAATACAGGTATTAAAGAGGGAAGTACATATTTACTACTGCAACGGTTTGTGTGAGACACAATATTTGATAGAACTGTTAAAACAAATCGTCCGCATCAATGATGACGAACGGCAGACGGAACAGGCAAGGAAAATTATCGAAAACCGTCTTGTTCATCAGCAAGTAAGCCTTGTCCAACACTTAGATGAGGCGGTTGACCGCCTGCTCTCAGGATTAATCGTTATTTTCATCGAAGGGGAATCGATCGCATTTATCGTCGATGTCCGCAGCTACCCGGGGCGGCAGCCGGAAGAACCGGATACGGAAAAAGTGGTGCGCGGCGCGCGTGATGGCTATGTGGAAAATATTATCGTCAATACGGCGCTAACTAGGCGGCGCATTCGCGATGAGCGGCTCCGCTTTGAAATTTTACAAGTAGGGGAGCGTTCCAAAACAGATATTTGCATTGCTTACATTAAAGATGTCGCCGATCCGGGGCTTGTTGAGCTTGTTAAACAAGAGCTCGGGCAAATTAGTATCGATGGGTTGACAATGGGGGATAAAACGGTCGAAGAATTTTTAGTAAAGCAAGGGTATAATCCGTACCCCCTCGTCCGCTATACGGAGCGTCCGGATGTGGCTGCCACCCATTTGCTCGAAGGCCATGTTTTAGTGATGGTAGACACGTCGCCAAGTGTAATTATTACCCCGACAACGTTTTTTCATCATGTACAGCACGCTGAAGAATATCGGCAATCTCCTGCGGTTGGCACTTTCGTGCGCTGGGTGCGGTTTTTAGGCATTTTGACCTCCTTATTTTTGCTGCCGCTTTGGGTGCTGTTCGTGCTTGAACCGTCTTTGCTGCCTGATAAATGGGCGTTTATCGGTCCGAACAAACAAACGAATATCCCGGTGATTATCCAAATTTTGCTGGCTGACTTCGGTATTGAGTTTCTTCGGATGGCAGCGATTCATACGCCGACGCCGCTTTCCACAGCGATGGGCTTAATCGCTGCGGTATTAATCGGGCAAATCGCGATTGATGTCGGATTATTTGTGCCTGAAGTGATTTTATATGTTGCGGTTGCGGCGATCGGTTCATTTGCAACACCGAGCTATGAGTTGAGCATTGCCAATAAAATATCGCGATTGTTTCTCGTCATTGCGGTGGCGCTGTTTAAAGTGCCGGGGCTGATGATCGGAACGACCGTGTATTTGCTTTGGCTCATTAGCATCCGGTCCTTAAACACGCCGTATTTATGGCCGTTTATTCCGTTTGACCCAGCCGCGTTTATGCAAATTATCGTCCGCCGCTCTGCAGCGGGGGCAAAAGTGAGGCCGAGCATCGTTCATCCGCAAAACCGCCGCAGGCAGCCGTCGTAAATTTATGAAAAAAAGTTGCAACTTTTTTGTAATTATGATACGTTATACGTAATCTTTTTTCTGCAAAAAAGGCAGTTATCTTGTATGTTAACTGTCTTTTTTGCTTTCGGTGATGCATAAAAATTCTGATATTGAATAATTTCAGTTTGCAGGAATGAGGGGTTTGCATGTTTTTTCATGGGACGAGCCGTGTGAATGATAAAGGGCATTTAGAAATTGGCGGTGTCGATACGGTTGATTTGGCGAAAGAATATGGAACGCCATTGTATATTTATGACGTGGCGCTGATCCGTGCGCGCGCGCGTGCGTTTAAAGAAGCGTTTCAAAAACATAGAGTGAAGTCACAAGTTGCTTATGCAAGCAAAGCGTTTTCTTCGATCGCGATGGTCCAGCTGGCGGAAGAAGAAGGGTTGTCATTGGATGTCGTATCGGGGGGAGAGCTGTATACGGCATTGCAAGCGGGATTTCCGCCAGAACGCATCCATTTTCACGGCAATAATAAAAGCCGGGAAGAATTGATCATGGCGCTTGAGAGCGGCATCGGCTGCGTCGTTGTCGATAACTTTTATGAACTGGAATTGTTGGAACAACTAAGCAAGCGGCATGGCAAGACGACAGCGATTTTAATAAGGGTTACCCCTGGTGTCGAAGCGCATACGCATGATTATATTTTAACAGGCCAGGAAGATTCCAAATTCGGATTTGATTTGAATAACGGTCAAGCGGACGAAGCACTGCGCAAAGCGCTGTCCTCACCATCCTTTTCTGTGCTTGGCATTCATTGCCATATCGGTTCACAAATTTTCGAAACAACCGGATTTGTGTTAGCAGCGCAAAAAATTTTCCAAAAAATCGCCAATTGGAAGGCAATGTACGGATTTGTTCCAGCGGTGGTCAATCTCGGCGGCGGATTCGGCATTCGTTATACGAGCGAAGATGATCCGATTCCTGTTTCGGAATATGTCGACAAAATCATAGAGGAAGTGAAAAAACAAGTAAATGAACAAAATATTCCAATGCCGGAAATTTGGATTGAGCCGGGGCGTTCGATCGTCGGCGATGCCGGAACGACGATTTACTCCATCGGTTCACAAAAAGAAGTGCCGAATGTCCGCCGTTACGTTGCCGTGGACGGCGGCATGAGCGACAACATCCGTCCAGCGCTATATGAAGCAAAATATGAAGCGGTGCTGGCAAACCGTGTACTGGACGAAAAAAATGAAATTGTCTCGATTGCCGGAAAATGTTGCGAGTCGGGAGATATACTTATTTGGGATTTGCCGCTGCCGAAAGCGAATCCCGGCGATTATTTAGCTGTCTTTTGCACCGGGGCGTACGGCTATTCGATGGCGAACAACTATAACCGCATTCCGCGCCCCGCTGTCGTATTCGTGGAAAACGGGGAAGCGCAGCTGGTGGTGAAGCGGGAAACATATGAAGATTTAGTGCGGCTTGATTTGCCGCTGAAAACAAAAGTGAAATAAAAAGTGCCCAGGCCAGACAGCCGGGCACTTTTTCGTTATTGGTTGTTTTGCGATTCGGAAGAAGTGAACACCGATTTAATGGCATTCCAAATTTCTTTTAAAATGTCAACAATGTTTTGAATAAACGTTTTTCCTTCTTCCGATTGCAGGAATGCCGACAATTTATCCTTCGCTTTGCTTAATTGGTCATTGACTTGATTCCAATCGATATTCGCGTTTTTCATTTTATTGAATAGCGAAATCAAGCTGTTTATTTCCTCTTCCGTTAACGTAATTCCAAGATCTTTTGCGACTTTCTCGATGAGTGCTCGCAAATCTTCGTCTGTTTGCGGCGGATTGTTTGCGATTTCTTCTTTTATTTTGGCAAGAAGAGCAACTGCTTTATCCGGACCAATCGATTCCCCGAGCTTTGCGGTTTTGACCATTTCCTCTGTGGCTACTTGTTTGACATCGTCAGGAATCACTTTATCAGAAGAAACTTCGTATGCTTTCATTAACCCGGTCAATGCGGCTGTGCCGGACACGGCAAACGGAGCGGTGACGTAAATTTTCGCATCTTTCACTCCCGCCGTAATCAAGGCGTTTGTATACATTTCGTCTGTGACCCATGTAATATTATGAGTTTCAACATCCAATCCGGATCCTTTAGCGCCGATCGTTATCATCGATGAGGAGATCGCTCTCGTCCCGATTTGCGCTTTTGGAATAAGACCGTCAAGATATTTATGTTCTTCTGCGTTGGAAACAGTAATGATTTGTGCGTTGTCCGGGACGTTCATTTCATTTAAAATTTGCTGCTTTTGCTGTTCGGTTAAATTTTCGCCTAACGTAACAATTACATCGCCTTCTGCTGCATCTGCTGCCGCCATAGCGGGAAAGGCAAACAGTAGCGATGCAAGCAGGCAGCCTGTCAACATGCGTTTCACAATGTCAGCCTCCTTTGTAAAGGTAATCCCCTTTTTCGGCATATCCTTTATCATTATATTACTTTTTTTACGTGAACAACAATGGTATGATAGTGGTGCGTTATCAATGAAAAAAAGGAGTTGTGGATGCATGGCGAAAAAAGGATATATTTTGATGGAAAACGGGGGAAAAATCGACTTTGAACTGTTCCCGGATGAAGCGCCGATTACGGTCGCCAACTTTGAAAAATTAGCCAATTCAGGGTTTTATAACGGTTTGACGTTTCATCGCGTCATTCCTGGTTTTGTCAGCCAAGGAGGCTGCCCGTACGGCAATGGAACAGGGGATGCCGGCTATACGATCCCGTGTGAAACAGATAACAACCCGCATAAACATGTGACTGGGGCGATTTCAATGGCACACCGCGGCCGCGATACAGGAAGCTGCCAATTTTTTATCGTTCATGAACCACAGCCGCACTTAGATGGGGTACATACCGTATTCGGTCAAGTCACAGCGGGAATGGACGTTGTCAAAGCGATGAAAAACGGCGATGTGATGAAAGAAGTTAAAGTGTTTGACGACGGGGATAAAGGCTGGTCAGGAGCGCTGTACTGCTAGCTAGGCAAGAGGTGAAAGGATGAAGGGAAAAAATTGGGGACTATTTTTTCTTTTATTAGGGGCAAGCCTTATATGGGGGATCATTTATTGGATGATCGTCGCAAGGTAATAAAAACGGCGGTTTATTCGGCTGGTTATTTTTGCCCGGCGGCATTGGCAGAGGAACATGAGCGCGGACAGATGGCGAGCAAAGAAGAATGGACAAACCGTTTTTGCATGATATATAATAAATAGAAAATTTCATACTGTTTTTGCATCCTTCGGGGCAGGGTGAAATTCCCGACCGGCGGTGATGAAGTGGTGTCACTTCTCAGCCCGCGAGCCGTATAGGCACGATCCGGTGAAATTCCGGAGCCGACAGTATAGTCTGGATGGGAGAAGGATCACAAGCGCACATTGTCGTTCCGTACAAGAGGGGAATCTCGTTTGTTACAGAGCGGCAATGTTTGCCAGGGATGAGCGATGCGGAGCGGCGAAATGATGAATTTTGTGACTTTTTTGGCATTTTGCCGATAAATCTGTTGATCGGTGGCGTGTTCGTTTTGTATTTGGCAGAAAAAGCAAATATTGAAAAACTTCGCTTGGCTTTTCCCTGCTTTGCGCATAAGTGCCATTTTTGGTACATAAAAGCAATTGTTGTGATTCGCTCTAATCCTGCCCTAGGATGAAAATCCTAGGGCTTTCTTTATGTAACAAAAGGAGGCGAATGCGGTGCGAAACGATGAACAATATATGCGCCTGGCGATCGAAATGGCGAAAGCGGGGATCGGGCAGACGTCTCCTAATCCGATTGTTGGCGCTGTCGTTGTTAATAGTGGAGAAATTGTCGGATTTGGCGCGCATTTGAAAGCGGGGGAGCCGCATGCGGAAGTGCATGCCATCCGGATGGCGGGAGAAAAAGCGAAAGGGGCGACCGTGTATGTGACGCTGGAGCCATGCAGCCATTATGGAAAAACGCCCCCTTGCGCCGATTTATTAATTGATGCGGGCGTCCGGCGCGTTGTTATTGCGACGACAGACCCGAACCCGCTCGTAGCGGGCAAAGGCATCGAAAAGCTAAGGAATGCGGGAATCGATGTAAAGCTTGGGGTGCTGAAAGAAGAAGCGGATGAGTTAAATCGCGTGTTTTTCCATTACATTGCGACAAAAACGCCATTTGTGACGCTAAAATACGCGAGCAGCCTCGATGGAAAAATCGCCACGGCAACAGGGGAAAGCAAATGGATCACATCGGAAGCGGCCAGGGAAGATGTGCATCGTTACCGGGCGGTGCATGATGCAATTCTCGTCGGGGTGGACACCGTCATTGCCGATAACCCAAGCTTAACGGTAAGGCTTCCGGGCAGCGGAAAGAATCCGATCCGCATCGTTTTAGATACGCATTTGCGCACCCCCCTTGAGGCAAACATTCTCCAAGATGGACAAGCGGAAACGTGGCTGATTGCCGGCAGCGGGGTCAGCGGCGAAAAAAAGAAGCGATATGAGAGCAAAAACGTGCAAGTAATTTCTATGAGCACGCCGCATATTAACATCGATGAATTGCTGCACGTGCTTGGCGAGAGACGGATTACTTCCCTTTTTGTCGAAGGCGGGTCACGCGTGCACGATAGTTTTGTGCGCGCTGGAGCGGTTAACGAAATTGTCGCATATTTTGCTCCGAAGCTCATCGGCGGAAAACAAGCACCGACGCCGATCGGGGGGATAGGTTTTGCCAGCATGGCCGACGTGATGCAGCTGCAAATCCGGCGAGTCGAAACGATCGGCCCGGATATCAAAATCGTCGCGATACCAAAATAAGAGAGGAGAGTACGGATGTTTACAGGCATTATTGAGGAAGTCGGCACGATCGAGCAAATGCGACAGTCAGGGGAAGCGATTGTGATGACGATCGGAGCGGAAAAAATTTTAGAAGATATCCATCTTGGCGACAGCATTGCGGTCAACGGGGTTTGTTTGACCGTAACGTCGTTTACACAGCGTTCATTTACTGTCGATGTCATGCCGGAAACGGTAAAAGCGACGTCGCTGCGCACGCTAACGAGAGGTTCGAAAGTGAATTTAGAACGGGCGATGCCAGCCAGCGGGCGCTTTGGAGGCCACTTTGTCTCCGGACATGTCGACGGTGTCGGTGAAATTATTCGCAAATGGCCAGTGGCCAATGCGGTATATTACGAAATCCAAATCCCGAAAGAGTTGCGCAAATATATGATTTTAAAAGGATCTGTCGCCGTCGATGGAACGAGTTTGACGATCTTTGGGCTTACCGATGACACATTTACCATTTCGCTGATTCCGCATACGCGCGCGGCAACGATTTTAGGAGATAAACAGCCGGGGGATATTGTCAATATCGAATGTGATGTCATCGGAAAATACGTCGCCCAATTCATGGAAGGGCAAAAAGAAGAAGCGAAACCGGCGATTACGCTCGAGTTTTTGGAACGGCACGGTTATAAGTAAGCGAAGAAGGGGGACATTCCATGTTTGACACGATCGAAGAGGCGCTAAATGAATTGATGCATGGGAAAGTGATTATTGTATGTGATGACGAAGACCGCGAAAATGAAGGAGATTTTGTCGCGCTGGCAGAAAAAGCGACTCCAGAAGTGATTAATTTCATGATTAAATACGGCCGCGGCCTTGTTTGCGTTCCGATTACGGAAGAATTGGCCGATAAGCTCGATTTAGCGCCGATGGTGAATCATAACACCGATTCCCACGGCACTGCTTTTACCGTTAGTATTGATTATAAAGCAACGACAACCGGCATTAGTGCTTTTGAACGGTCGATGACGATTCAAGCACTGTTGGACCCGAACGTGAAAGCGAGCGATTTTAAGCGGCCCGGTCACGTGTTTCCGCTTGTCGCGAAAAAAGGCGGCGTATTGCGGCGCGCCGGCCATACGGAAGCAGCCGTCGATTTGGCGCGGCTTTGCGGAGCAAAACCGGCAGGTGTGATTTGCGAAATCATTAAAGAGGATGGCACGATGGCGCGCGTTCCGGATTTGCGGAAAATCGCTGATGAGTTTGGTTTAAAAATGATAACGATTAAGGATCTAATCCAATATCGAAGCCGGAAAGAAAAATTAGTGAAACGGGAAGTGGAAGTAACGCTTCCAACAGAGTTTGGCGAGTTTAAAGCGATTGGCTACACCAATGTTGTCGATGGAAAAGAACATGTGGCGTTAGTCAAAGGCGACATTATTCCGGACGCGCCGGTCCTTGTCCGCGTTCATTCCGAATGCCTAACAGGGGACGTGTTTGGTTCTTATCGCTGTGATTGCGGACCGCAGCTTCACGCGGCACTCCGCCAAATCGACAAAGAAGGGCGCGGCGTTTTATTATATATGCGTCAGGAAGGGCGCGGCATCGGGCTAATCAACAAATTGCGCGCGTATAAACTGCAAGAGCAAGGCTATGATACGGTGGAGGCCAATGAAAAACTTGGATTTCCTGCCGATTTGCGCGACTATGGAATCGGCGCGCAAATTTTGAAAGATCTTGGTGTCGCGAAAATGCGACTATTGACGAATAATCCGCGGAAAATCGCCGGTTTAAAAGGACATGGTCTTGAAGTAGTGGAGCGTGTCCCGCTGGAGATGCCAGTGAAGAAAGAAAATGAAAAATATTTGCGAACAAAGTATGAAAAATTAGGGCATATGTTGCATTTTTAAAAAAGATCATCGATATTTTCGCTTTTTTGTATTATGATAAGTATGATGGGCGGAAAGATGGGAGGATTTGTAATGAAAGTAATCGAAGGAAATTTAGTCGGCACAGGATTAAAAATCGCCATCGTCGTTTCCCGATTTAATGAGTTTATTACGAGCAAATTATTGTCTGGCGCTCTCGACGGCCTCAAGCGGCACGGAGTCAATGAAAATGATGTGACGGTAGCGTGGGTGCCGGGAGCATTTGAAATTCCGCTGTTAGCGAAAAAATTTGCCGAATCAAAACAGTATGATGCCGTCATTGCGCTTGGCGCGGTCATTCGCGGGGCAACAAGCCATTACGACTACGTATGCAACGAAGTGGCCAAAGGCGTTTCCCACGCGGCGTTGTCAACAGGCACGCCGGTTATCTTTGGCGTATTAACGACAGATACGATCGAGCAGGCGATTGAACGCGCTGGAATAAAGGCGGGAAATAAAGGCTGGGAAGCAGCGGCAAGCGCGATTGAGATGGCCAATCTTCTGCGCGCGTTTGCTGAATAAGTGTTAAAATGCATGGAATGGTTCACAATAAGATGAAGAATGTTTATAATACGTAATGAGAAAATGACAAAGCGCTTTTCTATTTTTGAAAAGTTTTTGTCAGTAATGAGGGATTTTTTATGCTGATTCGTTATCGAAAAAATTACGAAAAAATTGCGATGGGTCTTTTGTCGTTTATGCCGACAGAGAAAGATTTGAAAAAGCTGCAGCAAACGATTAAGCAATACGAAACAAACGATGATTGGCAGCTGTTTTTATGGAAGGATGGCGATGACATTATCGGCATTATCGGAGTGCTGTTGCGCGATGCGGACATTGTTGAAATTCAACATATTAGTGTTAATCCTTCGCACCGCCATCAAGGTATTGGAAAACAAATGGTAAAAGCGTTAAAGGATATGTATCCTAACCGTCAGCTGCAGGCAAATGAATTTACCGCGTCATTTTTGGATAAATGTGAGTTGTAAAAGAGCTGCCGTCTATGAGGTCGGCAGCTCTTTGCTTGTTTTCTTTCGCTCTCGCGCCGCGATCACATCAGAACGGTCGCGCAATTTATGTTTATGAATTAAAAAGACATCGTTCATGTCACTTGCTTTTCCCCAAGTAAGCCCGCGTTCCTCGCAGATCGCTTGGCACGTTTTCCGCAGCGTTTCATCGCGAATAGGCAGTTCTATGCTCTCATATGCCCCGTTTTGCTCCATTCGTTCGATATAACATTCAAGCTGCTTGGAAAGCCGCTGTTCGTCCAGTCCCAGTTCGCGGATGGCTTTTTGTTCTTTGGATAAAAGTGTCAGCGCCTTTCGCATCATGCGCAGCGCCCCTCGTTGGTTGCCGCGGCGATGATGGTACAGCGCCACGGCAATTTGAATCAGCACAACCCATACTTTTTTGTAACCGTCCTTTTTCCAATGCTCTTCTAATATTTCGTGGCATTCAAAGTAATCGCGGTCGGTATGGAAATGAATTAAATAACGGATATAAGCGTCAGGATACATCGTTTCACGACCTTTCTATTGTTGTATCCGTATTGTATCATATTAGACGTAAAAAATTGCTTGGACAACGCCGGCGAATCGTCTATACTTAACGATAGTGTAAGGAAAATGGTGGGATGAACGTGCAATATAATGTGAAAATTGATGCGTTTGAAGGTCCGCTCGACCTTTTATTGCATTTAATCAATCGTTACGAAATCGACATTTATGATATTCCTGTCGCACAAATTACCGAGCAATATATGGCATATATTCATGCGATGCAGGAATTGCAGCTTGATATTGCCAGCGAATATTTAGTGATGGCAGCGACGCTTTTGGCGATTAAAAGCAAAATGTTGCTGCCGAGACATGAAGAAGAAATATTGGATGAAAGTGTGGGACTGCCGGAAAGTGATCCGCGCGAAGAATTAATGCAGCGGTTGTTAGAATACAAAAAATATAAAGAAGCAGCGCAAGTGTTGAAGAAAAAGGAAGAAGAGCGCGCGCTTTTGTTTACAAAACCGCCGAGCGATTTAAGCATATATGCAGACGAAAAAGAAATGATGAAACGGCCGCTTGATGTCAATGTGTACGATATGCTAGGAGCGCTTTCGAAATTGTTGCGCCGCAAAAAGCTGCAAAAACCGCTCCACACGAAAATTGCCCGTCAAGATATTTCGATCGAAAAGAGGATGGAAGAAATTTTGGAGGAACTAAGACGTACGAAAACAAGAAAAAATTTTTATGACTTATTCCCATATTATGATCGCGGCTATATTGTTGTAACATTTTTGGCCGTTTTAGAGCTAATGAAGAAAAATGCGATTATTATTGAGCAAGAGCGGAATTTTGCTGATATTTTCATCTCTTGCAACGAAAGGATGGAACAGCATGGAGATGAGTGAATATAAAGCGATCGTCGAAGGGCTGTTGTTTGCCGCAGGCGATGAGGGGCTGTCGCTTCAGCAAATCGCCGCGGTGCTGGAAATGGAAGAAGAACGAGTGCGGGCGGTTATTCATATGCTTAAGGACGAGTATGATAAACAAAAACGCGGCATTCAGCTCGTTGAATTGGCAGGAGTCTTTCAGCTGACGACAAGAAAAGAACATGCCCCGTATTTAAAAAAGCTTGTCGAATCGCCAAGTTCGGCTTCATTGTCGCAAGCGGCGCTTGAAACGCTGGCGATCATTGCTTACCGCCAGCCGATTACAAGGGCGGAGATTGAGGAAATTCGCGGGGTGAAAAGCGATAAACCAATACAGACGTTAATTGCCAAAGCGCTTATAAAGGAAGTCGGACGTGCGGAAGGAACGGGTCGGCCAATTTTGTATGGCACGACAAAGGAATTTTTGGATTACTTCGGCTTAAAAACGCTAGAGGAGCTGCCGCCGCTTCCGGAATTGCAAGAAGATGATGAGATAGAAAAGGAAGCTGATTTATTTTTTGAAAAATTCGCAGAAAATTTTAAGGAATCCACATGATTATGGTAAGATAGGAGTAACTGTATATTGCGTTTTTGGCGCGCGGATAAGGGGGCTGTTTGTATGCGGATTTGCCGCTTGCAAGGATATGAGCTGGAAAAATCGAAGCCGAATACGTTTGAAGATTATTTCAACCGTTCGGAAGTAACGTTTCGCGAAGACGGAGATGAAAAAACGCTCTATGTTTTATATTTGCGCCATTTTGAAGAGTCGATTTCCTCGTTTACGCCATATGAGCGAAATCCGATTTTTACCGTTTCGGGGCGCGACGTTTATTTCCGCGATATCATTGCTTTTGTTTGTTTATTGCAAAATCCGGATTTTCGCCGCCGCAAGCGGGTGTATATTCACAAGGAAGAGGAATTTCGCCGCTATTTTGCGCATATGGAGTTTACGAAGCTTCCCGATGTTTTTGCGGAGCTGGAGGCAAAAGGGGAATACCGTTTAACGTCACCGCTTCTTTTTATTCGCCAGCCATCTTAACCGGTATGGGGGTTTTTGGGATTATGGGAAATTCAATGGTTTGGAATCAAACAAAACAAGTAGAATCATTTTTGCAAAAAGCTGTCCGGACGATTTCCGATTATTTAAACGAGACAACGTTATCCAAACTAGTGGAAGAACGAGAGGGAGTGGACAAAGCGTATTGCGAATTATTGCTCGCGAATTTACGCCGCCTTGTTGTCTTTTGTGAAGAAGGGCTTGAAGAGTGCCGCATCGTCTTGAGAGAGGAGCCGTTTCGCAAAACAGCAGCGGAAAAGGCGCTGTATCGCGTTTACCATTTATGCATTGCCGAATATTTTACCCCGAAAAGCGACGCATGGTACGAAGATAGCCGTTCCGCTTATACAGGACGCAATTCGCTGAAATTTCGGCAGACTCCCCCGCCTTCGCTGCAAGTTTTGCTGTTGTCTCTTGAAAGCGAGTTTCAAGCGATTCGCGAAGAGCTGGAATTTTATGAAACCGACTATCGCACAAAAATGATCCAGTCCAAATAAACGAAAGCTGTCCCGATGTCCGGGGCAGCTTTTTTGCCGTTTATCACTCTGTCCGAATTTTTGCCGGGTCGCAAGCTGGCGGATGGATGTCATTTGACGTTTCCGCTAACTTTTGCAAGTAATAGCATTCTTCTTGTGTCATATGATCGGCCATCAGCGGCGTTAATCCGCCAAGCACCTCTTTGTTTAGCTCCATTTCTTCTAATTCGCGCAGAAAGCTTTGAAAAATCGCCATTTCTAATTGAATGTCACGGTGAAAGCGATGTAAAGCGGGAAAATCGTATACGTTTGTCCGTAAATATTCCGCCATTTCCACCGCTTTTAAGTAAAAGTCTTCCCACTCTTTTGTAAACATGCCGATTTCCCTCTTTTCTTTTTTCTGCTAGAGATTCAAGAATGAATCGGCAATGGTCGCCAAGAATTTGCATCCAAAAGCGCATTTCCCATAGCGCTTCTTGCTCTAATGTTTTTTTCATTTGTTTATCACCCCGGCTTTATATGTATGAACATAAAGAAATTAGGTGAATGCGGACAAGAACGGTTTTTAGGCGGCTGGCATACAATTATATGGGTACAAAGAAAGGGGAGGTTTTTCCAAATGAGCGAACAAGAGTTATTTCAGCGATATGTGAAACAAGTCAGCGAATGGGGCGCGCAAGTCGGACAAATGCTACCGCGAAGGGATGATGGCACGGTCCATCACGACATTGCGGCATTGCTTTCCTACATCGACAGGCATGACGGGGAATGGACGGAAACGGAAATTTATGATCTCCAGCGCATGGCCGATGCGGTGTATGAAAAAGCAGCAGCGGTTTCGGCAAACGGGACATTGGCTGACGAAAGTAGAGAAACCAGCGAGGAAGAAGCGCGGCGCCAAACCTATATAACAGCGGGCAGGCACGTTCTTCCGCCGCTTCCGTACAGTTATGACGCGCTTGAGCCGCATATTTCCAAAGAAATAATGCAACTGCATCATATGAAACACCATCAAAGTTATGTGGACGGATTGAATAAAGCGGAAAAAATGATGAAAAAAGCGCGCGAAACAAATAACTATGAATTGCTGAAGCACTGGGAGCGGGAAGCAGCGTTTCACGGTTCCGGGCATTATTTGCATACCATTTTTTGGAGCAATATGCATCCAAAAGGAGGAGGAGAGCCGCACGGCGAGCTGCTGGAACAAATAAAGCGCGATTTCGGAAGTTTTGAACGGTTTAAGCGTCATTTTACCGAGGCGGCAAAAAGCGTCGAAGGAGTTGGCTGGGCGCTGCTCGTTTGGTCGCCGCGGTCGCACCGCTTAGAAATTTTGCAGACGGAAAAACATCAACTTATGACGCAGTGGGATACGATTCCGCTTCTTGTCTTAGACGTTTGGGAACATGCCTATTATTTGCAATATAAAAACGACCGTGCTGCGTATATTAACAGCTGGTGGAATATCGTCCATTGGCGCGATGTGGAAGAGCGGTTTGCCCAGGCGCGCAAGCTGCGTTGGAAACCGTTTTGACGCAGGACGAGGGAGATGTTCCTTCGTCTATACATATTGATGGTTGTTTTCGTGTTTGCAACACTCTGACAAAGACATATGCTTTGGAGAGCATATGATGCGGCCGTGACTGCGGCAACTTGTACATTTAACGATCATATCTGTTTGCTTGGCGCATACACTTGTACAAAAGAGCAAAAGGGATGGAGATTACATGAAGCTCTGGAAACTAATTGTACTGTTTATCGTAGCGGTGGCGATGCTTTTTTCATGTATTCCGGATCAAGCGAAGGCGATGAATGAAGTGAGTGCGCAAAGCGCGGTTTTAATGGAACAGCATTCAGGGCGCATATTGTTGGAAAAAGACGCGCATACGAAGCGGCGCATTGCCAGCATCACCAAAATTATGACGGCCATTTTAGCGCTCGAATCAGGAAAAATGGATGATACGGTGACCGTAAGCGCCCGCGCTGTCCGTACAGAAGGTTCGTCGATTTATTTAAAGGAAGGAGAAAAAATAAAGCTGCGCGACCTCGTTTATGGGCTGATGCTTCGTTCGGGGAATGACGCGGCGGTGGCGATTGCCGAACATGTTGGCGGCAGCGTGGAAGGGTTTGTGGTTTTAATGAATCAAAAAGCAGCGGAAATCGGCATGCGCAACACCGAGTTTGCCAATCCGCACGGATTAGATGATGCGGAAAACCATTATTCAACAGCTTATGACATGGCGCTTCTTATGCAATATGCGATGAAAAATAAAGAGTTTCGAAAAATTTCCAGAACGAAAGTGTATCGCGCCCCAGATCCTGAAGGAAAATCGGAGCGGGTGTGGCGGAATAAAAATAAGCTGCTCACGAAGTTATATGAGTATTGCACGGGGGGGAAAACCGGCTATACAAAACGGGCCAATCGGACGCTGGTGACGACCGCTTCCAAAGACGGTCTTGATTTAATCGTGGTGACATTGGACGCACCGGATGATTGGAACGATCACATTGCCATGTACGAATATGGTTTTAAACATTATGTCATCGCCAAGGTGGATCAAAAGCGCATGATAAAAAAAATTCGTGACTCCTTTTACCGTGAAAATATTCAAGCAAGCCGCGCTTTGCGGTATCCCGTGACTGAAGAAGAAATGAAAGATTTGCGCGTGAAAATTCATCTTCTGCGTCCGCACAAGGAGTGGAAGAAAGACGAAAGCCGCATCCCGGCGATCGTCGGCAAAGCGGTGCTTTACTTGGGGGAGGAAGCGGTCGATGAAGTTCCGCTGTTGCATAAAAAGAGTACAAGCAAAAGAGACCGTTCGTTTTGGAACGCATTTCATTTTTTAGGTGTGAAAAACGATGGTTAATCTTATTTGGGTAGCGATGGCGGTTATTGGCATCGTTTTTGCGATGATGAACGGCACGATGAATGAAGTGAATGAGGCGATTTTTAAAAGCGCGAAAGAAGCGGTCACGATCAGCATCGGCATGATCAGCATTTTAGTGTTTTGGCTTGGATTGATGAGAATCGCTGAAGAAGCCGGCCTTTTGTCGAGGATTGCCGCTTTTTTCAAGCCGCTGGTCCGCCGCTTGTTTCCTGAAGTGCCGCCAAACCATCCTGCGCTCGGCTATATCGTTTCCAACATGGTCGCAAATATGTTCGGGCTTGGCAGCGCTGCGACCCCGATGGGGATTAAGGCGATGGAAGAGTTAAAAAAGCTTAGTCGCGATCAAGAGGAAGCAAGCCGTTCGATGATCACATTTTTGGCGATCAATACGTCAAGCATCACCCTTATTCCGACGACGGTCATTTCGATTCGCATGACATACGGGTCGGCGTCGCCGGGAGAGATTATCGGCACGACGCTTGTCGCTTCAACGATTTCTACCATAGGCGCGGTCTGCATTGATCGTTATTATTATTGGAAGAGAACACGGAAAGGCGGGAAGCGGTAATGGCATTCGTTCAGCTTCTTTCTGCTTGGCTTATTCCGATCACCATTGCGTTTATTCTTTTATACGGAACCGTAAAAAAAGTGCCAACTTATGAAGCATTCGTCGAAGGCGGAAAAGAAGGCATTCAAATCGCGTTTTCCATTATTCCGTATTTAGTCGGCATGCTTGTTTCGATTTCAATTTTTCGCGCGTCTGGTGCGTTAGATTACATGATGAATGGAATCAAGCCGGTTGCTGATGCGATTGGCCTTCCGGCGGAGGTGGTGCCGCTGGCGGTGGTTCGCACCGTTTCCGGTACTGCCGCGCTTGGCATGGTAACCGATTTGATCGCTACATATGGACCGGATTCGTTCATTGGCAGGCTCGCGTCCACGATACAAGGCAGTACGGAAACGACATTGTATGTGTTAACGGTTTATTTCGGTGCGGTTGGTATCAAAAAGATGGGAGATGCGCTGAAAGTCGGGATTTTAGCGGATATTCTCAGCTTTATCGTTTCCTTTTTTATTGTGCTGCTTATCTTTGGAAAATAGTTCGCCTATCATCAGGCGGCTTTTTTTGTTTTGGCTTTTTCTGAAAAGCGGTTTTATATTTGTCGAAAAAAGGCGAGTATGATAAAAATAGTGAGAGAACATGCTTGTATCTTTTGCAGCGAAAGAGTAAGATGATGAAAGAGGTGATAGTGATGGAACGTTTGCAAAAAGTGATTGCCCGTGCAGGCATCGCATCAAGAAGGAAAGCAGAACAGCTCATATTGCAAGGAAAAGTAAAGGTGAACGGGAAAATTGTTACCGAACTCGGCGTGAAAGTCGGTCCGCGAGATAAAGTGGAAGTAGACGGGATACCGGTCGAAAAAGAAGAGCCGGTATATTATCTTTTTTATAAGCCGCGCGGGGTGATTTCGAGCGTAAAAGATGATAAAGGCAGGAAAGTCGTCACCGATTTTTTTAAGGATATCGACAAACGCATTTATCCAGTTGGCCGCCTCGATTATGATACGTCGGGAATTCTTTTGCTTACCAATGATGGGGATTTTGCCAATTTGTTAATGCATCCTCGTTACGAAATCGAAAAAGTGTATATCGCAAAGGTGAAAAAAATTCCGACGCGCGAGCAATTAAAACAGCTGGAAAAAGGAATTATGCTCGAAGACGGCATGACTGCGCCGGCAAAAGTAAAATTGCTTTCTCACGATAAACAAAAACAAACCGCCATTATCGAAATTCGCATTCACGAAGGGCGGAACCGCCAAGTGCGCCGCATGTTTGAAGCGATTGGCTGCAATGTGATGAAATTGAAGCGGGAGAGATACGCTTTTCTCGATTTGAAAGGGTTAAATCCTGGCGAATATCGCGAACTGACGCCGCATGAAGTAAAACAGCTGCGCGCGCTCGCATTATCGGGCGGAGGAAAATAAAACGGTTACATTGTCACATAACGTTCATATTTATGCCAATTTGTACGATAAAAAACACTGTTATAATGGAAAATGGGATATTACGATTTCATAAGGGGTTTGAAAGATGAAAAAACAACAGCGGCTTGTCATGAGAACGGTCATTTTATTGCTGTTATTAGCAGCGGTGGGATATACGATTTATTCTAATTTTTTTGTGGATAAAGCAAAAGTGAAAGTTGGCTCAACTGCACCAGATTTCGTTTTGACTGATTTAAGCGGAAAGCAACATCGTCTTTCCGACTATCGCGGCAAAGGGGTGTTTTTGAACTTCTGGGGAACGTGGTGCAAGCCGTGTGAAAAGGAAATGCCATACATCAACCGGCAGTACAGCGTATATAAAAACCAAGGTGTCGAAGTCTTGGCGGTGAACGTTGGCGAGACAAAGTTAAGTGTGCAAAGCTTTGTCGACCGCTTTGGATTGACGTTTCCGGTCATGATCGACCGGGAAGACCAAGTCATGAACGCTTATGATGTCGATCGGCTGCCGGCGACGTATTTGATTGATAAAAACGGCAAGGTGAAAGGAATCATCACTGGAACGATGACAGAGGAAAAGGTCAAGCAGTATATGGAAAGCATTAAACCGTAAGGAGTTTTGCGAAATGGAACATGTTAAGTGCGAATGCGGGCATGTGAATCCGCACGGGACTGTTTTTTGCGAATCTTGCGGAAAGCCGCTTGGGGAAAATGCAGAAAAAAAGCTTTTGGACATGCGTTATGAAGGAAGCGCGCGCCGTTCGCAAACGTACAATAAAACCATTATCGATAAAATTTGGGCGTTTTTCTCTTCGGTGAAGGTCGGAGTGGCGCTGATTGTCATAACGCTCATCGCTTCGGCGATCGGAACGATTTTTCCACAGGAAATGTATCTTCCGCCCAATGTCAGCCCTGCTGAGTATTACGAAGATCAATACGGTTGGCTAGGAAAGTTATATTATCAGCTTGGATTTAATGATTTGTACGGTTCATGGTGGTATATGCTCCTTATTGCGTCAATTGGCGTATCGCTTGTCATTTGCAGCTTAGACCGCGTGATACCGCTTTATCGCGCTTTGAAAAGGCAAGGTGTCACAAGACATCCGAATTTTTTGCGGCGGCAGCGGCTATTTAGTGTTTCGAAAGTCGCTGACGCTGATGATGTGTTCAAACAAGTGAAAGAGAAATTGGCGCAGCGCCGCTACCATATCCGCGAGGAAAACGGCAATATTTTGGCGGAAAAAGGCCGTTTTTCCCGCTGGGGTCCGTATGTCAACCATATTGGATTAATTATTTTCTTAATCGGGGCGATGCTTCGTTTTGTTCCCGGCATGTATGTCGATGAAGTGTTGTGGATTCGCGAAGGAGAGACGAAAGAAATTCCGGGAACGAATGGGAAATATTTTTTAAAGAACGAAAAATTCATTTATGAAACATATGAAAAAGGAAAGGAAAATGAAGTGTTTAATGCGGCGATTGATCGCGTCGGCAGCGGCATGGTAGCGAAAAACTACCAAACAAACGTCGTGCTTTATCAACGTGTCGGCCCGATTATCGCCGGTGAAGAACCGAAACTGAAAAAAGTAAAAGAATATAAGATTCGTGTCAACGAACCGTTAAAATATGACCATTATGCGCTGTACCAAGTCGATTTTAAACAAAACGAGCCGTATAAAATGGCGTTTCAATTAATGGATAAAACATCGGAAAAATCGTTTGGCACTGTCGTTATCGATTTGCATCACCCAAAACCTTCCTATGATCTTGGCAACGGCTACCGTGTGGAGTTGTTAAGTTACTTTCCGGATTTTTATTTTGATGACGATGGAAATCCGTCGACGAAATCAAAAGTTCCAAACAATCCGGCGTTCGTGTTTAAAATGTTTGCCCCGGACAAGCCAAAAGGGGAAGTGAGTTTTGTCGCCATTCGACAGACGATTGAGCCGTTTGGCAACAATAAATATAAAATGGCGTTTTCTGGACTAGAGACAAGGAACGTGTCAGGGCTTACGGTACGCCGCGACTTTACACTTTGGATTTTAGGGGTTGGCGGAGTCATATTCATGATTGGTGTCATCCAAGGAATGTATTGGAACCATCGCCGCATCTGGCTGCAGCGTGTCAATGGCGAAGTATGGCTTGCTGCGCATACGAACAAAAACTGGTTTGGCTTAAAAAATGAAATTCGCCGTGTCATTGAAGGAACGGGGTTAGCGATGCCGATCGATCAAGCGGAAGAAGAGAAAAAAGCAGCGCAAGGGGGGCAAGTGCATGGCGCAACTGAGTAGCACGTTGTTGTATATCGCGTTTATTCTTTATTTGATCGGAACATTTTTTTTCGGCGGAGCGATTCGCGATAAAAAAGGAAAAGAGAAAAAAGAAAAAGATCGTTGGTCGCAGCTTGGTATTGTGACGACGATCATCGGGTTTATTTCGCAACTTGGCTACTTCATTACAAGATGGATTGCAGCAGGGCACGCTCCGGTCAGCAATTTGTTTGAATTTACGACATTTTTTGGGATGATGCTTGTTGCTGCTTTTATCGTGATTTATTTTATTTATAAAACAAGTGTTCTCGGTTTGTTCACATTACCGGTCGCCATATTAGTGATCGCTTACGCCAGCATGTTTCCGCGTGAAATTACCCCGCTGATTCCGGCGTTGCAAAGTGATTGGCTGCACATCCATGTAACTACCGCAGCGGCGGGAGAAGCGATTTTGGCTGTCAGCTTTGCCGCCGGGCTCATTTATTTAGTTCGTGTCGTGGATCAGTCCAAGCCGAGCAAACGTACGTTCTGGCTGGAAGTCATCATGTTCTGTTTAATAACAACGCTCGGGTTTGTGCTTGTTTCGACATCATTCAGACTTGCGGATTATGAAGCGAAATTTACATGGGTTGACAAAAATGGGCAAACATCAGAACTTGTTTACAACATGCCAGCATTAGTCGGCCCGCATGAAGGAAAGCTTGTGAAAGAAAGCAGCGATCGTTTTGAACCATTTGTTTCCATGCCGGCAATCATTAATGCGAAAAAATTAAATACGGTTATCTGGTCGGTAATCGGGGGCACGGTTTTATATGTATTGCTCCGTCTTGTGCTGCGGAAGCGGATCGCCGCAGCATTGCAGCCGCTTGTCAAAAACGTAAACTTGGATTTAACGGATGAAATCAGTTACCGCGCTGTCGCGATCGGCTTTCCGGTATTTACGCTTGGAGCGCTCATTTTCGCGATGATTTGGGCGCAAATTGCGTGGACGCGCTTTTGGGGCTGGGATCCGAAAGAAGTATGGGCGCTTATTACATGGCTGTTTTACGCGGCGTTTTTGCATCTTCGCTTGTCCAAAGGATGGCACGGCGAAAAATCGGCATGGCTTGCGGTCATTGGTTTTGCGATCATCATGTTTAATTTAGTGGCGGTGAACTTAGTCATTGCCGGGCTGCATTCCTATGCCGGAACATGATGGATAGATGAATGGCATTGAACAAAAGGATGCCCCGTTGGCTGGGGCATCCTTTTTATGATTAAAGTAGATAAATGATATTAATTTTTGTACAATAATGAACAAGGGAGGATGTTCTTATGGATAAACAGGTAAAAATTTTAGTCGTAGATGATGAAGAACGAATTCGGCGCTTGTTGAAAATGTATTTGGAGCGCGAAAATTATATCATTGATGAGGCCGATAACGGCGATGACGCGCTCACAAAAGCGCTCGAAAACGATTATGACGTCATTTTGCTTGACCTCATGCTGCCAGGGAGGGACGGCATTGAGGTATGCAAAGAAATTCGCGAAAAGAAAGCAACACCGATTATTATGCTGACAGCAAAAGGGGAAGAATCAAACCGTGTCCAAGGCTTTGAGGCGGGGACGGATGACTATATTGTCAAACCGTTTAGCCCGCGCGAAGTGGTATTGCGCGTGAAGGCGTTGTTGCGGCGCGCAGCAAATACGATGTATGTCCTTGCCGACACGACCGCAAAGGACGTGCTCGTTTTTCCGCATTTAACAATTGATAATGACGCCCACCGCGTCACCGTTGACGGTCAGGAAGTGAATTTGACTCCGAAAGAATACGAGCTGCTTTTATTTTTGGCAAAATCTCCAGATAAAGTATTTGATCGCGAACAGTTGCTAAAAGAAGTATGGCATTACGAATTTTTTGGCGATTTGCGCACAGTGGACACTCATATTAAACGGTTGCGCGAAAAGTTAAACAAAGTCTCGCCGACGGCGGCAAAAATGATTGTAACCGTTTGGGGAGTTGGCTATAAATTTGAGGTAGTGAACGACTGATGTGGCTTTTTCGCAGTGTGGTCGGAAAATTGTGGTTCACGATATTATTGCTCGTTTCTTGCGTATTATTTATCCTTACGGTCCTTTTGTTAAAATTTTTCGAAAATTATTATGTGCAAGAAGCGGAGAAAGAATTGACGCAGCTTGCGACAAAAGTATCGGAAGTCATGCGCGATTACGAAGATGAAAAGCTGGCGCGCTCGATCGCATGGACGCTTGTCGACCATACGTCCAAAGCGGTCATTATCACTGATTCCGCGCATTACTGGTATTCGCCGACAAATGATAAATTACGCGATTTGCCGCTATCACTCGTTGAACAAGACAAAGATTTGCGAAAAGTGTTCACGGAAGGGAAAAGCGTTAAAAAGAAAGCGTATTTGCCGAATGTGCAAATCGGCAAACAATATAGTGATGTGATTATTGTCGGCGTGCCGCTGGAAACGGTGAATGGAAAACAAGGCGGGGTATTTATTTACCAATCGTTGCAGGCCATTGAAGATACGACAAGGCAAACGAAAAAATTGATTTTTCTTGCCGCGTTTATCGCCATCGTGTTGACAACGTTTTTCGCCTTTTTCTTATCGACCCGTATTACTGCGCCTTTGCGGAAAATGCGGCAAGCGGCTTTTGAAGTGGCACGCGGCAAGTTTGACACAAAAGTGCCGATTTTAACGCATGATGAAATCGGTGAATTGGCGATGGCGTTCAACCAGATGGGCAGACGGCTGCAGTTTAATATCAATGCACTTAATCAGGAAAAAGAGCAGCTGGCAAGCATTTTAAGCAGCATGGCCGATGGCGTCATCACCTTTAACCGCGACGGCGAAATATTAATAACGAATCCACCGGCAGAGCGGTTTTTGCAAGCATGGTATTTCGAACAAGGAAACGATGCAGAAATAATCGCGCCGCTGCCTCCGCAAGTAAATGAGCTATTTATTCGCGTTGTCCGTGAGGAGAAGGAACAATCGATCGAATTGTCCTTGCAAGGGCGGACATGGGTGATTTTAATGACGCCGCTTTATGACAAAACGAACGTTCGCGGTGCGGTGGCGGTGTTGCGTGATATGACGGAGGAACGCCGCTTGGATAAACTCCGCAAAGATTTTATCGCCAACGTTTCTCATGAGTTGCGCACGCCGATTGCGATGCTTCAGGGCTACAGCGAAGCGATTATTGATGATATTGCCGCAACCGATGAAGAAAAGAAAGAAATGGCGAAAGTCATTTATGACGAATCGCTGCGCATGGGCCGCCTTGTCAACGACTTATTGGATTTGGCGCGCATGGAAGCAGGGCACATTACGTTAAATTACGAAACTGTTCAGCTTGCCCCATATATTGGGCGGATTATTCGCAAATTCCAAGGTCTGGCAAAAGAAAAACAAATTGATTTGTCGGCGGAGTTTGACAATGAGGACATCCGCATTAGGATGGACCCGGACCGCATTGAACAAGTATTGACGAATTTGATTGATAATGCGATTCGCCATACGGATCAAAACGGAACCGTCAAGATTATTGCCGAACAAAACGGCGGCGGTGTTACGATTCATGTGCAAGATTCTGGAACCGGCATTCCTGAAGAAGATTTGCCGTTTGTGTTTGAACGCTTCTACAAAGCGGATAAGGCGCGCACGCGCGGCCGCTCAGGAACGGGATTAGGCCTTGCGATTGCGAAAAATATCGTCGAGGCGCATAAAGGGACGATTTCCGTCCATAGCAAGCTTCATGAAGGAACGACATTTACGTTTCATTTGCCAAACGGCCCGCAAACAACGTAAAATGCCCCTTGCCGAAACAAGCAAGGGGCTGTTTTTTCCATGCGTAATGAAAAAAGCGACGGCATGTTTGCATTGTATATTGCGCTTTCCATCTCGGGATGTATCATCGCTAATACGGCAGAGGTGATGACTCCTTATCCTGAATGCTTGTGTGTTGTTTGCGCCAATGCCGGCCATTATTGGCGCGACGATATGGCATGTTATTTTCGCATGGCGGTTGCCTTGATGGCAGAACAAAGGAAAGAGCAGCCAATTGGTGAAGCGGAAACATTCCGGAAGGGAAATAGAAAAAAGTTCTCTTTTCTTGCGTAAAAATGTCTAGTGGTATAGACAACTAGATATCAGGATGTTAAGATAATATATAGAAAGAGGGTGAAACATATTGAAACGGTGGCTGCTGAAAAACACTGCAATTTATGCGGAAACAGGGAAAATCGAAGAAGGATATGTGCTGACAGAAGGGGATAAAGTAGCCGAAGTTGGGCCGATGTCATCATGCCCGGCTTCCATTGAAGCAGAGGTGGTGGAGCTTAACCCTAGTTTCACAGTAATACCGGGGTTTATTGATGTCCATATTCATGGCGCGGCAGGGGCGGACGTGATGGATGCAACAAACGAAGCGTTGCACACAATGGCAGAAATGCTTCCAAAGGAAGGTACAACAAGTTTTTTGGCGACAACGATGACCGCGCCTGTTGCTCAGATTGACCGCGCTCTTGCAAATGTTGCGCAATATATGCAGCACAGCAATCTTCCCGGGAAAGCGGAGGTGCTTGGCATCCATTTGGAAGGGCCGTTTATTTCCGAAAAGCGCGCGGGGGCGCAGCATCCAAATAATATTATCGATCCGGATATCGAATTGTTCCAAAAGTGGCAGAATATCGCGAACGGAGCTATTCGCCTTGTCACGCTGGCACCGGAAAAAAAGAATGGGTTAGCGCTCACAGCATACTTAAAAAAAACCGGAGTGATCGCTTCCATCGGCCATTCCGATGCGGTTTACGAACAAGTACAGGCAGCGATTGACGCAGGGATAAAGCATGCGACCCACCTGTTTAACGGCATGCGCGGCGTCCATCATCGCGAGCCGGGGGTTGCCGGTGCGGTTCTTATGCACGATGAAGTTGTATGTGAATTAATTGCCGACGGGATTCATGTTGCGCCGGAAATGGTCCGCTTTGCATATAAAATGAAAGGCTGTGAGGGGCTCATATTAATTACGGACGCAATGCGCGCAAAATGCCTCGGCGCTGGTGTATATGAGCTTGGCGGACAAGAAGTCATTGTCCAAGGAGAAAAAGCGACATTGCGGGACGGCACGCTAGCCGGCAGCATCTTAAAATTAGGCGATGCGGTGAAAAACGCCATGTCATTTACCGGCTGTGCGCTAGAAGACGTTATACGCATGGCCAGCTGGAATCCGGCAAAACAGTTAGGCGTTTTTGATAGAAAAGGAAGCATCCGCGCCGGCAAAGACGCTGATCTTGTCGTATTAGACGAACAGCATCATGTTGTGATGACAATATGCCGCGGCAAACTGGCTTATGCAAAATAAAAGGGGGGGAAGGACGACGATGAGATTAATCGAAGCAGCAAACTATGAAGAGATGTGCGCAAAAGCGGCTAATATCATCATTTTCCAAGTGAAAGAAAAGACGGATTCTGTTCTTGGTCTTGCCACAGGATCGACCATGATGGGCGTATACAAGCAATTGGTTGAAGACCACCGGCAAAACGGAACATCGTATCGGAACGTTCGCACCGTCAATTTGGATGAATATATTGGTTTGGCGCCTGACCATCCAAACAGCTATCGCTACTATATGAACCAATATTTATTTTCCCATATTGATATTCCGCTTTCGCAAACATACATTCCAAACGGAGCGAGCAGTGATGTGGAAGCGGAATGCCAGCGCTATGAACAGCTTATTGAAAGTTTAGGCGGCATTGATTTGCAAATTTTAGGGATTGGAAGAAACGGACATATCGGCTTTAATGAGCCGGGGACGCCGTTTTCCGTTCCAACGCACGTCGTTGAGCTGGCTCCATCGACACGGCAGGCGAATGCCCGCTTTTTCCCATCTTTAGAAGAGGTGCCGCGCCAAGCGATCACGATGGGAATTGCAACAATTATGAAAAGCCGCCATATATTGCTGTTAGCGTCGGGGACGGCGAAAGCGGCAATAATGGCGAAGCTGTTCGAGGAAACCGTGACGACAGATGTGCCAGCATCGGTGCTTCATACCCATCCAAATGTCACGGTAATTGCTGACCAGGAGGCGTTATCGCTTGTGCCAGATGAAACACGAAAGGTGTATGGAACATGATTAACAAGCATTCCCCGCTTCCTATCTATTATCAATTAGAGCAAGGGATTAAAGAGATGATCGAAAAAGGACAGCTTCAGCCGGGAGAAATGATACCGTCCGAACGGGAGCTAGCGGAGACATACGACATCAGCCGAATGACAGTCCGCCAAGCGATCAATAATTTAGTAAACGATGGATATTTAGTAAGAAAACGCGGCAAAGGGACGTTTGTTGCCGCAACAAAAATTGAACAGCCGTTAAAAGGGCTGACAAGTTTTTCAGAGGATATGCGCGCGCGCGGCATGGAACCTGGGGCAGAAGTGCTTGATTTTCTCATTGTTCCTGCCAGCACGGCGCTGTCCCAGCTGCTGGATGTGCGCGAAGGTGCGGATGTTTACGAAATTCGCCGCATTCGTCTTGCCGACGGGTTGCCGATGGCGCTGGAAACGTCTTATATTCCATGTTCGATTGTTCCCAATTTAACGCGCGAAATTGTAAGCGGTTCCGTCTATGAGTTTATCGAAAAAAACGCCGGTTTGTCCATTCGTTCGGCCGTGCAGGTGCTAGAAGCCTCTGTTGCCCGGAAAATGGAGGCCGAGCTGCTGCAGATAAAAGAAGGAGCGCCTGTATTGCTCTTGCAGCGAAGAAGCTATTTGGACGACGGCAGGCCGTTGGAAGTCGTCAAATCGGTTTACCGTGGTGACCGCTACAAATTTACCATTGAGATGGAACGCGGAAAATAATGAAGAGGAGGAATTTCTTTATGTTAGGATTTTTACAGCGACTTGGAAAAGCGTTTATGCTTCCGATTGCCGTTTTGCCGGCAGCGGGACTGTTGCTTCGTTTAGGACAGCCGGATTTATTGGATATTCCATTTATTGCGGCGACAGGGGAAGCGGTTTTTGCTAATTTGCCGATTATTTTTGCGATTGGTGTTGCTGTCGGTTTTGCGAAAGATGGAAACGGAGCGGCGGCGCTTGCCGGCGCGATCGGCTACTTTGTGTTAACAAAAGGGGCTACTGCCATTGATAAAGATATTAATATGTCCGTGTTAGGCGGAATCATTTCCGGGGTGATTGCCGGACTGCTGTATAACCGCTACCATAATATCAAATTGCCGGATTGGCTTGGATTTTTTGGCGGCAAGCGGTTTGTCCCAATTGTAACCTCATTTGTCATGCTTATATTGGCGCTTATCTTTGGATACGTATGGCCGCCGATTCAAGATGGGATTAACGCCGTCGGCAAATGGATTGTCGGCGCTGGCGCGATTGGAACTGGCATTTTTGGATTGTTAAACCGATTGCTCATTCCGCTTGGATTGCATCATGTATTAAATAACTTTGTCTGGTTTATATTTGGCGAGTATGACGGAAAAACAGGAGATTTATGGCGGTTCTTCGCGGGAGATCCAGATGCCGGCATTTTCATGGCGGGCTTTTTCCCAATTATGATGTTCGGTCTTCCGGCCGCCGCGTTCGCAATGATTGCGGCAGCAAAAAAAGAACGGCGCAAAGCAGTATCAGGTGCACTCATCAGCGTGGCGCTCACCGCCTTTTTAACGGGAATTACCGAGCCGATTGAGTTTTTATTTATGTTTTTATCGCCATTGCTTTATGTCGTGCACGCCGTATTAACGGGGCTTTCGCTGGCGATCGCAACGGCGCTTGACATTCATCACGGATTTACGTTCTCAGCCGGTGCGATTGACTTCTTCTTAAACTTTGGAATTGCCCAAAAACCTTATTTGTTAATTATCCAAGGAATCGTTTATGCGATTGTCTATTTCGTTGTATTCTATTTCCTTATTACAAAGCTGGACTTGAAAACGCCGGGGCGGGAAGATGAGGAAGAAGGAGAACTTGCCGGCAGCGATGCAGTCAAGGCGGGCGCCAAATACGAAGCTCTTGCTGTAAAATATATGGAAGCATTAGGCGGAAAAGAAAATTTCACGCAAATTGACAATTGTGTTACACGCCTGCGCTTAAAAGTGAAAGATGTTGCCAAAGTCAATGAAGAGGAATTGAAACGGCTTGGCGCAAAAGGCGTGATCCGCCTCAATCAAACGGATGTGCAAGTCATTGTCGGCACCGATGTCGAATTTGTCGCCAGTGAACTGAAAAAGCTATAGCCAAAAAGAAAAGCGTTCCAGCTTTTTTCAGCGAAAGAAGAGAGCTGGAACGCCTATTCCATAGAAATATTACGGTAGATGAAGGAGGAACAGGCAAATGAAGCGGTTGCTGGACTGTAGCGCTTCGGATTTTCGCCGTATGAACGGAAAAGAGCTGAAACAATCAATTCAGGCAGCGGAAGGAAGAACCATTGTCGCGGAAGTGATCGGTTCTGTTGCTCCGCTTTATCCGGAAGTGACGAATGCAGAATTGGTGGCGGCGTTTGGCGCGGATTTAATACTATTGAACATGTTTGATGTGTTCCAGCCAATGGTAAATGGATTGGATGCAAAGGAGTCGAATCAAATAGTGGAGCGGCTGAAGCAGTTAACGGGGCGGCCAGTCGGCATCAATTTAGAGCCGGTTGACCCAAATGCGAAACAGCTTGAAAAACTTGCTTCTCTTCCAAAAGGAAGAATGGCAACAGAAGAATCATTGCTAGAAGCAAAACGCCTAGGTTTTGATTTTATCTGCCTGACCGGAAATCCGAAAACAGGGGTAACCAATGATGAAATTGTCCGCGCGATTGAAACAGCCCGTGCCGTTTTTGGGGAAGAAGGCCTGATTATCGCGGGAAAGATGCACGCAGCAGGGGTTGCCAACGAAACGGGAGCCAGTATTGTATCCGAAGAAGTGGTTGCGCGTTTTATTCATGCTGGCGCCGACATCATTCTTATGCCAGCACCGGGGACTGTGCCGGGAGTAACATTAGAAAAAACAGAACAATTGGTTCGGATTGCCCATGAACATAAGGCGTTGGTGATGCTTACGATCGGCACGAGCCAAGAAGGGGCCGATGAAGGTACCATCCGGCAAATCGCGCTTGCAAGCAAAATGGCCGGCGCTGACCTGTACCATATCGGTGATGCTGGCTACCACGGCATCGCGATTCCTGAGAACATCATGACATATTCCATCGCCATCCGCGGCAAGCGCCATACATATATTCGCATGGCGAGATCGCCGCTGCGATAAAATGACCAACCTTTTTATTCCGCGCTGAAACTTGCCGCCCTTTTGTTGCGTATATTTTAACAGAAAGGAAACACGAAAGGAGAAAACCGCATGTTTTCTTTATCCCCAACTTGTTCTGTTTGTGGAAAGCCGATCGAAAAAAATGAACCTATCTATGTGCGCATGAGATACCCATCGTATAGAGGAATGGTAGAAATCACTGCTTTCCTCAATCAAGAAACTATTATTTGCGATAATTGCTTTCTGCAAAAACAGCATAATCATGAAAAATGACACAAATAATTTTTTGGCGGATTTCAAAGCAGTAAATGAACTCGCGTTTCAATGGCTTGTCGATGCGAAAACAAAATATACGGTGAAAGACGTTGGGTTTGTGTTTGAGCGTTATATAACCATTAAGCTTATCGCCGCCCGGCATAAGGCGGCTTTGTGTTTGTTTGCAAGCGATGCCTTATTTTCTTATTGCAAAACTTTTTCTCTTCGATTAACATTATAACTGTCAACTGTTCGACAATTTTATACAGCAGCGGCAAGGTGCCGAACAGAGCGATGCGCTCTTCATGGCTTAATAGGGAATCTGGTGAAAATCCAGAACTGTCCCCGCAACTGTAAATGCTGACGAAATGAGAGGACCACTGTACGGTGGAATGGCAAGCGCCGTTTGCCGTATGGGAAGGCTCAGAGTAGGATGAAGCATGAGTCAGTAGACCTGCCTTGTTCGCTTACTGTTTCCTATCTTCGGGGGGTGAGATGAGGAAACGGCAACGGTGGCTGCCTTTGTATGTTCATTTATTGCCGTTTCTCACTCATTCCGCGGTAGGAATGAGTTTTTTTATTTTTTACACAAATAAGGAAGGGGGAACAAAAGATGAAAAAATGGAAACGGTATGTGATGCTCCTTGTATTTGCGCTGGTATTTGGCCTCATGTTTGGCTGCAGCGGGGAAAACGCAAGCAAAGAGCCTGCGCAAAAAGAGGAGCCAAAAGCGGAGCAAGCAGCGTTTCCGGTAACGGTGAAAGATGGATTAGGGGAAGAAGTGACAATTAAGTCAGAACCGCAAAAAATCGTTTCTTTAATCCCAAGCAACACGGAAATTGCCTATGCGTTAGGACTTGGCGATAAAATCGTCGGCGTCAGCGATTTTGACAACTATCCGGAGGATGTGAAAAAGAAGGAAAAAATCGGCGGAATGGAGTTTAATGTGGAAAAAATTATTTCGCTGAAGCCAGATTTAGTGCTTGCTCATGCGTCAGGAGCGCATAATTCAAAGGACGGACTTCAGCAATTAAAAGATGCAGGCATTACTGTATTGGTGGTCAATGATGCGAAATCATTTGCGGATGTATACGGTTCCATCGGGTTGATTGGCAAGGCGACTGGGACTGCCGAGAAAGCGCAGGAAATCGTAGATAATATGAAAACCAAATTAGCAGAGATAAAAGACAAAGCCAAACAAATAAAAGAGAGCGATCAAGCAAAAGTATGGGTGGAAGTATCGCCGCCGCCACAAATTTATACTGCCGGAAAAGGGACATTTATGGATGAGATGCTTCAAGCGATTTCCGCGAAAAATGTTGCCGGTGATTTAGAAGGATGGCCGATGGTCACGGAAGAAAAGGCGGTCGCATACAAGCCGGATGTCATTATTACGACATACGGCGGAGCGAAGCAAGTGTTGGACCGTCCCGCTTGGAAAGATGTCCCGGCCGTGCAAAACAAACGGGTGTATGATGTAAATATAGATTTAGTAAGCCGTCCGGGCCCGCGCTTGATCGAAGGAGTAGAGGAACTTGCAAAAGCAATTTATCCGGATATTTTCAAATGAAATACTGATGTACGCAGCGGCGATAACGGTTGTTATCATTTCGCTCTTGTTAGGGATATCGATAGGTTCTCTATCGATTCCCTTTTCTGCTATTATAAAGATCTTTTTATCACAATGGTTTGGCTTCACATTGCCAGACGATATTCCTAGCGATTTTGTGCAAATTGTGATGGCGATCCGCCTTCCCCGCGTAGTTTTGGCGTTTTTTGTCGGCGCTTCGCTCGCGGTTGCGGGAGCAGCGTTTCAAGGATTATTGAAAAACGCGCTTGCTGACCCGTATACGCTCGGCGTGTCGTCAGGCGCTTCTGTCGGCGCGGTTTTTGTCATTTTTTGCAACATTCAATTGCCGCTATTTGGCACATTTACCCTTCCCATTGTCAGCATTCTATTCGGCCTCGCAACACTTGTTCTTGTTCTTTTGTTTACGCGGGCGGTGGAACGGAAAATGTCTGTAGAAACGATCATTTTGGTTGGCATTATGTTTGGGGCGTTTTTCAGCGCGCTTATTTCCTTAATGATCGCGCTGACCGGAGAAGAATTGCGGCAAATTGTCACATGGCTAATGGGAAGCGTAGCGATGCGCGGCTGGAAATATACGATGATGATGCTTCCGTTTTTTCTCGTTGGAGTAATGCTGCTGCTTTTCAATGCGCGCGAATTGAACGCCTTCGCTTTTGGAGAGTCGGCCGCCATGCACATCGGGGTCGATGTGGCGAAGCGGAAAGTGATCGTTTTAACGGGCGCTTCGCTGCTGACCGGCGCGGCGGTGTCCGTTTCGGGGACGATCGGTTTTGTCGGATTGGTCGTTCCCCACATGGTTCGCCTCGTTTGCGGCCCGAACCATCGTCTCCTTTTGCCGCTTTCCTTATTGTACGGCGGCGCGTTTCTCGTTCTTACCGATTTATTGGCACGAACGATTATTTCGCCGCGAGAATTGCCAATCGGCGTGATAACGTCATTGATTGGCGCTCCTTTATTTGCATTGTTATTTTTCCGAAGAATGAGAAGAAAGACGTGATGAATGTGCTTGAAGTGAACAACGTGTCTTACCGCTATCATCGCAAACAGGTTCTTCATGATGTGACGTTTGCCGTAGAGAAAGGAGAAATATTTGGGATTTTAGGGCCGAACGGAAGCGGGAAAACGACATTATTGAAGCTGTTAAGCAAAGAGCTGCCGCTACAAAGCGGGAGCATCGCGGTGAACGGCCGGCCGCTGCACGCTTTTTCGCAAAAAGAATGGGCGCGCTTTGCCGCAGTGCTTCCGCAAACAATGGATACAGCGTTCGGATATACGGTGAAAGAAACGGTGGAACTTGGACGATACGCCCATCAAAGCGGACTGTTTCCAGCATGGACGGCGGAAGATGAGCAAGCGGTGAAAACGGCAATTGAAGAAGTCGGGCTGACGGAAAAGGCAGAAGAAGGAATTGACCGTTTGAGCGGGGGAGAACGGCAGCGCGTTTATTTAGCGAGGGCGCTTGCACAGCAGCCCCGGCTTTTGCTGCTGGATGAACCGACGAATCATATGGACATTACCCAGCAAATCAAGCTATTGGACCAGCTTGTCCGATGGGCAAAAGAAAGAACGCTCACCGTTGTCGCGATTTTTCATGATATCAACATGGCGAGCTTATATTGCGACAGGATTTTAATGCTAAAAAGCGGCGAGGTAGTCGCGCAAGGGGCACCAGAGGAATTGATGGAGCGTGATCTGTTAAATTCTGTATTCCATGCGCCGGTAAGCAGGCAAGCGCATCCAACTGTCTCCAAACCGCTCATGGCGTTTTTGCGCGAATGGGAGTTTCCTCGCTTGCAACGCGGCGAGCTGCGCGAACGGTTTATGTGGGCAACATTGGAGGACTGCATCGCCATCAGCGCGTCCTCGCCGCTGAAAGTGCTATCATCGGCGCTTGTCGGATCGGGATTTCAATGGGCGACCCATTTTGTCAATCGCCAAGTTTCTAAAGATTATGATTGCGAAGATGCGAAAACAGAGATGAAACATTATTTGCGGCGCCGCGGCTTTCCCGTCCAGCAAACGATTGGAATGATGACCGCGGTTTCGGTCGAAGATGCTGTCTGCACGTATGAAAATCATGGCGCGTTTTCCGTCTGGACCGTCGTCACCGCTGGGGTAGGAAACGCCGTCGATGCCGCACAAGCGAGGAAACGGGCGCGGCTCGATCAAAAAATTGGCACGATCAACATTATCGTCTTCATTGACGGGAATTTAACAGAGGCAGCTTATGTGCAAGCAGTAATGACGGCGACGGAAGCGAAAACAAAAGCGCTATACGATGAAAAAATTACCGATCCGGAGACAAACAGCTATGCAACAGGAACATCGACGGATTGCATCGCGATTGCCGCAACGCAAACGGGGGAGATTTTTCCATATGCTGGAACGATCACACCGATCGGGAAAGCGATAGGGCGCACCGTTTATGAGGCGACAAGAGAAGCGTTGCGCCGCTATCAGCAGCGGAGGAAATCATCATGAGCCATCTTTTTGCGATTGCGCTGGCATTGCTGCTTGATGCGCTGATTGGCGATCCTCGTTGGCTCCCGCACCCTGTGCGCGCGCTCGGATCGTTGATAGCCTTTTTAGATCGAAGACTGAATCAAGGAAAACATCGGCGCGCAAAAGGCATTGCCGCCGCCGTGGCGGTAACGGGGATCGCTTACAGCCTGGCATTTTTTGTTGTATCTATCAGTTATTCGCTTTCATTGCTGTTTGGCGTGCTCGTCGAAGCAGTCCTTATTTTTACGGCGATCGCCACGAAAAGTTTGCAGGAAGCTGCCTGGAATGTGCTTATCCCTTTGGAACAGGGAGACATGGAAAAGGCGCGGCGTGAATTAAGCATGATTGTCGGCAGGGATACCGAAAATCTGGGCGAACCGGAAATCGTGCGCGCCTGTGTGGAAACGGTGGCGGAAAATACGAGCGATGGCATTACCGCGCCGCTGTTTTACGCTTTCATCGGCGGCGCGCCATTGGCGCTTTTTTACCGGGCGGTGAACACGTGCGATTCCATGCTTGGTTATAAAAATGATACGTATCGCGAATTTGGCTGGGCGTCCGCCCGCTTGGACGATGTTGTCAATTATGTGCCGGCTCGCTTGACAGCGATGGTGATGATATTGGTTTATGGCGGCAGGCAAATGCGCCATTGCTTTCACGTGCTGTTTCGCGATGCCAGCAAGCACCCAAGCCCAAACAGCGGATGGCCGGAGGCGGCGATGGCTGCGCTTCTTGGCGTGCAGCTTGGCGGAACGAATACGTATAAAGGAGTCGTTTCCCGCCGGCCGGCGATCGGCGATCCGCTCGTTCCGTTGAACAAAGAGCATATTCGCCAAGCGGTGCGGATTATGATTGTGACGGTTTTATCGTTTGCGCTATTGCTTTTCATAGGGGGGATGATAATTGAATTGGCCAGCGCATGGGGCAAACCCTCGGCAATTGTATCAGCAGCTTGGGCTTCCGCTTCCGGCGACATACGTCGATTTTAGTGTCAACACCAATCCATATGTACTGCCGCTGTCGCTTTGGCCGACACAAGCCGATTTTCGCCGCTGGGCGATGGAATATCCGGACCCGGACGCCGTGCCGTTAGTCGATTTCTTGGCGCGCGCTGAAGGAATTTCCCCCGGGTGCATCTTAATGACCAACGGTGCTTCGGAATGCATTTATTTGTTAGGGCAATTATTTTCACAAAAGCGGATCGGCATCGCAGAACCGGCGTTTTCGGAATATCGCCGTGCTTGTGAAGCGCACGGCTGCAAGATCGTTTCGCTTGTCACGAATGAAGAGAAAAGCTGGAAATATGAATTAAGCGAGTTGACGATGTTATTAAAAGATGTTGACGCTTTCTTTTTATGCCATCCAAACAATCCAACTGGAACGGTAATGGCCGAAGAAGAATTGTATGAATTGCTTATGGCGGCGGAAAAGGCGAAAACATTTGTCATCATCGATGAGGCGTTTTACCATTTTTGGGCGGATGGATTTACTGCATTGCAGTGGATCGGCCGTTTTTCCCATCTGATTGTGTTGCGGTCATTAACGAAAATCCACCATTTGGCTGGGGCGCGCATCGGCTATATGGTCGCCAATGAGGAGATCATCGCGCAAGCAAAAGCGTTGCAGCCGCCATGGAGCGTTAGCAAGGTAGCCCAGCAGCTGGCGTTGCATTTTTTGCCGATGGACGAGTTTGTCGCGCAAACGAAACGGATGATTGCCGCCGAACGAGAGCGGATAGCGGAAATTTTGCGGGGCTATGGGTACTACGTTTCGCCGTCTGTCGTCAATTTTTACTTATTGCGGCTGCCAAACCGCTCCACGGAAGCGCTGTTTTATCATTTATTACGGGAAGGAATGGTGCCGCGCCATACGATGAATTTCCGCGGCCTTGACGGCAAGTATTTGCGTTTAGCGGTGAAGACGAAGGAAGAAAACGATCAATTGCTGCAAGCGCTAAGGCGGTGGGCGCAATGATCGTGTTTATTAGCGGCGGCGTCCGGAGCGGGAAAAGCCGGATTGCGGAAACTTATGTGCAAAAGCTGGCAGCGCCGGAAAGTGCTTTACATTATATCGCAACAGCACGGGCGCCTGATGACGAAATGAAACAGCGGATTGCTCATCACCGAAAACAGCGCCAGAAACAAGCGGTGAAATGGGTGACATGGGAGCAGCCGGTGCAGCTGGACAAGCTCATTTCTGTTTTCACGAAAAACGATGTCATCTTGCTTGATTGTGTAACGAACTGGCTTGCCAATGAATTGTTTGTTGATGAAAGCTGGCAAAAGGAAACGGTTTGTTTTGATAAGGCAAGAAAAATGTGGGAGACGCTGCAGCAATTAGAAAACGCGAGCAGAGCGCTGATTGTTGTCTCCAATGAATTGTTTTCGGGAGGGGTGCCGGATGATTTAGGGACATACCATTTTATGAAAACGCTCGGCTGGCTTCACCAACAAATTGTCTCCAGCGCCCAAGTGGCCATTTTAGCACAAAACGGCATCGCCGTTGTCAAAAAAGGAGAATCATGTTTATGAAAACGGTTTGGAGCGGATTTTTATTATCTGTACAATTTTTGACGGTGATCCCAATTTGGAAGCAGATCGATTGGAACGATGCGACAGCGCGCTGGTCTGTCCGCACGTTTCCGCTTGTCGGAGCGCTGATTGGCGGCGCCGAAGCGTTGGCATATTTCATGTTTTCCTCCTTTTCTTCCGTTTCGCCGTTGTTTCTTGCGCTTTCTCTCCTGTGGCTATCTGTTTGGCTGGCGGGCGGATTGCACGCCGATGGTTGGATGGACGTAAGCGACGCGTTTTTTTCGTATCGGAATATAGAGCGCCGCCAAGAAATTATGAGCGATTCGCGCGTCGGAGCGTTTGCGGTATTATCCGTTTTATGCTTGCTTTCGTTTCGCTTTTTATTCATGTTTGAAACAATATGTTCCCATCTTGACGTGTTTCTTATTGTTGCCATTCCACTGCTTTCAAGAACTGCGATGACATGGCTGCTTATTTATGGAAAACCCGCGAAGCAAACCGGCATGGCCGCGGCTTTTCGGAAACATATCGATCGCCATGACGCGCATGTGGCGGCTGCGATCGGCGGCTGCCTGCTTGCGTGTGTATGCATCGCAGCCGTTTCTGCTTTCAAAACGATCGTTTTGCTCATGTGCGGAACGATGGGGGCTGCTTTCGTCGCGCGTTTATTTTTTGAAAAACAATTTGGTGGCATTACTGGCGATACACTTGGGGCGTTTGTTGAGGGGGCGGAGACGTGGCTATGGCTGATAGTTTGGCTATTACGCTAATCCGTCACGGGATGACGCCGGAAAATCAAGCAAGGCGATACATCGGGCATACGGATGTGCCGCTTGCCGAACAGGAAAAAACGCGGCTTCTCCAAGCAGACTTGTCGCTGTTTAAGCCTGTCGATTTGCTGGTGTCGAGCGATTTGCTCCGCTGTAAGCAGACGCGCGAGCTTTTATTTAGAAACTATGGCGGTGGCAAATACGAAATGGCGCAGTGGCGGGAAATGCATTTTGGCGATTGGGAAGGAAAAACGTTTTTAGAGTTGAAAGAAATAAAAGAATACCGGCAATGGCTGAGTTCGCCGCTGGCGGTGGCGCCGCCAAACGGAGAAAGCTACCAAGCTTTTTGCCAGCGGGTGGAAGAAGCGCTTGAACAAACGGTGCTGCTGGCTGAGCAAGCAAATGCCGAGCATGTCGCTGTCGTCACGCATGGCGGCCCGATTCGCTGCATATTGGAGCGCTATGCTCCGCAAGAGCGGCCGTTTTGGGAATGGACCGTGCCGTTTGGCGGCGGATTTACCTTGCAATCAACGCACGAGAGGTGGAAGGAGAAAAAACGATGCATTTCATTGTCGGAGGTGCTTTTCAAGGAAAGCGAAAATGGGCGCGCGCTTACTACCGAGTTGAAGAACGGAAAGATGTTGTTTGGTGTAACGGATATGAGCGGGAATATGGCGAGCCGGATGTGAATATGCGCGAACGAATTGTCGTGTTCGAAGGATTGGAAGCGGCGATTCGCCGCATTCCCGATGTAGCGCATTGGAAGCGCATGTTTCGAATATGGCATGAATGGGAACAACAAGGTGCCAGCCGAACGGTTGTGTGGATTGGCTCTGATATTACGCAAGGGATTGTTCCGGTGGAAAAAGAGGAACGATTATGGCGCGATGTAACCGGCTGGTGCTACCAGCAGTTGGCGCAGCTTTGCGACCGCGTTGACCGCGTTTGGTGCGGATTAGCAGAACGAATGAAATAAGGGGGAAGATGATATGAGACTATATACGCGAACAGGCGACAAAGGGAAAACGAGCTTAATCGGCGGCCGTGTCGATAAAGACCATCTGCGCGTGGAGGCGTATGGCACGCTTGATGAAGCGAATTCGTTTGTCGGGCAGGCGCTGGCGCTGTTAGATAAGGAAAAGTTTCCGGATATTTGCGCTGAATTGCAAAAAATCCAACATGAATTATTTGACTGCGGCGGCGATTTGGCGATTGTGAATGGAAAACTTCCGTACAAAGTAACAGCGGAGATGGTGGCGTTTTTGGAAACGCGCATCGATGAATATGTTAAAGAAGCGCCGCCGCTGGAAAAATTTATTTTGCCCGGCGGCTCTCCGGCTGCAGCGGCGCTTCATGTTGCCCGCACGGTAACAAGAAGAGCGGAACGATGCATCGTTTCATTAAGCAAAGCGGAACCGATAAACGAAATTGTGCTACAATACGTGAATCGTTTGTCTGATTACTTTTTTGCTGCCGCCCGCGTCATTAACACGCGTTTAGGAGTAAAAGATGTCGAATATGAACGGAGCGCGATCGTGTTTCGCGACAAGGATGACAAAAAATAAAGCAAATTGGAGAAGATGACATATGCGTGATGTGCTGTTTTTGCCGCTATATGATGATACGGAATTAGTGGTGGCAGCGGATAGCTCAGCGGCAATTGGGGAGAAAGAGATGGATGCCGTAAGCGCTCCGTATGATGTCGTGGCATATTTTGCTGCGCGCGTTGCGTTTATGGAAGTATTGAGCGTTGGAGCGAAGCCGCACGCAGTGGTGCTGCAAAATTTCGTGGATGACGAAGCATGGGAAACACTTTGCAACGGCATTCGCCAGACGTGTGAGGAATTGCGCATCGATGTTCCGATTATCGGAAGCAGTGAGTCCAACTTTCCGACATTGCAGTCCGCCATTGGCATAACGGTTGTCGGTATGATACAAGCAGAGCGGAAACGGATCGGGATCACCCCGCCGGATGCCAAATTTGCCGTGATTGGGGAGCCGCTTGTCGGCGATGAAGTATTAAAGCGCAAAGAGCGAATCCTTTCTCTTTCTTTATTTCGGGAGCTGTTAAGACAAACTGGCATTTATGAGCTTGTGCCGGTTGGTTCGAAAGGAATTTATTACGAACTGCAGCAGCTGCTTCATGCTAACGGCCTTTCCGCTTCATCGTGCTCCTGCGCGCTGCCGCTCTTCGCCTCATCAGGCCCAGCTACTTCTCTATTAATCAGTTACGATTATCGTATGGAAGAAGAAGTGAAAAAGACCGCAAAAGATTTATTTTTTCCGCTCGAATTGCACTTATAGATTCATATGGAGGCGCGAAAAGGAAGAATATTCCGTAAATATTCTTCCTTTTTTCGTTAAAAAACTTTATGATAGTTGTGACAAAATGATTTGTCAAATCGACAGATGTAAGTAGAATGGGGAGGAGAAAGGATGGACTCCGTCTTTGAGGAGTTGTACGAAAAATATCATGATGACATTTTTAATTTTTTATTTTATATGGTGCGAAATCGAGAACAGGCGGAAGATCTCGTTCAGGAAGTATATATAAAAGTATTGCGTTCGTATAAGCGGTTTAACGGGAAAAGCAGTGAAAAAACATGGCTGTTATCCATTGCGCGGCATGTGGCCATCGATTTTTTTCGCAAACAAAAAAGTTGGCGGCGGAAAATATCGGAAAAGTTTGATTGGAATGACGCCCAACTTTGCGATATTCAACCGCTCCCCGAGGAAATTGCGATTCAAAAAGAAGAAATTCAGCTGATGTACCGCTGTTTAGAACGTTGCACCGTTGATCAGCAGCTTGTGATTATACTGCGTTTTATTCATTGTTTATCGATAACGGAAACGGCAGAAACGTTAGGATGGACGGAAAGCAAAGTAAAAACGACGCAACACCGTGCATTAAAAGTGTTAAAAAGGTACATGGAGGAAGAAGCAGCGAAAGGAGGAAAACAACGTGAAAAAATTTCCATGGAATGATGAATGCATCCAGCATGCGTTGCAACAATTGCCGATGATAAAGGATCATCGTTCGAAAGAAGAAGTGTACCGACAGTTGGTGAAAGCAAGAAAAATAGCACGATTGAAAGCGTGGTTTCTTCCATCGCTCGCCTCGGTCATTGCCGCCATGCTCGTTGTTGCTCTTAGCGTGCCAGACTTTCCGATGAAAAGAGGGCAGGAAGAAAAAGCGGAAAAAGCGGATAAACCTATTATCACGTTACAGGCCGAAGAGCATTCCGGTGAGAGCCGACCGCTTTTGTCTGTAAATGAATACGATGACATTCCATCGCGCATTGTGACAGAAGAAGCATTGAACGGACAAAACATTGTGGTAGTTGGGTTGCCTGATGCCCAGTCACAAGTGGTTATTCCGCTTAGCGTCCCGGTGAGAAAGTATGAATCGGTAAAACAGCAGCTTGAGACGGCGAAAACGAAAATTGATGAACAAATATGGGGAGTTTCGAAGCGTTTGCTCAATGGGGTGACGATGGAGCCTTCTCGTGATAACAAGCAAGTCTGGACGGTTCGCGTATCCAAACAACATCCGGTGTTTTCCGAAGGGTTGACGAGCGAAACGATGTTTTTATCAAGCATTGAAGAAACGGTGCGTTGGATGGGTGGGAAGAAAATTCGCTTTTTCACTGAAAATAAGGAAGGAGTGGAGCTAAGCCGCAGCGGTTATGTCAGAACGCTGAAACTTTCCGATAAGAAACGGGCGTATTATTTATATCAGCAAAGTCCGTCGCACCCGGTATTTCTTGTTCCGTCGCCGCAGCGTTTTCAGACGTTTTTCGAGGCGTTAACACAAATGAAAAAAGATGTGGATGCATCGATGCGTTCAGCGATTCCGAAAGGGGTCCATATTGAGAAAGTGGATGTGCAGCAAGATAACGTCGCTATTCGCTTTGCCCTAGATTCGCAGCTTGACGTCTCTCCATTGACATGCTGGATGGTTGAGGCGATTTTGCTTACCGCTAAAGAGTTTGGCTTTCGTTCCGTGACGCTGATGGGCGGGAATGTCAAACGGATCGGTCCATATATATTTGGCAAGAAAATTGCTGTGCCCGTCGGCCCGAACCCGATTGTGGCAACTTCGCCGGCAAGATAAGCGCGGCAAAAATGAAGTTCTATTTGCTTCTTTTTTGACATAATACATATATGTCGGAAGAACAACAAGGAGGATGAATGAAGATGGGCGATGTGATGAGACGTTTGCTGGTGGTGGCAGGGATGGCTGTCTGCATCCGGCTGTTATTTATGATCGGGTTGACCGGGTGATGTTGCGAAAATTCGTGAAAGTTGTTGTCCTCTCCCATTTTCGTGCGATATAATGATAGAAAATAGTGGGAGGCGATCATCGTTGTTAACAGACTATCATAATCATTTGGAGCGCGGAACGCTGACGCTCGACTATTTGCGCAAATTTACCGATGAAGCGGCGCGCAAAGGAATTCAACATTTCGGCATCTCCGAACATGCCTATCATTTTTACCAAACGAAAAATATTTTGTCGAATCCATGGGTGGACGAACGCCGCTATTATGACATGGCAGATTATGTCCAGCTTTTCCATGAAGCGTGGGATGCCGGAATTGATGTGAAAATGTCCATCGAAATGGATTACACGCCGGGAAAACATAAAGAGATGGCGGAATTTATTCAGTCATACGATTTTGATTATGTGATTGGCTCCATTCACTGGGTGGATGATTTCGGCATTGATTTGGCGGAATATCGGAAAGAATGGGAGCGCCGTGATTTATATGATACATACCGCAAATATTTTGACCAAGTCGTCACCTTAGCCGAATCGAACTTATTTGATATTATCGGCCATATCGATCTAGTCAAAATTTTTAAATATGTTCCAGAGGATGAAGAATTTTTATTAGAGCAATATGACCGCGCCACAACAGCGCTTGCCAATTCAAAAACGTGTGTGGAAATTAGCACCGCCGGATTGCGCAAACCGGTTGGCGAGCTTTACCCGGATAAACGGTTATTGCAAATGTGCTATGATAAAGGGATTCCAATTGTCCTTTCCTCCGACGCGCACGTTCCTGAACATGTTGGAGCGGATTATGACAAAGCGGTTGCGCTAGCGAAAAGCGTCGGTTACACGGAGATCATGACATTTGAAAAAGGCGAAAGAAAAGCAGTTCCGCTTGGATGAAAATGTGCAATAGGCGATGCCGCATATGGCAGTGAAAAGGTCCGGCAACAGCTGAACAAGCGGGAATCCTATGGATTTCTCCCATCAACTGCCGCGGTAGCGAGGAACGGAAAGATGCCCATGGCTGTCTTTTAGCAGCTATGGCTGTTTGGGCTTCGCCGCGGGATGGAACGGGTTATTTAACGAGCTAAAGAGCAATGAAACGGAACAGCCGCAATGGTATGGATTTCGTCGGTATGGTGTTATGCTGTTTCTTATGCATCACTTTGGGTTTTTGCTCTAGTTTTGCGACATCATCCACTTGAAAAAAGTAATTAGTTATGTCGCTACTAGTAGATAACAAGAAAAGCAGGCATCTGATGAGGCAGAAAGGTCCTTCTCATAGGAGAGGGGCTTTTTTTATGTATTGGGAGGATGTCAATGTGAAAAACATTCCAAACGAAAAATGCTCCTGAAATATCCGTTTTTCCATGCGGACGATGAAGATGATTTATGTGAAAAGCCCTTCGGAATAATTTTTGGTTTATTTGCAATATTCGACAAAATTTTTAATGCAACTGTGATATTTTGTAAAAGTAGAAGTATAAAATGGGGGATGCGTTATGAGGAAGTTTTATAGTTTTATTCTTGTTTTTTCTTTACTGGTTTCAATAGTTTTTCCAGGGGTTGTAACGGAAGCTAAATCAAAGTTTAAAGACGTTCCAGAAGATTTTTGGGCAAAAGCAGAGATTGAGTTTTTAAGCAGCAAAGGGATTATCAAAGGGTATAACGATGGCACATTTAAGCCAAACGAACCCGTCAAACGAGTGCAAGCAGCGATAATGATCACGAGAGCATTAGGTTTAAATACGTCTAATCGTCCGAATCCAGGTTTTAAAGATATTAAAAATCTGGATAAGGAAGCATATAATGCGATTGCCGCTGTTGTCGATGAAGGAATTTTTCCGAAAGGCACATATTTTAATCCGCATAAACCGTTAACGCGCGGAGATATGGCAATTGCGTTGCTTGAAGCTTATGACTTAAAAGGAGAGTATACTGGCTATGTGTGGGATGTCGATAAAAACACAAAGACGTTCCGAGCAGTTAATGCGTTAGCCGCTAACGGAATCACAAAAATATACGAAGATGGAACGTTCAAACCGAATAACAGTGTCACAAGGGCTCAATTTTCAGTATTTTTTGCTCGGACGATAGATAAATCATTTGCGGTGAACGCCCGCCTTAATCCAGCACCTTTAGGGAAAACCGTTATTGGGCAAAAAAGCAAAGATTATATAAATGGTCAACTGAAATACGAACTTCAGCTTATTGATGTGATTTTAGATGGAGACCAAGCATGGCAAATGATTCAAGCAGAAAATATGTTTAATGAGCCAGCACCAGCCGGAATGAAGTATATTTTAGCTAAATTTAAAATAAAAGCCCTTCAAGTTCAGCAAGGTTCTTTCTATGTTAGCAATATAGATTTTGAAGCTGTCAGCAAGTCAGGAACAATATATAAATATGCTCCTGTAGTTACACCAAGCCCAGAATTTGGAGCTGAATTATACACAGGTGGGGAAAATGCAGGCTGGGTTGCTTTCTTAATAAATGAAAACGATCAACCTACAATTGTTTGGCATCGAGGAGAACCAGACGAACTTTGGTTTACTCTTGACTAAAAACACTCACTCGATTAAGCCTACTCGCTTTGGGTAGGCCGTTTCTGTTCAATAAAAGAAGGCGTTAACATGCCTTTTTACTTCCATTTTTATGTTGAACGGATGCTTAAGTTTCATAAAAGATAAAAGGAGAACACATATTGGCCATGATAAATATGTGTTCTCCTTTATTTTTAGGTAACCAGAAGCCTTTTTAATGAAATGTTACACTTCCACTCTTTTTACTGTTTCGATGTCCTCAATTTCTGTTAATTTTTGAAGCAAGGCATCATCAATCGGTTTGTCTAGCGAAAGCATCATAATTGCTTTTCCGCCAGCTTGCTGGCGTCCGACTTGCATTGTGGCGATGTTTATTTGGTGTTCGCCGAGAATATTTCCAACTTTTCCGATCATTCCCGGACGATCTTGGTGCTGGATGTAAAGAAGATGCCCTTCAGGAGCGAAATCGATCGTAAATCCGTCGAAATGGACAATGCGGTCGCCATAGTTTGGAATATGTGTGCCTTTGATCGTAAATGTTTTGTTTTCCCCATGCACGGTAAGAGAGAGGCAGTTGGCGTAACCGTATGTTTCGTCAGAAAATTTTTCCCCGTACGTAATGCCGCGTTCTTTTGCGATCATCGCCGCGTTCACTTCGTTGACCGTCGAAGCGACGCGAGGCCGCAAAAATCCAGCGAGCAAGCTGCGCGTGATGTACGTCGTTTCTAAATCGGCAACCGTGCCCGCATATGTAACAGATAATTCTTGGACAGGAATATTCATATATTGTGATGCGATGGTTCCCATTTTTTTCGCCAAGTTGTAGAATGCTTGAATTTTTTCATACACGTCTTTTGACAATGTTGGTAGATTAATAGACGATGTCACTGGCTTTCCTTCTAAAAATTGCAGCACTTCTTCAGCGACTTGTGTGGCGACGTTCAGCTGCGCCTCGACCGTTGAAGCGCCAAGGTGCGGCGTGAAGATCACATTGTCAAACGCAAACAGCGGGTGGTCGCCCGGCGGTTCTTGCTCGAATACGTCGAGAGCTACCCCGGCAACATGGCCGTTTTGCAGAAACGGAATTAAGGCTTGTTCATCAATAATGCCGCCGCGGGCACAGTTAATGAGGTATACGCCTTTTTTCGTTTTCGCCAGATTTTTTTCGCCAAGCAGCCCCTTTGTTTCTTTCGTTAATGGAGTATGCACAGTGATAATATCCGAGCAGGCAAGCACTTCATCGAGTGTATGAATCGATACGCCAAGTTTTTCTGCATGTTCTTTTGTCAAAAATGGGTCATATACATGAACAAACATACCGAACGCACGGGCGCGTTTGGCCACTTCAGAGCCGATGCGGCCAAATCCGATAATGCCTAAATGTTTTCCTTGCAATTCAGTTCCGACGAAAGCGGAGCGGTTCCACTCTCGGGATTTTACAGAAATATGCGCTTGCGGAATATGGCGCACAAGCGCGGCCATCATGGCAAAGGTGTGTTCAGCGGCGGAAATCGTATTTCCGTTTGGCGCGTTAATGACGACAATGCCGCGCTTTGTTGCCGCTTCCACATCAATATTGTCAACCCCCACACCAGCGCGCCCGATGATTTTTAAATTTGGCATTTTAGAAAGGAGTTCTTCGGTCACTTTTGTAGCGCTGCGAACAAGTAAGGCATCAAATTCATGAAGCTGATCTTCCACTTCTGTTACCTTTTTTTGTACGATTTCAATTTGTTCGGATTTTCGTAATGGGGCTAATCCTTCTTCGCTAATTGCGTCGGAAACTAAAATGCGAAACACGATGGTGAGCTCCTTTCTTTAACAAGAATTTTAAATTTCTGATAATTTATCATAATAAAGCACCATCTGTCAATGGAATGATAAGAAGTCATACCAATGTAAACGTTTTTACCGCGAAATGTTCGGATTTTCCGGAATAAAAAACGCCCAAGCCATCGTTTGTTTACTTGGGCGTTTTTCCCGTTATTTATTTTTGGTTTCATTGTAGCGGGCGATGCATTCATCAATAAGTTTCGCGGCAGCTTCCGGACCTTCCCATGTGCCGATTTCCGTCCGTTTTCCTTGCAAATCTTTATAACGTTCAAAGAAGTGAGCGATTTCTTTAAGTTTATGTTGCGGAAGATCTTCAATGCTACGGACTTCATCGAAACGCGGATCTTCGACAGGAACACCGATCAGTTTCGCATCCTCTTCGCCGCTGTCGATCATGTTTAAATAACCAATGACGCGTGTATCAATCACGCAGCCAGGGAATGTTGGATTGGTGGTGATGACTAAAATGTCCAGCGGGTCGCCATCTAAGGCAAGCGTGTTTTGCAAATATCCGTATTCTGCCGGATAAAACATTGGAGAGTATAAGACGCGGTCCAGTTTGAAAATGCCCCGTTCTTTGTCAAATTCGTACTTGTTTTGGCTTCCTGTCGGAATTTCGATAAACGCTTCGACAACTTTATTTTCGAACGCCACAACATGTTCCTCCCTTATATATGTATGTGTTTCTATTATAGAATAGAGGTAGAAGTATAGCAACTATGTAAATATCACTTGATGTTTCGTTCTTTCGGCCAACAGTCGGCAAAATCTCATTATAATATGACAGCGGATTTCAGCCAAATTCGTGTTTGTGCAAATCCATTGCTGCCTGAGCGGGCTGCGGGAGAGGCTTCATTCCGGTCGTTCCCATACACACAAAAACCCTCTTGCATTTGCATACAAGAGGGCGTTTTTATCAATCAAATTTATTTGGATCGCCGTCAAACGGCTCGTCTGCGACTTTGATGGATTCTGTAGGGCATCCTTCGTATGCGTCCATCATATCATCAATAAGAATTTCCGGCACTTCCACGATTCCTTGATTGTCGTCAAGCGTTACGTATGCGATGCCATCCTCGTCGTAGTCATAAATATCCGGTGCCGCCGCACCACATGCACCACAGGCAATACATGTTTCTTTATCAACAATCGTATATTTTGGCATAAATAAAAACCTCCTCAAATTCTATTTCAAACGGATGGGTCATCTCCGTGCAATGTACTCGGAAATGAACTTCACTTCTTATAATAAGACGGTTTTGGCAACTTTTCAATATAAAAAATACGATATCGCGATGTTGTACATAACCATTTTTACAATTTCCCATTTTTCGTTTTTCTAAACAGAGAAAACTTTATGGGAGAAACTTAGCGGATGTTTTTGTTACAATTACAATGATATTAACTAAACGGTTGATAAAGGAGCAACACGAATGAACGGCGGGTATGCGTTGTTTCTGATGTTATTTTGCTTACACCGTTTTAACGGGGAACGGTCTTTATCTGCGATATATCATCTGTTTTCGGGAAAAAAATCGGCACAAACGTTGCAAGACAGCAAATGGTTTCAGTTGGAACGTTTTTTTGGAACATGGAAAGAAGTCACGTTAAACGATATCGAGGCATTCGCCGAACAATTGCTGGAAAACGGTTTGATTTCCCCTGTGCAAAACCGCTCCTATATGTTGACAGAAGCAGGAAAAACGCTGCTTCATGAACAGATGCGCCACGCGTTTTTTCCTGTTCATGTCAACGGATGGCGGTATCATGCATCGGAAAAATGGTTTTGGTACCGTCTGTCTTTGCTTGTCCAAACGTTATCCAACGTGCTTCACCGCACCCGTTTTGAACCGATTCATCGCCATGAGGAAACATTCATCTGGGTGAAGCGTTATTTATTATCGCAAAGAAGAACGGCGCGGGAATTGGCGCAAATGCTCTATGAAGAAATATACGACATTCTTTCTTCCGTGTCGGAAGAAGAAGCAACGGTGTTTGTGTTGCGCTTGACGAGTTTTGAGCGCATCGGCTGGACCGATGAGCAAATTGCTTCATTCTTGCAAAAAGACCCGGTATACGTTCACTTTCAATTTCAAAACGTGCTGCATTATATGATGGCCACAGCGGAAGCAAAACGGTCCTCCGTTTTGTATGAATTCATGCGCGATTTGTCATTGCCTATACCATTGACGGTTTCGACGCGAAAAACGTATGAATGGCTTTTGCGCGGAAAGTCGATTGAAGAAATCGCCCAGCTGCGCCGCTTAAAAAGAAGCACCATTGAAGACCATGTGGTGGAGATTGCGGCAAATATTCCGCAATTTTCCATTCGCCCGTTTATCAATGAGAAGAAGGCGGAGAAAATTATGGAAACGGTGCGAAAGTTGCGGACGAGAAAATTAAAAGTGATTCGCGATGCGATCGCTGACGATGTTAGCTACTTTGAAATCCGCCTCGTGTTGGCAAAGGAAGGGGAAATGTGGTGACATTAGAGCAGTTGCTTTACGAAAAATTCGGCTATTCCTCTTTTCGAAAAGGGCAGCGGGAAATTATTGAAGACATTTTGCGCGGATATGATGTATTGGCGATGCTGCCAACCGGTGGAGGAAAATCGCTTTGCTATCAGCTTCCCGCATATGTTTTAAAAGGCAGTGTGTTAATTATTTCACCGCTCGTTTCGCTGATGGAAGACCAAGTGCAGCAGCTTCGGCAACGGGGGGAAAAGAGAGTCATCGCTTTTAATAGTTTTTTAGAAACGGAAGTAAAGAGAAAAGCGATCGAGCGGCTGCATGAATTTCGCTTTATTTACGTTTCCCCGGAGATGCTGCAGTCGGAACAGCTGCTTCACGCGCTGATGAATGTCCGCATTTCCTTGTTTGTCGTCGACGAAGCACATTGCATTTCCCAGTGGGGGTACGATTTTCGCCCTGATTTTTTAAAGTTGGGGGAAATCCGCAAGCGCCTCGGCTCTCCGACTTGTTTGGCGCTGACAGCCACTGCGCCGCCGGAGGTGACGGACGATATTGTGCATATTTTGCAGCTTCAGCCGCTGCGCCGGCACATTTACTCTGTTGACAGGCCTAATATCGCGATCAAAGTTGAAAAAACGGAATTTGTTCAAGAAAAAGTTAAAAAGCTGTTTGATTATGTCAAAATGTTGCAAGGCCCGGGGCTAATTTATTTTTCAAGCCGGCAATGGGCAGAAACAGCGGCGCGGCAGCTGCAAGGGGAGGGAATCGAGCGGGTCGCCTACTATCACGGCGGAATGGATTCCGAACAGCGGATGCTCGTCCAGCAGCAATTTTTGCGCGGCCAATTGGAAATTGTTTGCTGTACGAGCGCATTTGGCATGGGAGTGAATAAGGAAAATATTCGTTTTGTTATTCATTTTCATATGCCTGGCCAAATGGAAGCGTATTTGCAAGAAATTGGAAGGGCGGGGCGCGATGGAAACAAGAGCATTGCGATTTTACTGTATACCCATGGCGATGAGGACATGGTACAATCTCTTATGGAAACAGAATTGCCGACAGATGTGCAAGTGAAGCGGTTATGCGAAAGTTTGTCATTATATGGCACGGCACCGAATAGTCTGGAGCTGCAAATGAGCGAATGTTCGTTGACAGACGTACAGAAACGGATTTTGACATATTTTTTGGAAACAGAAGGAGTCGCTTCTTCCCCCCGGATGCTGACGGAACAAGAGGCTGCGGATTTGTATGAAAAACTAATGAAGAAGATCGAATCGCGCAGACAATGGAAGCGAAAAAAGCTGAGAGAAATGATAAAATGGGTTTTTCACCGTTCATGCCGGCGGGAGTTCATCGTTCGCGCTTTCCAGCAATCATTGACGAATAAACCGGATTTATGCTGCGACCAGTGCGGATTTCCGCTTGATGGCTACTTGCGCGTGGAGAAAGAGAAACAGGATTTCCATTTTCATGGCTGGCAAACGGAATTAAAGCGAATTTTCTTTTAAAGCGAGGCGTGTCAAGATGAGGCGGCAAAGTGAACAAATCCGCATGATGAGCGACCGTGAAGTGCTCATTCATTTATACGTTACCCAATTATTGTTAATTATCATGTCCGCTATCGCCGGGTTTTTCCTTTTTGATCTTGCGGCATTCCGGAAAATTTGGCATTTTGACGCCGCGACAGTGCTGATGTTTGGCGGAGGAAGTGCTGTTATTGTCTTATCCATCGATTTTTTGTCAATACGTTATTTGCCGGAGCATTGGTATGATGATGGGGGAATTAATGAAAAAATATTTGAAAACCGGTCAATTCCGCATATCTTTTTTTTATGTTTATTGATCGCATTTAGTGAAGAGCTGCTGTTCCGCGGAGTTATCCAGACGCATTTTGGCTTGTTTGTCGCCAGCACCGTGTTTGCTTTGTTGCACGTGCGCTATTTGGAAAAGCTGTTTTTATTTGCGATGGTCGTTTTGTTAAGCTTTTTTCTTGGGTACATTTACGAATTGACAAACAGCCTTTGGGTGACGATTTTTGCCCATTTTCTTATCGATTTTGTTTTGGCGGTCGATATTCGCCTTAATTATATTCGCAACATGAAACAAAAGGACGGGGGCGATCGTGTGTGAGTCAGCACGAACAAGCAGAGGAAGTATGGCGAGGGTCAGCGGAACAAAAACAGGAGGACGTTCTGTCGCTGCCGTCGCGCAGAGAGGTGCATAAACAAAAGAAGGCGAAAAAGCGGGCGAAATGGAAGTTAAAATATCCGCTTATCCGTTTATTGGTGCTGTTTTTTATTTCTCTTCCGTTTTTAATATTCATTTATTATACGAATAATGATTCCAAGACAGTGACTGTTGTCACGCGCAGCGAGACGGGCAGCTACGAACAAATTGATATTGTTCCTGCCGAGGAAAAACCTGTGGCGCCGTTAAGCGGATCTAACAGGCAGAAAAAAGACCGTCCTCAGTCAGGCGAGCAAAAAGAAAACGGTGCTTCAGACAAGCAGCCACAAAAGCCAAAAATGATTATGCATACAGTGCAAGAAAATGAAACACTATACAGTATCGCGATAAAATATTATCAAAGTGATAAAGGAATGGAAATTATCAAAAAATGGAACCATTTGGAAAGTATGCAGCTTCATAAAGGACAAGTGCTGCAGATTCCAATGGTGGATGTGGAAAAATAGAGGCGGATCCTCGTTTTTTTGTTCTTATTTGCCAGGCTCGTACATACATTTATAGTAGAGGCTGCTGAAAAAACGAGGGGATTCGGCTGTGAGCAAAGGTTTTTTTGAAGATCTTCACATAGATGAAGTAACGAAACAAATGCTGCTTGGGGTAATTGAAAAAAAGCAAGAATGGGAACGGTTAAAGAAGCATTCGCTTATTTTACAACTTGTTGCTTTTGGCGGATTTACGGCGTTTTTCATCTATGTTTTATTGGGCTTGCTTATCCCAAGCGGCACATGGACGGCATTTGTTCAGGCGTTTTTTGGAAAAACAGCGCATTTGTATATGTTATTATTGTTGTTAACATCGTACTGGATCGCTTTACATAACAAACGAAAATGCGACAAAGCCGAAGAAGAATTTCACTCGCTTCGCTGCGAAATCATTCAAAAAAGCGCCGATTTATGGAAAGAAGAACAGCAATGGAAAGAAAGGCATAAATTGTTTGAGCGGATGAAAAAGGAGTACGACATTAACTTGTATTACGAAAATAGCTGAATGGTGCTCCTCCATTCAGCTATTTTCATCAGAAAAATTTTTTCTGGTCGCGCTCTTCTTTTAACATTTCGACGGCCTCGCGAAAACGCTGGGCGTGAATGATTTCCCGTTCACGCAAAAAACGGAGTCCGTCGTTTAAGTCAGGATCATCGCTCATGTTAATAATCCATTGGTATGTTGCCCGCGCTTTTTCCTCTGCTGCAATATCTTCGTACAAATCGGCAATCGGGTCTCCTTTCGCCTGAATGTATGTCGCTGTAAATGGGGCGCCGGCGGCGTTATGATAAAATAAAGCGCGATCATGATTAACGTAATGCGCATCCAGCCCCGCTTCTTTCAATTGCTCTGGAGTCGCATCTTTCGTTAATTTGTATACCATTGTCGCGATCATTTCCAAATGCGCTAATTCTTCTGTTCCGATATCTGTAAGCAGGCCGATTACTTTGTCAGGAATGGTGTAGCGCTGGTTCAAATAACGGAGCGCAGCGGCGAGTTCTCCGTCTGCCCCGCCATATTGTTCAATTAAGTATTTCGCTAATTTCGGATTGCATGTGCTGACGCGGACGGGATATTGCAACTTTTTTTCATAAATCCACATCTTTTGTTTCCTCCCTTTCCAGCGCATTGTTGTTTGTTATATTTGCCAAGGCCAAGGCGCATCGTTCCAGTTCCATGGATAGTTGGAATAGCTGTTTCCGAATTGCTGGAGCGGTCCATAGGCGGATTCAAATTGTTTTTTTAAATGTTTCCGTCTTTGGGAGAGCTGGTTAAATTGTTGGATGGCTTGATAGTCGGCGGGATGGGTGTCGAGGTATAACGTGAGTTCGACGAGGGCAAAATCAACCGTTTGGATCTGTTCCAAAAGCTCATAATATTCTTTCGGCACCTGTTTCATTGCTGATCACCTTGGAATTTCACTTCATACGGACCATAATATGGATCATAAAAAATTTTCCAAAGAGTTCCTTTTTTAAACGCTTCATGCAATGGAAATTGCGGCAAGTTTGGCGGCTGAAAGCCGACATACTGGTTCGGCGCGGTGACATATGTTTTGCTGCGAATCGGCGGACAAGGGTCAAACGGACTTACATAAGGTTTATATTGCTTCCGTGTCGTAAACATAAGAAACCTCCCTTTAGCACAACTTCAGTCTATATGTATGACCATTACGTTTTATTCATGACTGCCTTTTTCAGTGAATACATGTAAGAAAAAAGGGAGGAAACAAAATGTACAAAATGCTGTTTCAACTGTTTTACGTCATTGTCGGGTTGTTGTGTGGATATTTGATGATTCATTGGCTGCCGCCGGTAACCCCGTTTCATTTCACCCATTTTATTACCGAGCTTATTTTCAATCCTCTTCGTTCATTTTTGGCAATGGCTTGTTTTTTGATCGGTTTTTTAGCCAACGCGGCGGTCATTCGCACCATCATGGCTGGGATTGTTTTATGGCTGCGGCGAAAGCAAGTGCGATGGGGAGAGTGGCTGATAAGCTGCTGCGGCATGTCGGGAAGTTTTTATTGGCTGTTTCAAGCGGAAGCGAAGCTGACCGTTTTGTTTTTTATTTTTTCTTTTATTTATGGTATGATATCATTGGATTTTTACCGTTCTCACAGCTACAAACGAAGTTTATAGGAGGCATTATGTTGGGTTGGATCGTCATTTTTGTTCTTTTTTGCTTATTGGCCTATATGTGGTGGGAAGCGCATCGAAACCGCGTTGTTCGCATTGAATTGTCATTTCCCCAGTTTCCAGACAGTTTTCGGGCGTTTTCCATTTTTTTTATTTCTGATCTTCACAGAAGGACATTGGCAGCAAAAATTGTTGAAGAAATAAAAGGGAAGGCGGACATTGTGCTAGTTGGCGGGGACCTTACAGAAAAAGGGGTGCCCGCCGCACGTGTTAAGGAAAACATCCGGCGTTTAAAAATGATCGGACCGGTTTATTTTATTTGGGGGAATAATGATTATGAAGTGGAATATGATTTGCGCTCACTTTTGATTGAGGAAGGGGTGCACATATTGGAAAACCGCGCTGTTGTGCTACAATCTGCTAATGGGGAAAAGCTTGCGCTCATCGGGGTTGGAGATGTGAGCAAACGGAAGGCAAGGTTGGAAGAAGCGCTTCGAGAAGTAGATGAGCACTCCTTCCGCATTCTCGCTTCGCATAATCCGAAAATCGTCCAGCGCCTTCGCCCCGAGCACCGCATTTCCCTTGTCGTCAGCGGGCATACACATGGAGGGCAAATTCGCTTTTTGTCGTTCGGGCTGTATGACAAAGGCGGTTTAAAGAATATAAACGGGACAGCTGTTTACGTCAGCAACGGGTACGGGACGACGAACATTCCGCTCCGGCTTGGGGCTCCTGCGGAAACGAATTTGATAACGATTCGTTCATCTGAAGAAAATGGAGAAAAAATGCTTGTCTAAATGGCTGCAAACGATGTAAACTCATTAATAATAATAAACGAACCATTTGCGAATTATTTCATACAATAACCGTAAGAGATGGCTGTGTAGGTAAGGAGGGGTGTTGATGCGTCTTGAGCGCTTAACCCACAATAAAATTAAAATTTTCCTTACGTTTGACGATCTAATGGATCGTGGTTTAACGAAAGAAGATTTATGGAAAGATACGTTTAAAGTTCATCAATTGTTTCGCGACATGATTGAAGAGGCAAGCGAGGAGCTCGGCTTTGAAGTAAACGGGTCGATCGCGGTGGAAGTATACTCTTTACCGGCACAGGGAATGGTTGTTATCGTAACAAGTGAGGGCGAATATGACGACACGGAGGAAGAGTTCGCAGACGATTATATTGAGATGCAAGTAACGCTCGATGAGAGCGATGACATATTTTACGAATTTCAGACGTTTGAAGATGTCATTCAACTTGCTCATCGTCTTTACGCAATCGGCTGCTTGGACGGAACTCTCTACTCCTATCAAAACCGCTTTTACTTGCATGTCGCTGATGAACCGCCGATTCCGCTCGATAATTTTGTCGCTTTGTTAGCGGAATTTGCCAGCCCTTCCACGATAACGATACATCGTGTGCAAGAATATGGAAAAAAGCTCATTGAGAATCGCGCAATTGAACAACTTGTTCGCTATTTTCCAGCTCGTTAACGCTTCGTCAGACTCCGTCATGTGGACAAGGGGTCTGACGTTTTATCTTTCTCTTTTTATCACTTGACTATGGGGAAAACAATATACAAACAAAATAAGAAAAAATTGTTTTTTGCATAAAAACGGTATCAATGGTGGTAAATGATTATAAATCGCCTGGCATTTTATTTTTTTCCTTTGCATAAATGAAAAGAAGGTGTATACTATGACATGAAGAAGGTGGCGACATCAATTAACCATAGCGAGCTTATAGGAGGTTTACGTATGGTAGCCGACAAGCATACCAACGAAGAAAATCTGGAAGAAAAAGATGAAAAATATGACGTATTAACGGCGACGCAAATCGTTATACATAGAGCATTAGAAAAACTTGGATATCCAGAAGAAGTATATGAGCTGCTCAAAGAGCCGATTCGCATGTTGACGGTGAGAATTCCTGTACGCATGGACGACGGTACTGTGAAAATTTTTACCGGCTACCGTGCCCAGCATAATGATGCCGTCGGTCCAACAAAGGGTGGCGTCCGTTTCCATCCAAACGTGACAGAACGCGAAGTGAAAGCGTTATCTATTTGGATGAGCCTTAAATGCGGGATCGTCGATTTGCCATATGGCGGGGGAAAAGGCGGAATCGTCTGCGATCCGCGCACGATGTCATTCCGCGAATTAGAGCGGTTAAGCCGCGGCTATGTCCGCGCGATCAGCCAAATCGTCGGCCCGACAAAAGACATTCCTGCGCCAGATGTCTTTACGAACTCGCAAATTATGGCATGGATGATGGACGAGTATAGCCGCATTGACGAGTTTAATTCCCCTGGATTCATTACAGGAAAGCCGTTGGTGCTTGGCGGATCGCATGGCCGTGAAACCGCGACGGCAAAAGGGGTTACCATTTGCATTCGCGAAGCGGCGAAAAAGCGTGGAATCGATTTGAAAGGCGCCCGCGTGGTTATCCAAGGATTTGGAAACGCAGGAAGCTTTTTAGCAAAATTTATGCACGATGCTGGTGCGAAAGTCATCGGCATTTCCGACGTATACGGGGCGCTTTACGACCCGGACGGTTTAGATATCGACTATTTGCTGGAGCGCCGGGACAGCTTTGGCACAGTGACAAAATTGTTCAAAAACACGATTTCAAATAAAGAATTGCTGGAGCTTGATTGCGATATTTTAGTGCCGGCAGCGATTGAAAATCAAATTACGAAAGAAAATGCGCCAAATATAAAAGCAAGCATTGTCGTGGAAGCAGCTAACGGCCCGACGACGCTAGAAGCGACAGAAATTTTAACGAAGCGCGGCATTTTGCTTGTTCCGGACGTATTAGCGAGCGCCGGCGGTGTGACGGTATCCTATTTTGAATGGGTGCAAAACAACCAAGGGTATTATTGGACGGAGGAAGAAGTGGAAGAGCGCTTGGAAAAAGTTATGGTCAAAGCGTTTAATAACGTATATGAAATGGCGCAAACACGCCGCGTCGACATGAGGCTGGCCGCTTATATGGTCGGTGTTCGCAAAATGGCGGAAGCGTGCCGTTTCCGCGGCTGGGTATAAGGCGGAAGAAAACATATTTACAACATGCCAAAAAATCCCCTATCATATGATAGGGGATTTTTTAGATTGGTTAAGGAGTGAACCGTGCGATGAAAGAAGAAAAGATCATTATTGTTGGCGGTGGCCCCTGCGGGCTTGCTGCGGCCATTGCTTTGCAAGATGTCGGTTATCGTCCGTTAGTAATAGAGAAAGAAAATATCGTTAATTCGATTTATCATTTTCCGACTCATCAAACGTTTTTTAGCACAAGCGACCGCCTTGAAATTGGCGGTGTTCCGTTTATTACGGAAAATCGGAAGCCAAAGCGGAACCAGGCGCTCGCCTATTACCGGGAGGTTGTCACGCGAAAGCAAGTGCGCGTGCAGACATTTGAAAAAGTGGAACAAGTGGAAAAGCAAGATGACGGAACATTTCTCGTGCAGACGACAAAAGGGCAATACCGCGCCGAATATGTTATTGTTGCCACCGGATATTATGACAACCCGAACTATATGAACATACCGGGGGAACATTTGCCGAAAGTGACACACTATTTTAAAGAAGCGCATCCGTATTACAATACGGATTGCGTCGTCATCGGCGGCAAAAACTCCAGCGTGGACGCGGCGCTGGAACTCGTCAAGGCAGGCGCGCGAGTCACGGTATTGTACCGGGGAAGCGGATATTCGCCAAGCATCAAGCCATGGATTTTGCCAGAATTTGATTCTCTCGTTCGCAAAGGAATAATTAAAATGGAGTTTAACGCCCATGTTAAAGAGATAACGGAGGATGCCGTCATTTATGAAGTGGGAGGCGAACTCAAAAAAATTAAAAACGATTTTGTGTTCGCCATGACCGGATACCATCCTGACCATGAATTTTTAAAAAAGATGGGAGTCGGCGTCGATCCAGAAACAGGCCGGCCACTTTATGATCCGGAAACGATGGAAACGAATGTGCGCGGCATTTTTATCGCGGGCGTTATTGCGGCCGGAAATGATGCGAATGAAATTTTTATTGAAAACGGCCGCTTTCATGGCGAGCAAATTGCCGCTTGCATTGCCAAACGGGAAAAAGAGAAAAAACAATAACAGAAGGAGGTTTTCTGCCTCCTTTTTTTTATTATTCCATGAACATTTCTTGGCTCTGGATGGTTTATTTATCCGCAACGATAGTGTTTTGTTTGTATCGTCATTCATTTATGCTATGATGTTTCCAAGGGGTGACATTCATGAAAAAAGTGGCGCTAATTACGACAGGTGGAACAATAGCAAGCAAAAAAACAGAAGAAGGCAAATATGTTTCAGGGGAAATGGCAGGAGAAGAATTGGCGCAAGTTTGCCATTTGCCTGATGATATGAAAATAGAAGTCCATTCTTTATTCCAATTGCCAAGCATGCATATGACATTTGAACATTTATTAATCTTAAAAAATAAAATTGAGGAGATTTATCAAGATAAAACCATCGATGGCATCGTTGTTACTCATGGAACCGATACCATGGAGGAAACAGCCTATTTTTTAGACTTAACGATTTCAGATGAACGGCCAATTGTGTTAACGGGTTCTCAGCGTTCCCCAGAGCAGCAAGGAAGTGATGCCTATACAAATATTCGCCATGCGGTTTATGCGGCTTGTTGCGGCGATTTACGAGGCGTTGGCACCGTGGTCGTGTTTAATGAGCGCATATTTGTAGCAAGACACGTTAAAAAAGTACATGCTTCGAATTTGCAGGGATTCGATGTTTTTGGATACGGATATTTAGGCATCATCGATAATGACAAAGTCTACATATATCAAAAACCGATTCGCAGAGAAATGTACAAAATAAAAAATGAAATACCGGAAGTAGATATCATTAAATGTTACTTAGGCGCCGATGATAAATTTATCAAAGCGGCGATTCATGCTAATGTTAAAGGGATCGTTTTAGAAGGGGTCGGCAGAGGTCAAGTATCGCCAAAAATGATGGATGCAATCAAAGAAGCTGTTGCAAAAGGAATAAAAGTCGTCATTACAACGAGTGCAGAAGAAGGTGAAGTATATACAACTTATGATTATTTAGGCAGTGCTTATGATCTTGTCAAACATGGAGTGATTTTAGGAAAAGATTTAGATAGCAAAAAGGCAAGGATAAAATTAGCTATCTTACTTTCTGCGAATGAAGATCATTTAGAACAAAAATTTTCTCTCTGATGCCATGTTCTTAGTGTGTGTCATCATGCCGTATCACCTACCAGCGCCTCTTTTTTGCCAGAGCGCATCGCTTCTGCAGTGGCAATAGGCACATTTGTCCGCATTATCCGATCTTAAAAACATGCTGTTTCTTTCATGCACTGTTCCGTGCGTAACAATGGTGATTGTTTTTTCAGTTTGCTTGCGCAATTGCCGCGTTTTTCGCGGTGTTATATGCGGCGGCATGGAACCGTTTTTTTCCGTAACGTCAGCAATGCCCGCTAACGGCGGGAGCGCATCATGAAACAGATGCGTTTGACTAAGTTCCCATGATGCCGCTGTGATGGATGATGAATAATAAGAAATTTTTTCATCATCCTTCCTCCACCGTGAAAGTTTTGTTATGATGAAATATTAGAGGACAATTTTCAAATGCTGTATTCTCATGTTACCATAGAGAAAACGAATGGAAACGGGGAGTTGTATGTTAACATTAATTTCCGCTGGCATTGCCCCAGGTGTCGCGCTGCTCAGCTATTTTTATTTAAAAGATGAATATGAAATAGAACCGCTTTCCATTGTGTTGCGGATGTTTCTTGTTGGCGCGTTTTTCGTATTTCCCATCATGTTTATTCAATATGTGTTTCATGCGGAAGGAATGGCAACATCTGCGGTAACTCACGCCTTTTTTTTGTCCGGATTGTTAGAAGAGTTTGTGAAATGGTTTATCCTCTATTTTTTTATTTATGACCACCATGAGTTTGACGAGCCGTATGATGGCATCGTCTATAGCGCGAGCGTGTCGCTCGGTTTTGCGACATTGGAAAATATTTTGTATTTGCTGGCAAACGGTGTGGAATTTGCCATGACGAGAGCGCTTTTGCCTGTTTCAAGCCATGCTTTGTTCGCGGTAATAATGGGCTTTTATTTCGGAAAAGCGAAATTTGCGATGAAGAAGCAGCGCTACTTATTTCTTTCCTTTTCCCTTCCCTTTCTGTTGCACGGGACGTATGATTTTATTTTGCTGACACAAGAAAAATGGGGCTACTACATGGTTCCGTTCATGCTGTCGTTATGGTGGTTCGCGCTTCGGAAAGTAAAGCAGGCGAAAGGATTTCATAATCACGAAGGAATTTCTCCAGCAAAAAGCCAAGTGCAGTGAACTTGGCTTTTTTACTTTTTTTTGTATAAAAAGGGAATTTGGAAAGAAAATAGGGATAAAACGACAGAAGCAATGCGGGAGGGTTCGCAGATGGTTAGGAAGATGCAACGGAATTTATCGTTTATCATTTTGGCTGTTGTATTGGCTGTTTGTTTGGCAATCGGCGGAAAGCCGGCCGAAGAAGTTAAAGCATTTTCAAATCAAGTCATTCAGCGCGGGGCGGTTGGAGACGATGTCATCGAATTGCAGGCGCGGTTGCAGTATATCGGGTTTTACAACGGAAAAATTGACGGTGTGTTTGGCTGGAGGACATATTGGGCAGTGCGCAACTTTCAATATGAATACGGGCTTCCAGTCGACGGGCTTGTCGGTGAAAGCACAAAAGCGAAGCTAGTCAAGGCATCGAAATATTATGAGCAATTTGTGAAAGAACAAATTCGCAAAGGCAATTCGTTTACCCATTACGGCGGCGTGCCGTTAAGCCAGCAAGTAAAAGAAAATAGAGGGGGCGGTGCGGCAAACAGTGCGGCAGGAACGACAGCGTCCAATGTACCGAAAGGGTTTTCGCAAAATGATATTCAATTGATGGCAAACGCCGTATATGGAGAAGCGCGGGGAGAGCCTTATATCGGCCAAGTGGCTGTCGCAGCGGTCATTTTAAACCGCCTAGAGCATCCGTCGTTTCCGGATACGATCGCGGGCGTTATTTTCCAGCCCGGGGCGTTTACTGCGGTAGCGGATGGACAGATTTGGCTGACGCCGAATGAAACGGCGAGAAAAGCCGTGCTTGATGCAATTAACGGATGGGATCCTACCGGCGGTGCCATTTATTATTTCAACCCGGAGACGGCAACGAGCGCATGGATTTGGAGTCGTCCGCAAATCAAACAGATCGGGAAACATATTTTTTGTAAATAGTGCAGGAGGTGAACAAAAATGATACGAAATATATTAATCGGAGTGCTGGCGCTTGGCATTGCTGGAACAGCGTATTGGGGGTATCGAGAACATCAAGAGAAAAACGCGGTATTAATTCATGCTGAAAATAACTACCAGCGCGCTTTCCATGATTTAACATACCAAATTGATTTATTGCATGATAAAATCGGCACAACGCTTGCGATGAATTCACGAGCATCGCTTTCTCCGGCGTTGGCGGAAGTATGGCGAATCGCCTCAGAGGCCCATGCGGATGTCGGACAATTGCCGCTTTCATTACTTCCGTTTAACAAAACGCAAGAATTTCTCGCCAAAATAGGAGAGTTCAGCTATCGGACCGCGGTCCGCGATTTAGAAAAAGAGCCGCTTACGAAGGACGAATATCGCGCGTTGCAAACCCTTTATAAAAACGCGGCGAACATTCAACAAGAACTTCGCAATGTCCAGCATTTAGTCTTAAAAAACAACTTGCGCTGGATGGATGTCGAATTAGCGCTTGCAACCAACGACAATCCGGACGATAACATCATTATTGACGGATTTAAAGCGGTGGAGAAAAACGTTGATTCATTTTCCAAGTCAGCGGACTTTGGCCCAGCATTTGTCGGCTTGGAGAAGAAAGAAAAAGGTTTTGTCCGCGCTACAGGAAAGCCGGTTTCCAAAGCAGAAGCGAAAAGAATTGCCCGTTCTTTTCTTGAGCTAAAAGGAACGGAAAGCATCAAAGTCACTGCAAGCGGAAAAGGAGCGGATGAGCGGTTTTACAGCTTGACGATCCGCGATCCAAAGGCGAAAAGCGAAATTTATATGGACATCACAGAAAAAGGAGGCTATCCGATTTGGGTCCTCAATAGCCGGCCGATAAAAAAGCAAGCGATCAGTTTGCATGAAGCGGCAAATAGAGGCATGCAATTTTTGCGGAAGCACAAGTTTAAAAACTTAGAGCTGTATGACAGCGCCCAATATGATAACATTGCTTTATTGACGTTTGTGACAAATGAAAATGGAATTCGCATTTATCCGGAAACGATAAAAATGAAAGTGGCTCTCGATGATGGAACGATCGTCGGTTTTTCCGCGCGCGATTATTTAGCTACCTCCATTCAACGTCCGCTCCCGAAACCGACATTGACGGCGGAGCAGGCAAGGAAAAAAGTAAACCCAAATTTCAAAGTGATGGAACAACGCCAAGCAGTGATAACAAACGATATGAACAAGCAAGTGCTCTGCTATGAATTTCTTGGAACGCTTGGGGAAGACACATACCAAATTTTTATTAACGCGAATACAGGAATGGAGGAAAACGTGGAAAAGCTGCAAAGCGTGGAGCAAAGTTATAGTTAAAGCATGTACTGCGGATTTCACTTCAGGGAAAGCTTGATATAGGCTTTTCCTTTTTGTTTTAATAAAATTATGAGAAGAAAATGAGAGGGAGAGCTGATGTTAAAAATAGGAGATATATTGACATTAGAGCCGCTGGACGGGGAAGGGGAACAATATAAGAGCAAAGTGGAAGAAATCGGTGACGGCTATATACATATTGACTATCCCGTTCATATGAAAACGGGCAAGACGGTATTTTTATTAAATGGCATGCAATTTAAGGCCATTTTTGTCGGAGAAGACAATGGCGTCTATTTATTTGAAACAGAAGTGATTGGAAAAGTGCGCCAGCCGATTCCGATGGTTGTCCTTTCCTATCCAGAAGCTGATAAGTTGGTGCGCATCCAGCGCCGTCAGTATGTAAGAGTAGAAGCGAATACCGATATAGCCATTCATCCGCTTCAACAAGAATTTACCCCATTTACGACAATGACGACAGATATTAGCGCTGGCGGAGCGGCGATCGTATTGCCGCCGCAGCAACAAAAACAGCTGTTTCCTGGAATGGTGGTGGAAACATGGTTAGTGCTGGCGATGCGGTCAGGGGAATATCATTATTTAAAACTGAAAGCAAAAATCGTTCGCATCTTTCCTGCGGAAAACAGCGATATATATAAAGCGTCTTTGCAGTTTTTCGATGTATCGCCGCAAGAACGGGTGCTGTTGATCCGCTATAGCTTTGAACGACAGCTAGAGTTAAGGAAAAAGGAGGAAAAATACCGTGAATAAACCGCCAAAAAGGGTGGAATAATGGCTATATAAAAACGGAAGGCAGGCTTATGTTCCAAATGAAGCGAATGGAAGCGATTTTACTAAAGCTTGTCATCATTCAATTAGTTTTTTTAATTATAGCCCAATCGCTGCTTTTGTACACTCCGCTCAGCTTTTATTTAGGAAAAATTTATGAGTATGAAGGGATTAGTAAACAAGAAAAAACAAAAACAATCGAAACAATCATCGACCGCTAGCGGTCGATATGGTAAAATGACATCGATGAACGCAGGAAATTCCTGCTTTTTTCTTTGATAAAAATTCATGTTGATAATGGTAGGGGGAACTATGAGAAAAGACATCAGCATTGCCATTGACGGACCAGCTGCAGCGGGAAAAAGCACCGTTGCGAAAATGATAGCGAAACGGCTTTCGTATGTTTACATCGACACCGGCGCGATGTACCGGGCGCTAACGTACCGGGCTTTGCGTCAAGGGGTTGCGCTTAATGATGAACAAGCGTTAATTTCGTTATTAAAAAATACATATATTGAATTAAAGTCGTCCGAGCGGGGACAACTTGTGTTTGTCAACGGGGAAGATGTTACAAACATTATTCGCAGCGAGGAAGTGACCAATGCAGTATCGCTGGTTGCCAAGCATCCGCTAGTGCGGGAAGAAATGGTGGCACGTCAACGCGCTCTCGCCAAAAATGGCGGTGTCGTCATGGACGGGCGAGATATTGGCACACATGTTCTTCCGGATGCGGAAGTAAAAATCTTTTTGAAAGCATCTGTTGAAGAAAGGGCGAAGCGCCGCCACGCAGAAAACATTGCCAGAGGATTTCCGTCTGACTTAGAAACACTGAAAAAAGAAATCGCGCGCCGCGATCAGCTCGATTCAGAGCGTGAAGTGGCGCCACTTAAAAAAGCGGAAGATGCGATAGAAATTGATACGACATCATTATCGGTGGAAGAAGTGGTGGAACGCATTATGGAAATTGTTAACGAAAGGATTGGGTGATGGTGGACTTTTATTCGTTTGCCAAGGGAGTTGTCAAAAGAATTTTAATCCCTCTTTACCGTATTGAGGTAATCGGAGTGGAGCAGTTTCCAAAAGAAGGAGGGGTGCTTCTTTGCGCAAACCATATTAGCAACCTGGATCCGCCAATCCTTGGGATTACCGCTCCAAGGCCGATTCATTTTATGGCGAAAGAAGAATTGTTTCGTGTTCCGCTCTTCAAAAACTTAATTACGATTTTGCATGCATTTCCGGTAAAACGGGGAATGAGCGATCGCCAAGCGTTGCGGACCGGCCTAGAGCTGCTTAAACAAGGGCATGTGTTAGGCATTTTCCCGGAGGGGACGAGAAGCAAAGACGGCAAATTGAAAAAGGGGCTGCCTGGTGTCGGTTTTTTTGCGCTTCGGACAAGAGCCGCCGTTGTCCCGTGTGCCATCATTGGTTCCTATCGCCCGTTTGTGCGGCTTAAAGTCGTTTACGGAGCGCCGCTCGATATGGCGCCGCTGCGTGAGCGAAAAGCATCGCCGGAAGAAGCGACGGATTATATTATGCAGCATATTCAAGCATTATTAGATCAGCATCGATAAGCATTCAGTTACATGTCTATTGAAAAAATATGGTATACTAAATAGAAAAACGGTCCTATTGCACGCCATTACCAATCATGGCCTGGAGTGGTAAACAATGACGTAAAAGGCGCGTTTTTCTTTGGAGGAGCACGGACCGTCAGTCGATTTAAGGAGGTTTTGCAAATGACAGAGGATATGAATTTACAAGTGAACGTATACAAGGTAGGTGATATCGTTCGCGGAAAAGTGGCAAAATTAGAAGATAAGCAAGTGCTTGTTGATATTGAAGGAAGCAAACAAAGCGGGATTATCCCAATTAGCGAATTGTCGAGTTTGCATATTGACAAAACAAGTGATGCCGTTTCTGTCGGCGATGAAGTGACAGCGAAAGTAAAAAAAGTGGAAGAAGGCGAAAATGAAGAAGACGGGTTGCTGATTTTATCAAAGAAAGCAGTGGACGCTGAACGCGCTTGGGAGGAATTGGAGCGAAGATTTGCTAGCGGGGAAACGTTTGAAGTCATCGTGAAGGACATCGTCAAAGGCGGGCTTGTTGCTGATGTTGGAGTGCGCGGATTTATCCCTGCCTCTCTCGTAGAGCCGCACTATGTCGAGGATTTTTCCGACTACAAAGGCAAGCCGCTTGCGGTCAAAGTGGTAGAGCTTGATCGTGAAAAAAACCGCGTCATTTTGTCACATCGTGCTGTCGTGGAAGAAGAGCAAGAGCGCCAGCGTAAGGAGGCGTTAAGCCGCTTAGAGACAGGGCAAGTGCTCGAAGGAATCGTGCGCCGCATCACCGATTTTGGCGTATTTGTCGATGTTGGCGGCTTTGATGGTCTCGTACATATTTCCCAGCTTTCCCATACGCGCGTTGCACATCCATCCGATGTCGTGCAAGAAGGGGAAACGGTGAAAGTAAAAGTGCTTTCCGTTGACGAGGAGAACGGTCGTGTCTCCCTCTCTATAAAAGAAGCGTTGCCAAGCCCTTGGGAAGGAATTGCCGAAAAAATCGCCCCTGGTGATATTGTTACCGGCAAAGTGAAGCGGCTTGTGCCGTTCGGTGCGTTTGTGGAAATTTTCCCAGGGATCGAAGGGCTTGTCCACATTTCGCAAATTTCAACGAAACGCATCGGCACTCCGCATGAAGTGTTGAAAGAAGGGGAAGAAGTAAAAGCGAAAGTGCTTGATGTCAGCGAAGCGGAACGCCGTATTTCCCTAAGCATACGCGATTTAATTGAAGAAGAAACCGCTTCGGAAGAAGACTATAGCCAATACGCAAAGCCGGCAAACGAGGTAAAAGGCTTCCAAATTGGCGAAGTAATTGGGGAACAGCTGAAAAAATTAAAATAAGGAGAATAGATCTAAGCAAAGCGGAAGATCGGACGTATCCAGCGTTGCATTTTCTACTGCCGATCAAGGTGCAAGCGGCTTTGATGAATCAAAGCTTACCTGATATACGCATTAGTGATATCCACTTGCATACTACTTAAGGCGAACTTAACGAAAGTTCGCCTTTTTTATCAATGCCTGTCCATACCGCGTTGGAAGCTGGGAAAGCGGCCGCGCCGGGAGCATCTGCAAAGGGATGGCGGGACTGCTTTTAACGGACGCTTGTCGGACAAAGAGTAGAAACGTTAACCGCCTATATTGAGAGCTTCGTCGCGCTTTCACATGATGATGGGAGCAATAAGGACGATCGATAAACTGCAGCGCGTGCCTTGTCATTCGCGGCAATACGCCCCATTGGTTAACGGAAAAAGGTTTTGACACAAAATATATCGTTGCCGATAAATTCGCCTCTTCATCCTGATGGCAGAATCACGGGATGAAGGGGATTTTTTATTTTTTCGGAAAAATTCCCTCCCTGTTAGCATAAAAACGGAGACTCGAACGATTAAAAAAGCACATAAGATCATCTTTTGCATTCGTCGGTTTTTCTTAGAAATGAGAAACCATCCGCTTGTCTATACGTTTATATCACTTTATTGACAGAAAAGGGATTATCGCCGGGAAAAATGGAAAAAATAAGAGGCGGAGAACGTCGACCGTTAAGAAAGAAGGGAATCATATGTTTTTTTTTAAAGAAAGCAAGAAAAAAATAGCGAAGAACCAACAAGAGCAGCAACTGAATCGAAATCAACAACAACCGAACTTTCTTTCTGCCGACTTAGATCAAAATCTACAAAAACTGCAACAGATTTATCAACATTGTATGGATGTCGTTTTCCGCCAGTTTAAAATTGGCGGAAAAACAAAAGCAGCTCTTATCTATATCGACGGTTTAGCCAACATCGAAGAAATCGATGCAAGCGTGCTTGACCCGCTGATGAAAGAAAATAATGATGATCAGCCAATTCCTGTCAATTATATATTGGAAGAAAAATTGACCGTTTCGAAAGTAGAGAAAGTACAAACGGTGACAGAATGTATTGAACATATTTCTGGCGGAAACCCGGTTTTGCTTATCGACCAACAAAGCGAAGGATTCGCTTTAGGTTTGGCAAATTGGGAAAAACGTTCTATCGAGGAACCGGTCGGGGAATCTGTCATAAGGGGACCGCGGGAGGGATTCACCGAATCATTAGGAACGAACCTTTCTTTATTGCGCAGAAAAGTAAGAAGCCCGCAGTTAAAAACAAAATCAATGAAAATCGGAGAGTACACCCAAACAGAAGTAGTCATCACTTATATAGAAGGAATCGCTGAGCAAACGTTAATCCGAGAAGTAGAGACCAGGCTTAGGCGCATCAAGATCGACGGCATTTTGGAAACCGGCTACATTGAAGAGCTCATTGAGGACAATCCGTATTCCCCGTTTCCTCAAGTTTTAAATACCGAACGGCCTGACATTGTGGTGGCGGGGCTGCTTGAAGGACGAGTTGCAATCCTTCAAGATGGCACTCCTTTTGCTTTAGTTGTACCGGTTTCTTTTTATTCCTTGCTGCAAACAGGGGAAGATTATTACGAACGGTTCTTAATCAGCATGGTAACCCGCTGGTTGCGCTATCTATTTCTTTTAGTATCGCTTTTGCTGCCCTCGTTATATGTGGCGATCCTGACTTTTCATCAGGAAATGCTCCCAACAACACTTTTGATAAGCATCGCTGCTTCCCGGGAGCAGATTCCCTTTCCGGCGCTGGTTGAAGTGTTAATGATGGAAGTAGTATTTGAGGCCCTGCGTGAAGCGGGATTGCGGCTTCCTAAACAAGCGGGTTCTGCAGTCAGCATCGTTGGCGCGCTGGTGATTGGGCAAGCTGCGGTCCAAGCAGGGCTTGCTTCTACTCCCTTGATCATGGTGGTCGCATTAACGGGGATCGCCTCTTTTACCATTCCCCGCTATGCGGTTGGATTTGCGTTAAGGATGTTGCGTTTTCCCATGATCTTATTGGCAGGGACGTTAGGACTTCTCGGGATTATGCTCGGATTGCTCATGATTCTTACACATATGGCGACACTTCGTTCTTTCGGTGTTCCCTATTTATCTCCTTTAGCCCCAATACAAGGGAGGGAAATGAAAGACGTGTTGCTGCGCGCGCCTTTGTGGAAGTTTAATACACGCCCCAGTTTAACTGGAACAGATAACCTCCGTCGGCAAGGCCCGGATCAGAAACCGGACCCTGATTACGGAAATGGCAAGACGAGTAGAGGCAAAGGAGGATTATGATGATGGAGAAAGGAAAAATATCTGCCGCCCAAATGGGGATAATGATGTATCCTACGATTATCGCCACAGCTATTCTCATCGTTCCTGCCATCACCGCCCGACATGCGAAACAGGATATGTGGCTTTCCCCTTTCTGGGCTTCTCTTATCGGATTTCTGATTGTTTATATTGCCATTCAGTTGCATCAGCTCTATCCCCAAAAAACCCTTATTGAGTATAGCGAGGAGATTTTTGGCAAGTTTTTGGGAAAAGTGGTTGGGTTGGTCTTTTTATTTTTCTATTTGCATACAAGTGGAATTATTATCCGAGAGTACGGCGAATTTGTTGTCGGCAACTTTCTTTTGCATACTCCATTAGTTTTTGTGATGGGAAGTATGATTCTCGTGTGCTCCTTTGCTGTTCGCAGCGGTGTGGAAGTGATCGCCAGACTTGCGGAAATAATTGTGCCTGTGGTGATTATCCTGATATTGGCCAATATTGCCCTGTTAATTCCGGATATGGAAGTAGAGAATATATTTCCAATCATGGGAAAGGGAATCATGCCTTCACTCAGGGGGGCGATCATCCCGCAAGGCTGGTTTGCGGAATTCCTGCTTATTGCTTTTCTGCTTCCTTATGTAGCCGATCACCATAAAGGAAAGAAATGGGGCATGATCTCGGTCACCACCGTCATGTTAACGTTATCTTTCATCAATATTGCCGTTCTTTTCGTCCTGGGAGGGATTACATCCCGTTTTATCTATCCCGCGTTTAGCGCTGTCCGTTACATTAGCATCGCGGATTTTCTCGAACACATTGAAGCTGTCGTTATGTCTCTTTGGGTAGCAGGGGTTTTTGTGAAGATTGCTGTCTTTTATTACGCCTTAGTATTGGGAACGGCTCAATGGCTGAATTTGTCAGATTATCGTCTGATCGTTTTTCCCATCGGATTTTTACTGCTGTTATTTGCCGTCTGGTCGGCGTCGGATTTGGTGGAATTGACCCATTTTCTGGGCCATACTTCCCCGTTTTACCGAATTTCGATTCAGTTAGGAATCCCTCTTATTCTGCTATTTGTCGCAAAATGGCGCAAAAGAGCCAGTCACCAAAAGGTAACACAACAAGGATAAGGACAGCAACGAAACAAGGGTCAAAAGGAGATAAACAACGATGGGCATCTTACAAAAAGCAGCAAAAATTATTTTCGTGTCCGTTCCTCTTATTTTGCTGGGCGGCTGTTGGGACCGAACGGAAGTAAACGATTTAGCGCTAATCGTTGGGTTAGGAATTGATCAAAAAAAAGATGGGCAAATCATGCTGACAACGGAACTAATCGTTCCGCAAGCAGTCGGCGGAGGCCAGATGATGGGCAGCGATGGCGGCGGCGGTGAAGCTCAAACTTTAGCAAGATCGGGAACGGGTTCCACTGTAGCTGATGCGATCTCGAACCTGCAAGAAAAGCTTCCTCGCCGTGTCTTCTGGGGGCACACCAAGGTGATTGTGTTCGGGGAGAGAGCGGCAAAAGCAGGGATTCGCCAGCATCTGGACTTTCTGAGCCGCAATTCGCAAATTCGCCTCCGTTCCAATGTGTTAGTAAGTAATGGAACTGCGAAAAGTGTGCTCGAGCTGACTCCCCCGATCGAACAAAGCTCAGCAGAGGTGCTGCGGGAGTTGTCCGAATCAAAACTTTTAATGCGGGTAACGATTAAAGACGCCCTGCAAATGTTAAGCAGCGATGCCAGTGCGGCGGCTCTTCCCATGGTGAAGATCTTGCCTCCGGAAAAAGGGAAAAAAGATCTGCAGACCATTGCGTTTATTCAACGTACCGCCATTTTTAAGAAGGATAAAATGATCGGGGATATTGATGATAAGTTGACTCGGGGCGTGCTCTGGCTTCGAAATGAGATCGAACGGGCAAATATCACGGTTACGCTTGAAGGGGAAAAGGGAAATATCACGTCCACAATGTTAAGAGCACATACGGAATTCATACCTAAATATGAGAAGGGCAAGTGGAAGATGATTGTGAAAGCGACCACGGAAGACGATATTATATTAAACGGAACGAAACTGGACTTGTTAAACCCGAAGTATACGAAAATGATCGAAAAAGAATTGGAAAAGGAGACAAATGAGCGCATAAAAGCTGCATTGAAAAAAGTACAAAAAGAGATGAAGGCGGATATTTTCGGGTTTGCTGACATGTTCCACCGAAAATATCCAAGAGAATGGAACAGGGTAAAAAATCGTTGGGAGGAAATCTTCCCTACCGTGGAAGTGATCGTCAAGACGGAGGCGTACGTCCGCAGGCCGGGAGTTAACTCCGCTCCGCAAGGATTGCCAGAACAAGAGGTGAAACAATAATGAAAGTTGGTTTTATGCTAGGTACTCTTGTTCTGGTTGCGCTTATGTTTCTACACGAGTGGCCGCGAATCCGTCAGGCGCAGAAAAAAGAAAAAGTGGTGTTTCTTGTGCTGCTGAGTTTAGGAACGATTTTGGCGATGGTGTTAATATGGAAGCCCGATCTTCCAGGGCCGACGCAGATGATTGACCATATGTATGAGCCTCTCGGACGAATGCTTGAAAAATAAAACGGAGGTTTCCGGTTTTGCCTTATGTATCTTTGTCAGTATTATCTGGAACGTTTTCTTTGTCGTGGGGAAGATGGATGAAACAAAGAAATAGAGAACAAGATTGGTGGATGAAGCTGAGCGGGGTTCATCGGAGGGCGGGATACCAAATATATGGATCCATTTCCGCAATTGGGGAAAAGTTCTTGTGGCGCGTTTCATACTTAAAAAAGCTGACTCGATTGGTCGTCATGGAGTCAGCTTTTTTGCTGCTGCTATTTTTCCGTCCTTCTCCAGCTCGTCTGGCAGATAAACGCGCTCTTAGTGCTTGTTTCGTTCTCTTGCTACGCCTTGGCCTTCAAGTCTTGTTGCGCCTTTATGTTCGATGGATTGGTCACGGTCGGATTCGACGCGATGTGATTGTTTTAGCTTTTTTTCTTGACGGTCTCTGCCCAATTAGTCCAGCTCCTTTCTCCATGGATCATTTTTACTATGGCTATTTTTTGTTTTGCTTATGCATGAATGAATGTTCATAAAAGATGCAATAATGAACATAATAGGAGGTAGAAGTGAAAATATGGAAGGGATTTATTTTTATTTCTTTTTTTGGATTTTATGGATAATATCAACCTTTTTTATGGAAAAAACGCGCCAACGGACAATGCTGGCTGCGGCTGCACTAATAGCGATCATTCTCTCATCTGTTTCCCTGCATATAGGCAGTTTTCACGTAACGCTTGCTTTTTTGTTTCTTTTTTGCTTCGCTTGTTATTTCGCGGCAGCACAAACTTGTCGGAAGCTTCTATATATGGTGATTGCCGCATTGACCACCGCTTTTGCCTATGCCTCTTTCCAGCTTCTCGCTCTTTTTGACCCGGTATGGATATGGATGGACCGCACATGGATGCTTGCCATGGCGCTAGTCATCATCTGTCTTTTATTTTACGAAAATATTCAATCGCGTTTATTATGCCTGGTCATCGGGGGGTGTCAAGGTGAAACGCTGTATTCCATTGTTTCGCAAAAGGTATCGTTTTCGCACGTCATCGGCTCTTTTTCGTTTTTAGATACGGTATCTATTAGTGCGTTTTGCTTGCTTATTTGGTCTCTATTTGAACAGATCACTATGCATGTTAGCAGCAAAAAAACAATAAAGGGGACAAAGCAGTCATGAATGAGTATACATTTCCGATTGTATATGGCATTGTTGTTGGAGTGATCACACGGTTATATTTATTGCGGACAGATTATCGTCAATATCCGACCTATTTGCATGGAAGAACGATTCACATCGCCCTTAGCGTTATTGCCGCCGGCCTCGGTACGATCGCCGTTCCGGCCATTATGGAAAAAGAATTTACGGCGATCACTTTTTTGGCGCTGGCCGCGTCACAGTTTCGCGATGTGCGCAATATGGAACGAAACACGCTGAACGAACTTGACCAATATGAGCTTGTGCCGCGCGGCAAAACGTATATTGAAGGAATTGCTATTGTTTTTGAAGGGAGAAACTATTTAGTCATTTTCACTTCTTTTTTTTCCACGCTTGCCTATTTAGTGTGGGATACTTGGGTTGCCATCATTGTTAGCATCATTTGCTTGCTTGTCGCGCGCCGGTTTATGACCGGGAACCGCTTAAAAGATATTGTTGATGTGGAATATGTGAAGCCGCATTTTGAAGGAGCGGGGTTATATGTGGATAACATTTACATAATGAATATCGGGCTGCAAGCGCGCCGCGAAGAGATTTTGCGGTATGGAATGGGGTTTATTTTAAAGCCGAAAAATTTTAATGCGCGCTTAACCATTGCCAATTTAGGGCAGCGCCAGGCGATTTTGCACGATGTGTCAACTGCGCTTGGAGTATATCGCGACTCAGGGACGCCGGCGCTTGTGCCGCTGGCGAAGCGCGATTTAGATGACGGGCGTGTCGGCATTTTCATTTTGCCGCAAATCAATGATATCGAAAAGGCGAAAAAAATTATTGAGAATGTGCCGATGTTGGAGAATGCCATTCGCATGCCAACAAAGCGGAAGTTCATGAAAAAAGGGGAATAGAATATGACACATGAGAAAGTAATTTTAGCCGTCGTTACAACGAATGAACAAAAAGTGGCGGGAGGGGCGCCGATTTTTACATGTGAAACAAAAGAAGAAATGGAGAGGATCGCCGCCAATTTAGAAGCGATTTTAGACGGCATTGCCCATGAGCTGTCGGAACAATTATTTATCATTGTCAAGCATTAGCTTATTGTTGACGAATGGCGTTTTTGATAAAATAAAACAGCTGCACCCTTCTTTGCAAGGGTGCTTTCTCACAGTCGCGATACGTAAAGAAAGGGTGATAGCATGGCTAATCCAGTCGTAGCAATTGTCGGTCGTCCAAACGTTGGAAAGTCCACGATTTTTAACCGAATCGTCGGCGAACGCATTTCTATTGTGGAGGATGTACCGGGAGTAACTCGCGACAGAATTTACAGCAGCGCTGAATGGCTGAATCATAAATTTTACTTAATTGATACCGGCGGGATCGATATCGGCGATGAGCCGCTTTTAGTGCAAATTCGCCAACAAGCGGAAATTGCGATTGATGAAGCGGACGTAATCATTTTTATGACGAACGGCCGCGATGGAGTGACAGCAGCCGATGAAGAAGTGGCAAAAATTTTGCACCGTTCGAACAAGCCGGTTGTGCTTGCGGTGAATAAAATTGACAATCCGGAAATGCGCGATCTCATTTACGATTTTTATGCGCTCGGGTTTGGGGACCCGTATCCGATTTCCGGCGCGCATGGAACGGGGCTCGGCGATTTGTTGGACGCGGTCGCCCGCCATTTTCCAAAGCGCGGCCAGGAAGAATATGAAGAAGATGTGATTAAGTTTTGCTTAATCGGCCGTCCAAACGTTGGCAAATCTTCTCTTGTTAACGCCATTTTAGGAGAAGAACGCGTCATTGTCAGCGATATTGCCGGAACGACGCGCGATGCCGTCGATACGACGTTTGTGCGGGAAGGGCAAGAATATGTTATTATTGACACAGCGGGAATGAGAAAAAGAGGGAAAATTTACGAAAACACGGAAAAATATAGCGTGCTGCGTGCGCTGAAAGCGATTGAGCGCTCTGATGTCGTCCTCGTTGTGTTAAACGCGGAAGAAGGCATTATCGAACAGGACAAAAAAATTGCCGGATATGCCCATGAAGCGGGGCGGGGCGTGATTATTGTCGTTAACAAATGGGATGCGATTGAAAAAGATGACAAAACATTGATTGAATTTGAGCGGAAAATCCGCGATCATTTTCCGTTTCTTGATTATGCGCCGATTATCTTTGTTTCGGCAAAAACAAAGCAGCGGTTACATAAGCTATTGCCGCTTGTCCGCATGGTAAGCGAAAATCATGCCATGCGCGTGCAAACAAACGTGCTGAATGAAGTGATAATGGATGCGGTGGCAATGAATCCGACGCCAACGCATAACGGCCGGCGCTTAAAGATTTATTATATGACGCAAGTAGCGGTAAAACCGCCAACTTTTGTCGCGTTTGTCAACGACCCGGAGCTGATGCACTTTTCTTACGAGCGCTTTTTGGAAAATCGCATCCGCGATGCGTTCGGCTTTGAAGGGACACCGATAACAATCATTGCCAGACCGAGAAAATAACAAAAAGCGCAGGACGCCTCCCATCCGCCGAAAATCTGCCCGCGTTTCGAAAACTCGGCAAAGAGACTGCGGGAAGGTTCAGGCTAAACAAAATTTTGTTTTGTATGGGTCGCCTGGCAGTAAACGCAATGTGCTGCCGACGCAGAAACCGAAGCGCCGCGGGCGGATGGCGCCCGGAGCCAGACAAAAGCAGAACGCGAAGCGACAGGCAATTTATAAATAATTAAGGAAGTGAGAATGGTGGAACAAATTACAGTGTTAGGTGCAGGAAGCTGGGGGACAGCGCTTGCGATAGTCCTCGCCGATAACGGCCATCAAGTACGGCTTTGGGGACACCGTGCAGAGCAGATCGAGGAAATCAATACAAAACGAACGAATGAAAAATATTTGCCAGGTGTTCGCTTGCCTGAAAAAATTGCCGGCTATGCCGACCTTTGCCAAGCGCTTGACGGCGTCCGGACGGTGGTGCTGGCTGTACCGACAAAAGCGATTCGCGAAGTGTTGCGGAAAGTCTGCGCCTGCATTCGCGAACCGATCACCATTGTAGCGGTAAGCAAAGGAATTGAGCCAGACACGCATAAACGTGTTTCTGAAGTCATTGAGGAAGAGATGGGAAAGCTTTTGCGCGATGTCGTCGTCCTGTCTGGGCCGAGCCACGCAGAAGAAGTGAGCTTGCGCCATCCGACGACCGTGACCGTTTCGTCGAAAAACATGGAAGCGGCGGAGCGCATTCAAGATTTGTTCATGAACCACCAATACTTTCGCGTTTATACCAATCCGGATTTAATTGGGGTGGAGCTCGGCGGGGCGTTGAAAAATATTATTGCTTTAGCTGCGGGCATTACTGACGGATTAGGGTATGGCGATAATGCGAAAGCGGCGCTAATGACAAGAGGACTGGCTGAAATTGCCCGGTTAGGCTGTGCGCTTGGCGCCAATCCGCTGACATTCTCGGGCTTGACGGGGGTTGGCGATTTAATTGTCACATGCACAAGCGTTCATTCGCGGAATTGGCGTGCCGGCCACATGCTTGGCAAAGGGAAAAAGCTAGATGAAGTGCTGGAGAGCATGGGAATGGTCGTGGAAGGGGTAAGAACGACGAAAGCCGCTTACCAGCTTTCCAAAAAACTTGGAGTAAAAATGCCGATTACGAAAGTGCTTTATGAAGTGTTATTTGATGGAAAAGATCCGAAAGAGGCGGCTGATTCGTTAATGTCGCGCGTTAAAACGCAAGAGATGGACGATTTAGTGAATATTCTTACAGAACCGCAGCGGGAAAAATGAGGAAAATAGGCGTTCGATGATACAAGGCGTTTGCGCTTCGCATACAATACTACGAACAATTATAGACTTGAGCTTCCGGACCAAGGGTGTTGTTGTTCAACTGAAGTAAAGAAGAGCCCCGCTTTACTTCAGTTTTTTATTCGTGCATAAAGGTCGCGCCTGCGTGAAACAAAATATCGTTATTTGTTATAATAGTGTCGAAAAAAGGAGGAAAAGGGATGTCACCGGCGTTGGCAAAAATGTGGATTGCCATTGCGTCCATGGTATTCATGTTTATCTCGGTATTTTCGATTTATATCAGCCGTTATAAAGTAAAAAATAAGATTATTCGCTTTATTTTGGCATTGATCGCCTATGTTTTTATGATTTTAGCAGGAATTATCATTATTTTTGTCGTGTTTAGCGGCCCTTCGCCAGAATAGTAGACGAAGTTAAAGGATGGATTTTCGATGAGATGGATCGTTCGTTTTATGATTTCATGCCTGATTGTCTTATCTCTTTCCGGTTGCCTGTATCCAAAGGAACGGCTGAAGCAAAATCAAATTCCGTATGAAGACCAAGTTGCTGCGGTGCAATCGGCGGTCGATCAATACCGCAAAGCAACGGGAGGGCTTTTGCCGATTAAAACGCGCGACATGAAAACGCCTATTTACCAAAAGTATCCTATTGATTTTAATAAGTTAGTGCCGCGTTATATGCAGGAGCCGCCAGGAAACGCTTATGAAAGCGGCGGCGTTTTCCAATATGTCATCGTTGACGCTGAAAAAAATCCAACCGTGAAATTGCTCGATTTGCGTTTGGCGGAACGGATTCGCGATTTAAAGCTGCGCTTGCAAATGTACCGGGATGATCACCGCTATCCGCCATTTAAGAAAATGATCGCGCCGGGAGTGTTTACATTAGATTATAAAAAGCTTGGATATAAAGAACCGCCGCATGCCGTCAGCCCGTTTTCCGGCAATAATTTGCCGTTTGTCATCGATGGGAATGGGGAAATTTATATCGATTACCGCATCGATTTATATAACGCGTTAAAAAAAGAGAAACACCATTACCGCCCGGGCGATGACATTCGCGACATATTAGTGAAACATTCGCTATTTGTGCCTGCCTATTCTCTTCCGTATACGATCGACGCCAAAACAAATGAACCGGTTTTTTTAACAAAATGAGTCATGAACCCTTCTCTAGGAAAATACATTCTAGAGAAGGGATTTTTTATACATTTTTAGTCATAAACAAATAGGACAACATCATATTCATATAGTGTCCTATGATACTAGTGAATTCGGTTGTTAATTATAACGGCCCAAAAGACTGGAGGGAGTCATTTGGAAAAAGTCGATATTTTCAAAGATATCGCCGAACGAACTGGTGGCGATATTTATTTAGGAGTAGTCGGTGCGGTCCGAACAGGAAAATCGACTTTCATAAAAAGGTTTATGGAACTCGTCGTCATTCCTAATATTCAAAATGAGGCAGATAAAGCGCGCGCGCAAGACGAATTGCCGCAAAGCGCTGCCGGAAAAACGATTATGACCACTGAGCCGAAATTCGTGCCAAATCAAGCGGTGACCGTTAAAGTCGACGAAGGATTAGAAGTGAATATTCGCCTTGTCGATTGTGTCGGCTATGCCGTCCCCGGCGCAAAAGGGTATGAAGATGAGAACGGCCCGCGCATGATTCATACGCCATGGTACGAAGAACCGATTCCGTTTCACGAAGCGGCGGAGATCGGCACAAGAAAAGTGATCCAAGAACATTCGACGATCGGCGTGGTCATTACGACAGACGGCACGATTAGCGAAATTCCGCGCCAAGATTATATCGAAGCCGAAGAACGCGTCATTCATGAATTAAAAGAAGTCGGCAAACCGTTTATTATGATTGTCAACACCGTTCGGCCGCATCATCCGGATACGGAGGCGCTGCGCCGCGAGCTTGCGGAAAAATATGATATTCCGGTGCTGGCGATGAGCGTTGAAAGCATGCGAGAAGCCGATGTGTATAACGTGCTTCGTGAAGCATTATATGAATTTCCGGTATTAGAAGTGAATGTGAATTTACCGAGCTGGGTCATGGTGCTCCGTGAAGACCATTGGCTTCGCGAAAGCTATCAAGACGCGGTCCGTGATACAGTAAAAGATATTAAGCGGCTGCGCGATGTGGATCGCGTTGTTCAGCAATTTAGCGAATATGATTTCATTGAAAAGGCGAGTCTTGCCGGCATTGAAATGGGACGAGGAATTGCGGAAATTGACTTATATGCACCGGACGAGTTGTATGACCAAATTTTAAAAGAAGTTGTCGGCGTTGAAATTCGCGGCAAAGATCATTTGCTGCAGCTTATGCAAGATTTTGCCCACGCAAAATCAGAATATGACCAAATCGCCGATGCGTTAAAAATGGTGAAACAAACCGGTTACGGCATCGCGGCGCCGGCGCTTTCCGACATGAGCCTCGATGAACCGGAAATCATTCGCCAAGGATCGCGCTTCGGCGTGCGGTTAAAAGCAGTGGCTCCGTCCATTCATATGATTAAAGTGGACGTTGAATCGGAATTTGCGCCAATCATCGGTACGGAAAAACAAAGCGAAGAGCTCGTCCGTTATTTAATGCAAGATTTTGAAGATGATCCTCTCTCGATCTGGAATTCCGATATTTTCGGCCGTTCGCTTAGCTCGATTGTCCGCGAAGGCATTCAAGCAAAACTGGCCCTTATGCCGGAAAACGCGCGTTATAAGCTGAAAGAAACGCTTGAACGCATTATTAACGAAGGGTCCGGTGGGTTAATCGCCATTATTTTATAGAAAAAGGCTCCAGCTTGGAGTCTTTTTTATTTTTATTATGCAAGAAAATTAGTAGGAACCCTTGAAAAACAAGGATTTTATCTTGATAACGCATAGGACATATGATAATCTTTTATCAGAAAAAGTTACTTTCTTTGGTGAAATGTGCCTAAATTTTATTGATTTGATGAAAATGTGTTGAATTATAGTGATAAATTGTTTAATATTAGGCATGTCACCGCATTTTATACGTATAGAAACATAAGAAAATGTGAAGAAATGGTATTAAACAAGCAATTTTAACAACCCTCTTGGGAGGAGGTGAATCGCATGAATAAGACAGAATTGATTAACACAGTTGCTGAAATTAGCGGCCTTTCCAAAAAGGATGCAACAAAAGCGGTGGACGCTGTATTTGAATCTATTACAGAAGCGCTTAAAAAAGGCGATAAAGTCCAATTAATTGGTTTTGGGAACTTTGAAGTTCGCGAGCGCGCGGCGCGCAAAGGGCGCAACCCGCAAACAGGGGAAGAAATGGAAATCCCTGCGAGCAAAGTTCCTGCATTCAAACCAGGAAAAGCTCTTAAAGATGCTGTGAAATAAGTTTACATATAAAGGCAATTAAGAGCTTGCAAAGGAAGGGTAAGCGATACGCACGCTGCCCTTCTTTTTTGCTTTTTTTTCGTTACATATGCTAGAATCGGATTACATTCAGCTTTTATGATGCAGGAGGATGTTGCTTGTATGTCACATGTGAATTATGAACAAATTGAATATGCCGTTCGTTTAATTTTAGAGGCAATTGGCGAAGATCCGAATCGTGAAGGATTAGTCGACACGCCAAAGCGGGTCGCAAAGATGTACGCGGAATTATTTTCCGGGTTGCATGAAGATCCGAAGCAATATTTTCAAACCGTGTTCAATGAAGACCATGAGGAGTTAGTGCTTGTCAAAGATATTCCGTTTTACTCCATGTGCGAGCACCATTTGGTCCCGTTTTTCGGCGTCGCGCATGTTGCCTATATTCCCCGTGACGGAAAAGTGACAGGATTAAGCAAGCTGGCGCGAGCGGTGGAGGCGGTAGCACGCCGTCCGCAATTGCAGGAGCGCATAACGGCGACCGTTGCCGATTCGATTATGGAAACATTAGATCCATACGGAGTAATGGTAGTGGTGGAAGCGGAACATATGTGCATGACGATGCGCGGCGTGAAAAAGCCGGGAGCCAAAACGGTGACAACGGCGGTGAGAGGAGTGTTTGAAACCGACCAAACGGCCCGTGCGGAAGTGCTTTCCCTCATAAAAGGATAACATATATGAACAATGGAAGAAGGAGGAGAGAGTAATGTACATCAACAGTGATTATGTTGTCATAAAAGCGCTGGAAGATGGGGTGAGCGTCATTGGGTTAACGAGAGGGGCGGATACACGTTTTCACCACTCGGAAAAACTGGATAAAGGGGAAGTGTTAATTGCCCAATTCACTGAACATACGTCGGCGATTAAGATAAGAGGAAAAGCGCATATTCAGACGAGACATGGCGAAATCGAATCGGACGGAAAAAAGTAATGAACGATTTTCTGTGAAACTAGAGCGCTTCAAAGAAAATTATGTTATAATTACTCCGTTATATTTTGTGCGAATTTTTTGGGGACAAGGGTGATTATATTGAAAAACATCATAAAAAAAATCGCAATGTTAAAAGAACAAATCGAACGATTTCTTCACCATTCTTATTTGTTTCAGCATATATCGACAAGGCCAATCGATGAAGACCGCATTTTGCTATCATTGTCCATGTTAGAAGATGCGCACATTTCCCCAGAGAAAGCGGACCATTATATTATCCCGATGATGCTTGTGCAAATCGCCCTTGATACCCATGATGAAGTGACCAATTCTGCTTCCGGCTGCGAAGACGATGATTTGAAAACGCGGCAATTAGTTGTGCTGGCAGGCGATTTATACAGTGGCTTATATTACGATTATTTAGCAAAGCGGAACGAGATTTCGATAATCCGCCTGTTTGCGGAAGCGATCAAAGAGATTAATGAGCACAAAATTCGCCTGTATCAAAAAGATATCGAACGCATTGAAACATTGTTTGACAGCGTTGGAACGATTGAGTCGGCGCTGATTTGCAAAATGGGAGAGTATTTTTCTGCCCCGTTATGGGCAAGCTTTTCGCATGATTATTTGCTGCTGAAACGGCTGAACAGGGAAAAAGAAGCGTTCATCCATTCTGGTTCCTCTGCTTTGTTTGAGCAAATGGCAAATATCGTATTTCCAAAAACAAAAGCGGTGACGAAGGAGCAGAAACATTATTTGCTCCACATTTGCAACCGGTATATTGACCATTGCAAAGAAAAATTGCTAAAAATGAAATTGGACGTCAATGAGATGTTGCAAGTCCGCATTTCCGAGTTAACTGGCGGTTTTTCAGCCGTCGCAAAAAAGACGGTGGAAGAAGGGTAGAGGTATGCATCAATCGAAAGAAGAACGGGTTCATCATGTGTTTGAAAAAATTTATCAGCATTATGACCGCATGAATTCGGTTATCAGTTTCCGGCGCCATTTGAAATGGCGCAAAGATACGATGAAGCGGATGAACGTACAACAAGGAAAAAAGGCGCTTGACGTTTGCTGCGGCACGGCCGATTGGGCGATTGCGCTTGCTGAGGCCGTCGGTCCAAGCGGTGAAGTATACGGGCTTGATTTCAGCAAAAATATGCTGCGAGTGGGAGAACAAAAAGTAAAAGAACGCCAGTTGACAAACGTTAAACTGATTCACGGCAATGCGATGAACTTGCCGTTTCCTGACAATATGTTTGATTATGTGACGATTGGCTTTGGATTGCGCAATGTCCCTGACTACATGACAGTGCTAAAAGAAATGTACCGCGTCACAAAGCCAGGCGGCAAAGTCGTTTGTCTGGAAACATCGCAGCCGACATTAATCGGGTTTCGCCAGTTGTACTATTTTTACTTTCGCTTTATTATGCCTTTGTTTGGAAAATTGTTTGCGAAAAGTTATGAAGAATATTCGTGGCTTCAAGAATCAGCGCGTGATTTCCCTGGAAGGGATGAACTTGCTGAGATGTTCCGCGCAGCCGGCTTTGTCGATATTGAAGTGAAACCGTACACATTTGGAGTTGCTGCGATGCATTTAGGTTATAAACGATAATAAAGGTGAACATCATGAAATTAAAAGCGATGTATTCGTTTTTGAATGCGGATTTACGTGCAGTTGAAAAAGAACTGGAAGAAACGGTCCGTTCCGATTATGCGCAGTTGAGTGAAGCTGCGTTACATTTGTTGCAGGCGGGCGGAAAGCGGATCCGTCCCGTTTTTGTATTGCTTGCCGCGAAATTCGGCACGTATGATATTGAACGGGTGAAACATGTGGCGGTCGCGTTAGAGCTAATCCATATGGCGTCCCTCGTTCATGATGATGTGATCGATGATGCAGAGCTGCGGAGAGGCAGGCAAACGATTAAGGCAAAATGGAGCAATCGGTTTGCCATGTATGCCGGTGACTATATGTTCGCCCGCTCGCTTGAATTGATGACACGACTTGAAAATCCGCTTGCCCACCGCATTTTGGCAAACACCATTGTCGAAGTGTGCCGCGGGGAAATTGAACAAATTAAAGATAAATATCGTTTTGATCAAAACCTTCGTTGTTACTTGCGGCGCATCAAACGAAAAACCGCGCTGCTGATTGCGGCAAGCTGCCAGCTTGGAGCAATTGCTGCAAACGCTGCAAAGAGGACGGCGGATCGCCTCTATTTGTTCGGGTATTATGTTGGCATGTCGTTTCAAATTACGGATGATATTCTCGATTTTACTGGTACGGAGGCGCAGCTTGGCAAACCGGCGGGGAGCGATCTATTGCAAGGAAATGTGACGCTCCCGGTGTTATTTGCGATGGAGGATGAAAGGGTAAGAGAGAGGATTACCGCTGCTGTCCATCCGAAAACGACACCGGACGAAATGAAGGAAATTATTGCGCTGATTAAACAAACCGATGCGATTGAAAAATCGTACGCGCTTAGCGACCGATATTTGCAAAAGGCGTTTCGGGTATTAGAAACGCTGCCGAAAAACAAAGCGCGGTCTACGTTGTACGACATCGCAAAATATATCGGAAAAAGGGATTTTTAACGCTTTCAAGGGCAATATTGCTAACAAGCAAAAACAATGATACTATTTTGATGGGATTCAGTTTCCTAGTACATACTTAGTAGGGGTGGAGAACAGATGATGGAAAGAACGTTTATCATGGTCAAACCTGACGGGGTTCAGCGCAACTTGATCGGCGAGATCGTTGCTCGCTTTGAGAAAAAAGGCTTTCAGCTTGTTGGCGCAAAACTCATGCAAGTATCCCGCGAATTGGCTGAACAGCATTACGCGGAACATAAAGAACGTCCGTTTTTCGGGGAACTTGTGGACTTTATTACGTCAGGTCCGGTGTTTGCCATGGTATGGGAAGGCGAAAACGTGATTGCGACGGCAAGACAAATGATGGGAAAAACAAATCCGCAGGAAGCAGCGCCTGGCACCATTCGCGGCGATTACGGCTTGACTGTCGGGAAAAACGTCATTCACGGTTCGGACTCCCCAGAAAGCGCTGAACGGGAAATTCGTTTATTTTTCAAAGAAGAAGAGCTTGTTGATTACTCCAAATTAATGAACCAATGGATATACTAAAAGACGATGACCGGTCAGTGAAATGGCCGGTTTTATTTTGCATTTTTTATTCTCTTTTCCACCTGTTTTGCGCTATACTAAAACATAGACATTCGCTTGGAAATGAGAAAGAGAGAGGAAAAACGGGGATGAACGATTACCAGCAGTTTATTGAGAATGTCAAGCGAAAAACAGGCATTGATCTTTCGCAATATAAAGAGGCGCAAATGAAACGGCGCTTAACGTCGCTCTATGAAAAAAGAGGGCTGAAAAGCTTCCAGCAGTTTTTTCAAGAAATGGAAAAAGACGAAAAGCTGTTTCATGAGTTTCTTGACCGAATGACGATTAACGTGTCGGAATTTTACCGAAATGCCAAACGGTGGGAAGTGCTTGAAAAGAAAATATTGCCGAAACTGCTTGAGCAAAACCGCCATTTAAAAATATGGAGCGCTGCATGCTCAACCGGGGAAGAGCCTTATACGTTGGCAATGGTTGTATCGAAATTGGTGCCGCTCGCCCGTGTTTCGATTTTAGCGACTGATATCGATGAAAACGCGATCGCTCGCGCGAAAATAGGGATGTATACGGAACGGTCGTTGCAAGAATTGCCGGAAGAAATGAAAAGGAAGTTTTTTACAAAAGAAGGAATGTATTATAAAATCGACGAAAAGATCAAAAGAGCGGTGACGTTTAAAAAGCACAACTTGCTCGCCGATCCATTTGACCGCCAATTCGATTTGATTGTCTGCCGCAACGTGCTGATTTATTTTACCGAAGAGGCGAAAGAACGGCTTTACTATAAATTTAATCAAGCGCTGCGGCCGGGCGGAATCTTATTTGTCGGCAGCACGGAACAGATTTTTAACCCGGGCTTGTATGGCTTTGAAATGGAAGATACGTTTTTTTACCGTAAAATCAATTAGCCTCTTGAAGAGTTCATCGGCAAGATGAATTCTTTTTTTATCGGAAACTATTTTCATTTTTCATATTTATGATATATTGTTACTTAAACGCGTTAAAGAATTGAAGGGAGAGACAAAGATGAGATATTTAACAGCAGGTGAATCACACGGGCCGCAATTAACGACGATTTTGGAGGGGGTGCCGGCAGGCCTGACACTGCTTGCCGAACATATTAATAAAGAGCTGGCAAGAAGACAAAAAGGATACGGGCGCGGCCGGCGGATGCAAATTGAAAAAGATGAAGTGAAGATTTTCAGCGGCGTCCGCCATGGAAAAACGCTAGGTTCTCCGATCACGCTTGTCGTCGAAAACCGCGATTGGAAACATTGGCAAACCATTATGTCGATTGAACCGATTGATCCGGCAGAAGAAGTAAAACGGAAAGTGACGCGCCCGCGCCCAGGCCATGCCGATTTAAACGGCGCGTTAAAATACGGGCACCGCGATATGCGCAACGTATTGGAACGCTCATCAGCGCGGGAAACGACGGTGCGGGTTGCGGCCGGAGCGGTGGCCAAACGGATTCTTGAAGAGCTTGGCATCCGCGTTGCCGGACATGTGATAGAAATCGGCGGGGTTCGCGCGGAGCGCCTCGATTATCGTTCGCTCGAAGAATTGCAGCAAGTGACAGAAGAGTCGCCGGTGCGCTGTTTTGATGAAAAAGCAGCAATCAAAATGATGGAAGCGATCGATGAAGCGAAGAAAAACGGTGACTCGATCGGCGGCATTGTCGAGGTCATTGTCGAAGGCGTTCCTGCCGGGGTCGGCAGCCACGTTCATTATGATAGGAAGCTTGATGCGAAAATTGCCGCAGCGATAGTTAGCATTAACGCATTTAAAGGCGTCGAATTTGGCATCGGCTTTGAAGCGGCGCGGCGCCCGGGAAGCGAAGTGCATGATGAAATTATTTGGAGCGAAGAAACAGGATTTATGCGGCGGACAAACCGCGCCGGCGGGTTTGAAGGCGGGATGACAACCGGGATGCCGATTGTCGTGCGCGGAGTGATGAAGCCGATTCCGACGTTGTACAAACCGCTGCAAAGCGTGGATATTGAAACGAAAGAGCCGTTTACGGCAAGCATCGAGCGTTCTGACAGCTGCGCGGTGCCGGCGGCAAGCGTTGTTGCGGAAGCGGTCGTTGCTTGGGAAGTTGCTGCGGCAATCGTCGATCAGTTCGGGCAAGACCGGATGGATCTCATTAAAGAAAATATCGAAAAAATGCGCCGTTACGCGAAGGGGTTTTAATGATGGAACGAATTTGGATCGAAACGAAGACAAAACAATATCCGTTGTTTCTCGGCGAAGGAGTTATTGAATCTCTTCCGGATATTCTCCGCCAGCTGTCTTTTTCGGAAAGGACGAAAGTGCTTATTATTACCGACCAAACGTTAGAGCGTTTGTATTTGCCGAAGCTTCGCGCGCTGCTCGCCGATGACTATGAGGTGTTTGCGCATGTCATACCGGGCGGGGAAGAAGCGAAATCGTTTGAGCAATATTACGCATGCCAAACGACCGCGCTTCAATGCGGGCTTGACCGCAAGTCGCTGATTCTTGCCTTCGGCGGCGGCGTCGTCGGCGATTTAGCGGGATTTGTAGCCGCTACGTACATGCGCGGCATCCGCTATATTCAAATACCGACAACGCTTCTTGCGCATGACAGTGCTGTCGGCGGCAAAGTGGCGATCAATCATCCGATCGGCAAAAACATGATAGGAGCGTTTTATCAACCGGAGGCGGTTGTCTATGACATCGCTTTTTTGCGTTCTCTGCCGGAAAAAGAACTGCGCTCCGGTTTTGCCGAAGTCATCAAACACGCGCTGATTCGCGACCGCGATTTTTATGAATGGCTCCGGCGAGAAGTCCGCACGCTTGCCGACTTAAAAGGAGAACGATTGCAATATTGCATTAAGAAAGGAATCGAAGTAAAAGCAAGCGTCGTGCGCGAAGACGAAAAAGAAGCAGGCGTCCGCGCGCATTTAAATTTTGGGCATACGCTTGGGCACGCGATTGAAAATGAGCTCGGCTATGGAGCGATAACGCATGGCGATGCGGTGGCGATTGGAATGCTGTTTGCGCTTTTTGCCAGCGAACGGGTATATGGAGTATCGTTTGCCGGCCATCATTTTTCTTCTTGGTTCCGTACATACGGGTTTCCTGTTTCGCTTCCGCAACAACTGCAAGCAACCCGCCTCCTTGCGAAAATGAAAGGAGACAAAAAAGCGAGAGCGGGCACTGTTCGCATGGTGCTGTTGAAAGACATCGGCGCGGTGGAAGTAATGTCGCTTGATGACGAAACGCTGCTCGCGTTGCTTTATGAATTTTCGCGGCGGGAGGAGGGAAAACAATGACGGAGAGAATGATCCGCGGGATTCGCGGTGCGATTACTGTTGAGCGCAATGAAGCGGAGGAAATTGTCAACGCAACGGAAACATTGCTGAAAGAAATGATCCGTGCCAATGACGTAGCGGCAAGCGATGTGTCGTTCGTGCTTATCTCTGTTACTGAAGATATTACAGCGGCGTTTCCGGCGCAAGCGCTGCGCCGTTTAGAAGGATGGACATACGTTCCGGTTATGTGTATGCGGGAAATTCCTGTTCCCCATTCACTGCCGCGTTGCATACGGGTGATGATGACCGTCCATACCGCGAAAAAACAAGAGGAAATTTCTCACGTTTATTTGCGGGATGCTGTGGCATTGCGACCGGATTTGTTGACAAAAAAAACAGAAAATAATATGATAAAAAGCAAAAGTGATAAGTGAATAGTGGAAGAAGAGAAGAGTGAGATGAGGGTAGATGAGAGTGAGTGAGTTAAGCTGAGGTGAGTTTTTGCACAGACGAGGAGAAGTCTACCCAAAGACCATTTGTCTTTGGGTTTTTTCATTTCCTCATGATTTCGCCTCATAAACCCTCATTCTCCATCCGAACGAACGGAGGGGAGAATCATTGAAAAACTGCACGATCACCACTTTTTTAGAAGATGCGACCCATTTCCTGACGATTCCGATTGTGCGCCGCTTTTTTGCGGACGTGTTCGAGCCGCTGAAAATCTTTGAAAATTTGCAAGAGGAACCAGTATTTTTGCTTGAAAGCAAAGATGAGCCATCGCCGTGGGCGCGTTATTCCTTTATTGGCATATCGCCTTTTTTGACGATTGAAAGCGAAACAGGCCGTTCATTTTCAGTAATGGATGAGCATGGCAAAGAAATCTTAAAAGCTTCTTCGCTCAAAGAAGCGTTTTTGTTTATCGAAAAACGGTTGTGCGTGAAGCGGCTTACCGATGACATTCCATTCGTTGGCGGCGCAGTCGGCTTTTTAGGGTATGATTTTATTTCCGCAATCGAAAAAGTCCCAATGCATTCCAATCGCGATATTCCGATGAAAACAGGCTATTTTACGTTTTGCGAATCGCTGATCGTATTTGACCATTATAAGCGGGAGATTGTGTTTATTCATTATGTCCGCTTGTCCGACAAGGACAGTGAGGAAACGAAAAAGAAAAAATATGAAGAAGGAATCAAGCGGATAGAAACGTTAATGAAAAAGGCGGTGAGCGGACGGGAAGAGCCGCTGTTATTGCTTCGCGGCGACGATGAAGAAACGAGCGTTTCCTTTCAAAACGTTATATCCAATTATGACAAAGTGTCATTTATGAGGGATGTTGAAAAAATCAAAAACTATATCGTGCGCGGCGATATTTTTCAGGCCGTATTGTCACAGCGGTTTACCGTTCCCGTTCAAGCAAGCGGTTTTCAAATATATCGCATGTTGCGCCATATTAACCCGTCGCCATATATGTTTTATTTTCGCGTCGGCAATATAGAAATTGTCGGGAGTTCCCCAGAAAAGCTCATTCAAGTTTATCACCGCCATATGGAAATCCATCCGATCGCCGGGACGAGAAGACGGGGGCGGTCGGTGGAAGAAGACGAGCGCCTGCAACAGGAGCTTTACGATGATCCGAAAGAAAGAGCAGAACATTACATGCTGGTCGATTTAGCGCGCAATGACATCGGAAAAGTCGCGGAATATGGCACAGTCAAGACGCCGGTGTTAATGGAAATCGGAAAATTTTCTCATGTGATGCATCTGATTTCGAAAGTAACCGGTGTGCTAAAAGAAGAGATTCACCCGATTGACGCTCTGCTGGCCGCATTTCCGGCAGGAACGGTAAGCGGGGCGCCGAAAGTAAGGGCAATGCAAATTTTGCAGGAGCTAGAGCCGACGGCGAGAAATTTATACGCCGGCACGATTGCCTATATCGGTTTTGATGGCAATATTGATTCATGCATCGCGATTCGGACGGCGATTGTCAAAGACGGTTATGCTTATGTGCAAGCGGGCGCGGGGATTGTCGCCGATTCCGTTCCTGAATTGGAATGGAAGGAAACGCGCAATAAAGCGAGCGCCTTAATAAAAGCGATTGAACGTGCCGAGCAACTGTTTGTGAAAGGGGAGAATATGTATGTTTAAACAACTTCTTGGCAAATGTGCCGAAGGATATAAGTTGACAGAAGATGAAGCGTATGAAGCGATGACGGCAATCATGTCCGGAGAAGCAACGGCTAGTCAAATTGCCAGTTTCTTATCGATTTTGCGGCTGCGCGGGGAAACGGTTGACGAACTGACAGGGTTGGTGAAAGCGATGCGCGATCAGATGATGACGCTCGATTATGAAGAAGACGTGATCGACACGTGCGGAACGGGCGGAGACGAAGCAGCGACGTTTAACATTTCTACCGCGGCGGCGATCGTCGTGTCGTCGCTTGGCGTCAAAGTAGCCAAACACGGCAATCGCGCAGTTTCTTCGAAAAGCGGAAGCGCGGACGTGTTAGAAGCGCTTCACATCGATATTCAAGCGACGCCGGAAGAAGCGAAACAAGCGTTAAAGACGAAAGGACTGACTTTTTTATTCGCGCCGCTTTACCATTCAGCGATGAAATATGCCGCGTTACCGCGCAAAGAAATTGGTTTTCGCACCGTCTTCAATTTAATCGGCCCGCTGGCGAACCCGGCGCGGTGCAAGCGGCAAGTAATCGGCGTTTATTCTACCAGCTATGCGGAAAAACTCGCGGAAACTCTTCACCGGCTCGGTTCGGAACATGTTTTATTTGTTACGGGAAAAGATGGGCTGGATGAATGCAGCATTTCGGCGGAAACAGACATTGTCGAATTGAAAAATGGAGAAATTCGCCGTTTCGTTCTTGCACCGGAACAATATGGGCTCAAGCGGGGAAAATTAGAACATATTCAAGTTCGCACCGTGCAACAAAGCGCCGAATTGCTAAAGGCGGTCATGGAAGGAAAAGCGAACGAAAGCGCGACAAATATCGTCATCCTTAACGCTGGCGTCGCGCTATATGCAGCAGGAAAAGCAGCGACGATTGGCGAAGGGGTCGAAATGGCAAAAGAAGCGGTGATGACAAAGAAAGCTTATGAGCAATTTGAGCGGTTGCGGATGAAAGAGGTTGAAAAATATGCTTGAACAAATTATCGCAACGAAACGCAAAGAAGTAGAAGCGCTCATATTGCCGGAGCCGCTGCGAAACGTGCAGCGCCGTTCGCTATCAGCAGCGTTGAAGAAGCCAAACCGCTTTATCGGCCTTATCGCTGAAGTGAAGAAGGCTTCCCCATCCAAAGGGTTGATTCGTCCCGATTTTCATCCTGCGGCGATCGCGAAAGCGTACGAAAAAGCGGGAGCGGATGCGATCAGCGTATTGACGGATGAACGGTATTTCCAAGGGCATCGCAGTTATTTGAGCGATGTGAAACAAGCGGTGCAGCTTCCGGTTTTGCGCAAAGATTTTATTATCCATCGGATGCAAATTGAAGAGAGTGTGCGAATCGGAGCGGATGCGATTTTATTAATCGGCGAGGCGCTGCCGGCAAAAACGTTGTATGAGCTATATCAGGAGGCGCGCGACAAAGGGTTGGAATGTTTAGTGGAAGTGCATCAGCGCGAAACATTGGAAAGCATTTTAGATATTTTTACGCCGGAAATTATCGGTATTAACAACCGCAATTTGCATACGTTTGTCACCACGTTGGAAACGACAAGCAAAGTCATCCCGTTCGTGCCAGATGGCAGCGTGATCGTCAGCGAAAGCGGCATCGCTGCTTCTGCCGATTTGCAAGCGGTGAAAACGTATGGCGCAAACGCGGTGCTTGTCGGGGAAGCGCTGATGCGAAAGGATAATGTCGAAGCCGCGATTTACGAGCTATTCCAGGAGGTGGGTACGATTGGCCGTCCGTCTTAAATATTGCGGTAATCGCACCGCTTCCGATTTACAAAAAAGCGTCGAAAGCAAAGCGGATTACGTTGGGTTGATTTTTGCGGAAAGCAAACGAAAAGTGGAAGTGGAGACGGTAAAACAATGGCTCCAGTCGATTTCCCTTGGCGATAAACTGCTTGTCGGCGTGTTTGTCAACGCGCCGCTTGCGAAAATCATCGGCGCGGCGTCACAGCTTCCGCTCGCGGTGATCCAATGCCACGGCAATGAGACGGCCGGGTATATCGCGAAAATAAAAGAAGCGACAGGCCTTGCCGTGTGGAAAGCGATTCATCACGATGAGGGCGCGCTCGCGAAGATGAAACAATATGCCGGCGTTGCCGATGGATATGTCGTGGATAGCCGAGTAAGCGGAGCGTGGGGCGGGACGGGAATTTCATTTGACTGGAAGAATGTCCCGGTTTATTTGGAGGAAGCCGCGCGGCAAGCGGCGCCTTGTTTCATCGCCGGCGGAATCACGCCGGAAAATGTAGAAAAGCTGCTGTCATACCGCCCTTACGGCATTGACATTAGCAGCGGCATTGAAGAAAACGGGGAAAAAAGCATAAAAAAAATGAAAGAAATCGAAAAGAAGGTGGCGAACTATGTATAACGTTCCAAACGAAAACGGCAGATTTGGCGATTTTGGCGGAAAATTCGTTCCCGAAACGTTAATGATTCCGCTCGAAGAAATGGAGGAAGAGCTCGACAAGGCGCTCGCCGATGATGCGTTTAAAGCGGAATATATGCGAATTTTGCAAGAGTATTCCGGCCGGCCGACGCCGCTTACGTTTGCGCCTAATTTAACGAAAAAACTAAATGGCGCAAAAATTTACTTGAAACGGGAAGATTTAAACCACACCGGCGCCCATAAAATCAATAATGCGATCGGACAGGCACTGCTCGCTAAACGGATGGGAAAGAAAAAAATCATTGCCGAAACGGGAGCAGGGCAGCACGGTGTTGCCGCGGCGACGGTAGCAGCTCACTTCGGAATGGAATGCATCGTATTTATGGGGGAAGAAGATATCAAACGGCAGGAATTGAACGTATTCCGGATGAAATTATTGGGAGCCGAAGTTGTTCCCGTTTACAGCGGCAACCGCACATTGAAAGACGCGACAAATGAAGCGATTCGCTATTGGGTGCAACATTGTGATAACCATTTCTATATGATCGGTTCTGTTGTCGGCCCGCATCCGTATCCAAAAATGGTGCGTGAATTTCAGCGGATTATCGGTGATGAGGCGAAACAGCAATTCCTTGAGCGGGAAGGAAAGCTGCCGGATATGATCGTCGCGTGTGTGGGCGGCGGAAGCAATGCGATGGGCATGTTTTATCCGTTTTTGGAAGATGATGTGACGCTTGTCGGCGTGGAAGCGGCCGGAAAAGGAATCGACACGCCGTATCATGCCGCAACGATCACAAAAGGAACAAAAGGGGTCATTCATGGGTCGATGACGTATTTGTTGCAAGATGAGTACGGGCAAATTATTGAACCGTATTCCGTTTCGGCAGGCCTTGATTATCCTGGGGTTGGACCGGAGCACGCTTATTTGGCCAGCATCGGCCGCGTTCGTTACGAAAGCGTTACGGATGCCGAAGCGATCGAGGCGTTCCAACTGCTGTCAAGGGAAGAAGGGATCATTCCGGCGATCGAGTCAGCGCATGCTTTGGCGAAGGCGGTTCAGCTTGCGAAAACGATGCGAAACGATCAAACGGTGCTCGTTTGCTTATCAGGCCGCGGCGATAAAGATGTGCAGACAATGATGAATTACTTAAAAGGGGGAAATGATGTTGCCATTGCTAACCGTCACTAAGCCGATGTTTATCCCGTTTATTGTTGCCGGAGATCCCCGCCCGGATATAACAGTTGAGCTTGCCTTGGCGCTTCAAGAGGCGGGAGCCGATATTTTGGAATTGGGCGTGCCGTATTCCGATCCGTTAGCGGATGGCCCGATTATTCAACGGGCCGCGGCAAGAGCGTTGCGCCAGCAGATGACGCTGCAAAAAGCGATCGAATTAATCCCTGCAATGCGAAAAAAAGGCGTAAAAATTCCGATTATTATCTTTACGTATTACAATCCTGTGTTACAATTAGGAAAAGAATCCTTTTTTGCTTTAGCGCAAAAAAATGGAGCGAGCGGCGTTTTAATTCCGGATTTGCCTTTTGAAGAAAGCGCCCCGGTTCGCAAGCTTGGCGAAGCGGCGGGAATCCCGCTGATTTCGCTCGTGGCGCCGACATCGAAAAAGCGCATTGCAATGATCGCTTCCAATGCGCAAGGATTTGTATATTGCGTTTCCTCTCTCGGTGTGACCGGCGTGCGTGATACACTGCCGGAAACATTGCACGAATTTTTGGCAGAAGTAAAACGGCATAGCCGTGTTCCTGTCGTCGTTGGATTTGGCATTTCGAAAAGCGAACAAGTAAGCATGCTAAAACATTATTGTGACGGGGTCGTCATCGGCAGCGCGCTCGTCCAAAAAATTGAACAGCTTAGCGACCGCTTGCAAACACCGGAGAAAAAAGAGGAAGCGCTCGCCGAGTTTCGCCGTTACGCTCGCTCGCTGACAGCACCGCTCAATGAAACGGTGCAATAACAGAAATGATAGGGAGTGTCACCATGGAAGTGAAAACACAGTTGCGGGGGCTTCCCCCTTACCAACCGGGAAAATCCGTTGAAGAAGTGAAACGGCAGTATGGGCTTGCCGATATTATCAAATTAGCGTCCAATGAAAATCCATACGGATGTTCGCCTGCGGCGAAGGAAGCCATCATGAAACAATTGGACCGTCTCGCCATTTACCCGGATGGGTACGCGCGCCTGCTTCGGGAAAAAGTTGCCGCACATCTTGGGGTAAACGAAACGCAGCTTATTTTCGGCAACGGTTCCGATGAAGTTGTGCAAATTATTTGCCGCGCGTTTTTGTCGCCGGATACAAACACGGTGATGGCGGCGCCGACATTTCCGCAATATCGCCATAATGCGGTGATTGAAGGGGCGGAAATCCGTGAAATTCCGCTTGCAGATGGGCGCCATGATTTAGAAGCGATGCTGAATGCGATCGATGAGCAAACGCGCGTCGTTTGGATATGCAATCCGAACAACCCGACGGGAACGTACGTGAATGAACGGGAGTTAACTTCCTTTCTTGAGCGTGTTCCTAGCCATGTTCTTGTCGTGCTGGATGAAGCGTATTACGAATATGCGACAGCGGATGATTATCCGCAAACCGTTCCGCTTCTTTGCCAATATGAAAATTTGATGATTTTACGCACGTTTTCGAAAGCGTACGGTTTAGCGGCGCTCCGGGTTGGATACGGCATTGCCAGCGAAACGATTGTCCGCGATATCGAACCGGCGCGCGAACCGTTTAATACATCCAGCATCGCGCAAGCGGCCGCTGTTGCTGCGTTGGACGATCAAGATTTTATTCGCGACTGTGTGGAAAAAAACCGACAAGGATTACAAATGTTTTATCGTTTTTGCGAGGAAAACGGGTTGCGCTATTATCCGTCGCAAACCAATTTCGTGTTGATCGATTTTGGCATTGAGGGGAATGAAGTTTTTCAATATTTGCTAGAACGCGGGATCATTGTCCGCTCTGGAAATGCGCTCGGCTTTCCGACGGCCGTTCGCATTACGGTCGGCACGCGCGAGCAAAATGAACGGGTGATTGCCGCATTGACGCAGATGTTGAAAGCAAAGCAGCTTGTATAGTATAGTAATCTATCATTCGCCCCGTTGCTTGGATAAGCAGCGGGCGCATTTTCTAGAGAAGGTGAAGCAGTTGGAAGGAAATGTTTTTGTCGTTGGGCTTGGCTTAATCGGCGGATCGATGGCGCTGGCGATAAAAAAAGCGCATCCGGATGCCGTTATTATTGGATATGATGTGAATGAAAATGAGATGAAACTTGCCCGCACATTAAAAGTAATTGATGAAATGGCTCCGTCCCTTGAACAAGGGATGAAGCAGGCGGATTTGATCATTTTAGCCACTCCTGTCATGCAGACAGAGAAAATTTTGGCGGAAATGCGCGCCGATGTTTTCAAGGAAAATGTGATTGTAACGGATGTTGGCAGCACAAAGCAGCGGATTATTAAACATGCGGAGCAGTTAGGAAAGCAAGGAATCACGTTTATCGGCGGCCATCCGATGGCAGGTTCGCATAAAAGCGGTGTGGTGGCGGCGCGGGCGCATTTGTTTGAAAACGCCTTTTATGTCTTGACGCCGGTGAATGGCGTGGCGGAAGAGGAGATTGAACGGTTAAAGGAATGGCTGAAAGGGACGAAAGCACAGTTTGTCGTGCTGTCGCCAAAAGAGCATGATCGCATCACCGGGGTGATTAGCCATTTCCCTCATATTATCGCGGCAAGCCTTGTCCACCAAGCGGAGCGGTACGAAAAAGAAAATCCGCTTGTCAGCCGCCTTGCCGCGGGAGGATTTCGCGATATTACGCGCATCGCCTCAAGCAATCCGGAAATGTGGCGCGATATTTTTATACATAATAAGGAGGAGCTGCTGGCGCTTTTTGATAGTTGGATTTCGGAAATGCAGAAGCTCCGTTCGATAGTGGAAGAAGAAAACAGCGAAGCGATTTATCGCTATTTTTTGCAAGCAAAACAGTTTCGCGACGGACTTCCAGCGCGAACAAAAGGAGCTATTCCGTCTTTTTACGACTTATATGTCGATGTTCCTGACTACCCTGGGGTTATTTCCGAAATTACCGGCTATCTTGCGAAAGAACAAATTAGCATTACGAATATCCGGATTATCGAAACGAGAGAAGAAATTTATGGCGTGCTCCGCCTTAGCTTTCAAAGCGAGGAAGACCGGGCAAAAGCGAAAGCGTGCATTCGAAAACATACGAATTATGATACATATGAAGGATAGACGGAGGGGGAAAAACGTGCAGAAGTTGCGAACGAATGTTTCGGCATTGCAAGGAACGCTCAATGTTCCGGGCGACAAATCGATTTCCCATCGCGCTGTGATGCTTGGGGCGATCGCCAACGGGACGACAACGATTGCCAATTTTTTGCCGGGCGAAGATTGTTTAAGTACGATTGATTGTTTTCGCAAAATGAGAGTATCGATTGAGCAAAACGGAAGCGATGTTGTTGTGGAAGGAAAGGGATTAAACGGACTTAAGGAGCCGACTGATATTTTGCATGTCGGTAATTCCGGGACAACAGCACGGCTGTTGCTTGGCATTTTGGCGGGCTGCCCGTTTCATTCTTGCTTAATTGGCGACGAATCGATCGCCAAGCGGCCGATGGGCAGGGTGACAAAACCGCTGAAAATGATGGGCGCGCATATTGACGGCCGCGAGCAAGGAAACTATACCCCATTATCGATTCGCGGCGGCGAACTTCAGCCGATTCATTACGAATCTCCCGTTGCGAGCGCGCAAGTGAAATCGGCGATTTTGCTGGCAGGATTGGCGACTGAGGGCACTACGGCAGTAACGGAACCGCACCGTTCTCGCGATCATACGGAGCGGATGATCCGGTTATTTGGCGGGGACGTCACTGTGGACGGCCGCACGGTTTCCGTGACCGGGCCGCAGCAGCTAACAGGCACCAATATATATGTTCCGGGAGATATCTCATCGGCGGCCTTTTTCTTAGTGGCTGGCGCGATTGTGCCAAACAGTGAGATTACGTTAAAAAACGTCGGCCTTAATCCGACAAGAACAGGGATTATTGATGTATTGCAGCAAATGGGCGCGGACATCACGATCGAGAACGTCCGCAATGAGCAGACAGAGCCGTTTGGCGACATTACCGTCCGCACCTCGAATTTAACAGCGGTAGAAATTGGCGGGGCGCTCATTCCGCGGTTAATTGACGAAATTCCGGTCATCGCCTTGCTTGCGACACAGGCGGAAGGCACAACCGTTATTAAAGATGCTGGCGAATTAAAAGTGAAGGAAACGAACCGAATCGATACGGTCGTGACTGAATTGCGAAAACTTGGCGCCAATATTGAAGCGACAGGCGATGGCATGATCATTCATGGAAAAGCGGCGTTAACGGCAAAGGAAGCGGTCGTTGACAGCCATGGGGATCACCGCATTGGCATGATGCTGGCGATCGCTGCCTGCATTACGCAAGGAACTGTCCATCTAAAGCGCCCAGAAGCGGTCGCCGTTTCTTACCCGTCGTTTTTTGATCATCTTCATTCCTTAATGTAAATAAAAAAAGCAAGAAACAATTGCGCGTTTCTTGCTTTTTTATTCATATGTCTTTTCATTCCTTCATAGCTTTGTCGTAAAGGAGGAATGAAGACATGCCATATGTGATTGAAGGAGCGTACGTGCTTCGCCACGGACAGCTTCAGCGTTGTTCGCTTGTGATCGATCGCAACCGCATTGATTATATAAGCGAACAAGCAAAGCAATATACGTGGATGCGCATGGAAATTGGGGAAATGGTTGTGGCGCCTGGACATGTAGTGGTGGATTTTTCATTTCAGCAGCCGCGGTCGTTTTCCCAATTCAAGCAATACGTCAAGCAGCATCTGATTGCACAAGGCTGCACGACATTGCTCGCTGTTTGTGATGTTTCTTCGGAAAAACAGCTTGTTCCCGCGCTGCAAGCCTTGCGCCAGCATTTATTAAACAGCCCCATCGATTATTTCATCGGTGTGAAAGTCCCGCTTCATACGCTAACTCCGTCATTGATCATCGCTTGCAGGCGATGGAAAATTCCCGTCATTTTTGTCGAAATCAACGAAACCGATGTGCTCCATTCTGTCCCATGGCATTGGATTGCAGAGTCGTTAAAAACACACCCGCTTGCATTTGTCCCGCATTGGCCGCAGGAAAGACGAATGAAAAAACAAGAAGCAGCATGGCGCCAGCTGCTTGCTAAACATCATATTCCATTTGTTCCGTTTCCATTACAAGAACGGAAGCCGCTTTCCCTGGATGTGCTGAAGAAAATTGGAATTTATCCGCAAAAAGGAGATCTCCGCATCGGTGGAGAAGTAGATTATAATTTATACAAAAAAGAGTCTTTGAGCCGTTTAGTTGCCGAAACGCCTTTTGTCGATTATGATAATCATGTTCCGGTGATTACCGTTCATAAAGGAAGATTGCTTAAGGCAGAAAATCAATTATACTTTTATCCTGGGTTTGGTACAGAGCGGATTGTTCGCGCACCGGGAATGTTTTCCGCACATTTTCAGTAGGAAAGGGTTTATGTGTATGAAACGAATCGAAGAAATTGTGCATCTTGTTGAAAGCGGAGAAGTGCAAAAAGCGTTAGCGCTTGTGCCTGACATTAAAAAAAATGGCAGCGATGAAGAAAAATATGAACTTGCCGATCATTTGTATTCGTGGGGAATGCTGGAAGAAGCAAAAGAACTGCTGGAAGAGCTGGCGCATCGCTATCCTGATGAAGGGGAAATCCGTTTGTTTTTAGCGGAAGTGTACACCGATCTGGAGGAAGAAGAAAATGCGCTTGCAATTTTAGAGCAAATCGATGAAGATGATCCTCTGTTTGCCCGTGCATGTCTCATTGCCGCTGATTTGTATCAAATGCAGGGGCTGGAGGAAGTGAGTGAACGAAAGCTTCAGCAAGCATACGAAAAAATGCCGGATGAGCCGATTATTCAATTTGCATTGGCGGAGTTATATTTTTCAATGGGGCAATATTCCAAAAGCATACCGTTTTATGAAAAAGTATTAAAAAAAGAAAAAACCATTGCCGGTACGCACATTCCTGAACGGCTCGCCGAAGCGCTCAGCTTATGCGGCGAATTTGAGCAGGCGCTGCCATATTACGATGAAGCGCTGCAGGAAAAACTCGACAGCCGGACATTGTTTGGCTACGGAGTGACGGCGTTTCAAGCAGAGTATTATCAGACGGCAATTGAAAAATTAAGCGAGCTAAAAGCGCTTGATCCTGAATTTGTGCCGCTTTATCTCTATTTGGCAAAAGCGTATGAACATGAAGGGCAGCTGGAAAAAAGTTATGAAATTGCGAAAGAAGGAATTCACGTTGATGAGTGGAATAAAGAATTATTGCTATATGCCGGAAAAGTCGCTTTAAAACTTGGCAAACCGGATGAAGCGGAATCGTGGCTGAAAAAAGCGATCGAAATTGACCAAGGATATATCGAGGCATTGACGACATTAAGTTCGCTTCTATTGCATCAAGAGCGGTATGAAGAAGTCGTTTCCTGCTTGGAAGAAGTGATGGCACAAGGGGAGTATGACCCTCAGTTTGAATGGGATTTAGCGCGCGCGAAACATAAGCTGGAGATGTATTCCGATGCATTAAACCATTACCGGGAGGCATATACTTTCTTTAAGAATAATATTGATTTTCTCGAAGAATATGGCTATTTTCTTATCGAAGAAGGGGATAGGGAGCAAGCAAAAGAAATATTCCAACAAATTGTCCGCCTCGATCCGGGCCATATAGAGGCAGCAGACATGTTGCTACAATTAGAGGAATAAAGATTGCGGTGAACGTTACCTCTTTCTGGGAAAACGATAGAGGGGGAGCGCATAATGACGCACGTATCTGTGAACGAGAAAAAAGAGTTTATTCGTTGGTTTTTAAATCATTACCAGTTAAAGCGCCGGGAATGTGTTTGGATTTTAAACTATTTAATGAGCCATGACCAATTGATGCAAAAGGTCCACTTTGTCGAAAACGCCCAATATTGCCCGCGCGGCATCATCATGTCCACCCATTGTGTCGACGACGTTCCGTTCCGCTTTTATAAAGGCAATGTCATGACGACGGACGCAGAAAAATCGTTCCATGATATCCGGTTAAACCGGGATGAAGACATTTATATTCAGCTGAATTTCCGTGCTTCTTTTCACTCGCCGCAATATGTCGCCGTACTTGAAGAAAATCCGTATGCTCCAAAACAAGTGCAAGTGGACGAAAATGACCGGCGGCTGGCCGAGCAATTTCTTGAAAAATCGCTTTACGAATTTCAGCGGGAACGGTTAATGAAGCTGATTGATGACGCGCTTGACCGGCAAGACGAGGAAGCATTCCGCCGTCTTACCGATCAGTTGAAACGGTTGTGAAGCCTTGCAGCATGCAAGGTTTTTCTTTTTGCGAAAATATGGTATGTTGATAAAGAAAATGATGATTTTAAAGAAGGGGAATGCGTATGAAATGGATTGCAGCAGATATGGAAATATACGCAAAAGAAAAAAATTATATCGATACCGCCTTAATTTCGCTTATTCCGATTACGATTGCGGACGGTGCCAAGGCGGCCGCGTCCGGAGGGGAATTTGTGCAGCTGGTTGTTCATGAGGCGGAACGGCAGCTAAAGGGAAGGGTGTTTTTATTTCCGCCATTTGCCTATTTTGTGAATGAACAACGTGAAGGGCTTGCTCAGCGGCTTGGCCATTGGACAAGGCAATTAATGGAAGACGGGATGAAGCATGTTTTTTATGTGACATGTGACCATGCTTGGAAAGAATATGAAACACAGCTTGCCGGCAAGCTGTGGATAGTGCCGGCGGTTCCGCTGGAAAATATGGATGAATCGTATAAGCATGAAATCGTCCGTGAACAAACAGCGCGGCTGCTGAACTTTTTCATATCGCAATGGTCATAAAACAGCGGCCTGATAGGAAGTTGGAAGGTTAAAGTGACGATGATATTGACCTTGTCCGCTGATTGAGCTATCATTAGAATGTCCTAGTTTTATATTGTGTTATACAATACTGTCCGGATGGACTTCATTTTATATAGAGGGGGGAAGACGATGAGCGACAAACATCGCGTAACAAGACGCCAATTTTTAAACTACGCGTTGACTGGCGTCGGCGGTTTTATGGCTGCCGGAACTTTAATGCCGATGCTCCGTTTCGCGTTTGATCCGATTTTAAAAGAGGAAGCGGGAACGGACATGGTCGCGGTAGCGGATGTCAAGGACATTACGACAGAACCAAAGCGTTTTGATTTCAAAGTAAAAGTGAAAGACGCTTGGTACGAGTCGGAAGAGCCGAGATCCGCGTGGGTGTATAAAGATGAAAAAGGAGAAATTGTAGCGCTTTCTCCGGTTTGCAAACATCTTGGCTGTACGGTTGACTGGAACACGGATAAAGAGCATCCGAACCAATTTTTCTGTCCTTGCCATTACGGGCGCTACACGAAAGATGGCACGAACGTACCAGGAACGCCGCCGCTAGCTCCGCTAGACCGTTACGAGTACAAAGTGAAAGATGGCAAATTATATTTAGGAAAAGCGAAACCACGAGGGGAGGCGTAATACGTCGTGTTAAATAAGCTTTATGACTGGATTGACGAACGTTTGGATATTACGCCTTTGTGGCGGGATATCGCTGACCATGAAGTTCCAGAACATGTTAACCCGGCCCATCACTTTTCCGCGTTCGTTTATTGTTTTGGCGGATTGACATTTTTTGTTACCGTCATTCAAATTTTATCTGGGATGTTTTTAACGATGTATTACGTTCCAGATATTAAAAACGCGTGGGAATCGGTTTACTATTTGCAAAACGAAGTGGCGTTTGGCCAGATCGTCCGCGGTATGCATCACTGGGGAGCGAGCCTTGTTATCGTCATGATGTTTTTACATACGTTGCGCGTCTTTTTCCAAGGGGCATACAAAAAGCCGCGGGAATTAAACTGGATCGTTGGCGTGCTTATTTTCATGGTCATGATGGGGCTTGGCTTTACCGGCTACTTATTGCCTTGGGATATGAAAGCGCTATTCGCGACAAAAGTAGGTTTGGAAATCGCACACGCAACACCGATTATTGGCCCGGCCATAAAAACATTGCTTGCTGGGGACCCAGAAATCGTCGGTGCGCAAACATTAACGAGATTTTTTGCCATTCACGTCTTCTTCTTGCCTGGCATTTTGCTTGGTTTGATGGCGGCGCATTTCTTAATGATTCGCAGACAAGGTATTTCTGGTCCGCTATGATTCGCGCGAGTGCGATGTAGTGATTAACGATAAAGGAGGGAATACGAAATGCATCGCGGAAAAGGAATGAAATTCGTCGGCGATTCCCGCGTTTCCGCTGTGAGAAAGCCGAATATTCCTAAAGATTATTCGGAGTATCCCGGGAAAACGGAAGCGTTTTGGCCGAACTTCTTATTAAAAGAATGGCTTGTCGGATCCGTCTTCTTAGTCGGCTTTTTATGTTTAACGGTCGCCCATCCGTCTCCGTTAGAGCGCATTGCTGACCCGACGGATACGGCGTATGTTCCGCTCCCGGACTGGTACTTCTTGTTCTTATATCAGCTGCTTAAATATTCGTATGCATCAAGTGACTATACAGTCATCGGGGCAATTGTAATGCCTGGGTTGGCGTTTGGTGCGTTATTATTGGCGCCGTTTTTGGATCGCGGTCCGGAACGACGTCCATGGAAGCGCCCTGTTGCTACCGGAATGATGCTGTTAGCGCTTGCGGCAATGGTGTATTTAACTTGGGAGGCCGTTGTCACGCATGACTGGAAAAAAGCGGCCGAACAAGGAAAAATCCGTGCGGAAGTGGAAATTGATAAAAATGCGGAAGGATATAAAATCGCCCAAGCGAATACATGCACATCTTGCCATGGCGAAAACTTGTCCGGCGGTGCCGCTGCGCCATCACTTATTGGCACTGGCTTGAAGCCGGAAGAAATCGCGAAAATCGCGAAAGATGGCCAAGGCGGGATGCCTCCGGGCATTTTCAAAGGCACGGATGAAGAGTTGAAAAAACTCGCTGAATTTATTGCGGGACTGAAAGAGAAATAAACATTCACCAAAGGAAAAGCTGACTATGATTAGTCAGCTTTTTCTATTACAGCGATCAACAGGAAGCAGGTGTGTATTTTCATGAAATGGTTTTATCCGCTGCTGGCCCACCGTTCTGTTTTATGGTTGTTGCTTATCGTCAATGTGATCGGAACGATTTACGGATATATATGGTACCGTTATCAGCTGGCAGAAACTCCGGCGGTTTTTTTACCGTTTGTCCCGGACAGCCCGACTGCAAGTTTATTTTTTGTACTCGTTCTGATTGCATTTTTGCTTCGCCGTCATTTTCCGCTCTTGGAAGCATTAGCGATCGTGACATTGGTGAAGTATGGCGTTTGGGCGGTTGTCATGAACTTGTTAGTATGGAAAGTGACCGGAACGCTTGACGTCGCAGGATGGATGTTGATTGTTTCGCACGGGGCGATGGCGATCGAGGGAATCGTATACGCTCCGTTTTACCGGTTTCGCTGGCCGCATTTATTGTTCGCTGCGGTCTGGACGTTGCATAATGACATCATTGACTATGTTTTTGGAATGATGCCGCGCTACAGCGTTTTAAATGAATATATGGCGCCAATCGGCTATTTTACGTTTTGGCTCAGCCTCGCTTCGATTGCGGTTAGTTATATGTTGTGTGTGCGAAAAAGCCGGCTTGTTCTTTCATTAAATTGATGGTCTACTCTTGTCCACTCCTTCATACATTGTAGTAGTGAATGGGGGAGGGACAAGAATGAAGCGAATATGGCTGCTTGCTTTCATCGCATTTATTTATGCATTTCCACCGCATGCTAACGCTGCTGAAAAAAATGACGATTGGAAAAAATTAGATGAAATTTCCGATCAAGCGTTACAATTAGCAAAAAATGGACGGTTTGCTGAAGCAAAAGAAGTATTGACCTATTTCAGAAACCAATTTTTTCAAATAAACGCGCGGGACCGGCTGCAATCAGCGGATGAACTTCGCGCAATTACCGTCACTCATGAAAATGCGCTGAAAACGATAACCGCATCTTCATTGCCTGAAGAGGAAAGGATTGATAAAGTAACACAGTTTCGCCTCGTTGTTGATGCGATTCATTCGCAGCACCAGCCGCTTTGGTCGGAGATGGAAACAACGATAATGGGAGCGTTTGATCAGCTCGAGAAAACGGCGGGTCAAGGAAAAAAAGAAGCGTTTGCCGCTTCTCTTCGCGAATTTTTGAATCGTTATGAACTGGTGGAGCCGAGCGTCAAAATTGATGTGCCGCCAGAGGTGGCGAAAAAAATCGATGAAGAAATGGAAATGCTGCAAACACCGGCGTTTCAACAATTAAGCCAAGAAGAACAGCGCAGACATTTAAAAAATATACGTGCGGACTTGCAGTCATTGTTTGAAGGAGCAAAAAAGGATGAAGCCGATCCCTCGCTCATATGGGTGATGATTTCCACCGGGGGAATCATCGTGCTAACGCTGTCTTATGTCGGCTGGCGGAAATACCGCGGGGAAAAGGAAAAAAACCGCACACATCAAAACGAATAGGAAAAAAGGGCCGATGGCGCCCTTTTTATTGTTTTTAATGTTCAATCGGCTGTTTCCGTTCATCAAGTGTAAAGCCTTCTCCAAGCACGTCATGAACGTCAGTGACCGCGACAAACGCATGGGGATCGACGGAAATAATGACACTTTTCAAACGCGGCAGTTCATTTTTCGCGACAACGCAATACAAAACATCGCGGTCACGTTTCGTATAAGAGCCCCGCCCTTTTAAAACCGTTACACCGCGATCCATTTCCGTTAAAATTTTGTTGGCAATTTCCTCGCTTTTTTCCGAAATAATCATCGCTCCTTTTGCCGCATAGCCGCCTTCTTGCATAAAATCAATGACGCGAGCGGCGATAAAGACAGCAACGAGCGTGTACATCGCTTCACGGTAAGAAAGATAAAGCAAGGAAAGCGTTATGACCACCACATCGAACGTAAACATCGTTTTTCCCATGCTGATTCCTTTATATTTATAAACAAGCCGCGCGATAATATCGACGCCGCCAGTCGTTCCCCCGTAGCGGAAAATAATGCCGAGGCCGACGCCGATAAAGACACCGGCAAACAATGCGGCCAACGTCATATCATGCTTCAGCGGCATATGAATGGTGTAACGTTGGAAAATCCAAAGAAACAAAGAAACGGCAACAGTCCCGATCATCGTGTAGAAAAACGTGTGGCGGCCGAGCAATTTCCACCCGATGAAAAAGAGCGGAATGTTCAATGCCAAGTTGGTATAGGACGGGTCAATGCCAAATAAGAAGTAAAGCAGCAGCGTAATGCCGGTAAAACCGCCTTCCGCCAAGTTATTTTGCATGTTAAAATGGACAAGCCCGAATGCAAAAATGGCGGCACCAACCAAAATGAAAATGATATTTTTTATTTTTAATCCAAAGACCATAGGCTACCTCCGTTTTCATAATAGTCAGCGCCCTTAATTATAGATGAAGTTGTACTTGCAAGCAACGTGCAGGCACAGTACATAAAAATATTTGTCAAAAACGTTGCTTTTCGCTAACATGAAGACATGAGAGGTGACGTTTATGCAAGAAAAAACGGTCAAGCAGCTGCAACAAGAAGTCGACGAATATATTAGCCAATTTAAAGAGGGATATTTCAGCCCGCTTGCCATGCTGGCAAGACTGACAGAAGAGCTTGGCGAGCTGGCGCGGGAAGTCAACCATTATTATGGCGAAAAACCGAAAAAACAGACGGAAAAAGAAAAAACGATTGAAGAAGAACTTGGCGATTTGTTATTTGTCCTTATTTGCTTTGCCAATTCCCTCCATATCGATTTGCAGCAAGCGCATGATATGGTGATGGAAAAGTTTCGCACGAGAGATAAAGACCGTTGGACGCGGAAAGAAAAGGAGGAAGCATAGTGGAAACGATTCGCATCGTCATTGCCGGCCCGCGCGGCCGAATGGGACGTGAAGCAGTTTCGCTTGTACAAAAAACCGAACATTTTCAACTTGTCGGTGTCATTGACCGGAAAAACGACGGAGGAGATTTAGCGGATGTGGAAGGGTTTTCCGGTATCCACGCTCCGATTTATACCGATGCGGCCCGCTGCTTTCAAGAAGTGAAACCAGACGTACTCATTGATTTAACAACACCGGAAGCTGGGAAAAGACATGCGGAAACCGCGCTTCAATACGGGGTTCGTCCTGTTGTCGGCACGACCGGCTTTACAAATGAAGATATTCAACGTCTGACCAAGTTGGCAGAAGAAAAAGAAATTGGGGCGATCATTGCGCCCAACTTTGCGGTCGGCGCCATTTTAATGATGAAATTTGCGCAGATGGCGGCAAAATATTTTCCAGATGTCGAAATTATCGAATTACATCATGACCAAAAACTGGACGCTCCATCCGGAACAGCGGTGAAGACAGCCCAGCTTATTTCCATGGTGCGCCCGTCGAAAAAACAAGGGCATCCGGATGAGAAGGAGACGCTCGCCGGGGCGCGCGGTGCGACATATGATGGAATACCGATCCATAGCGTTCGCCTTCCAGGGCTTATCGCCCATCAGGAAGTGATTTTTGGCGGAAACGGACAAGCGTTAACGATTCGCCATGATTCGTTCAACCGCGCTTCTTTCATGTCTGGAGTAAAATTGTCGGTGGAAACGGTCATGAAGCTACATACGCTCGTATACGGCTTGGAACATATTATCGAGTAAAGCGGCAAGAAGCGAGAGGAAATAAGCGGGGGTGCTATTGTGAGAATCGCGTTGATCGCGCATGATAAAAAGAAAGCGGATATGATTGAATTTGTGACTGCCTATCAGCCGATTTTAGAACAACATGAACTGTATGCGACGGGCACGACCGGCTTGCGCATTCAGGAAGCGACAGGACTGCCGGTGCATCGCTTTCAATCGGGGCCATATGGCGGCGATCAAGAAATTGGTGCAATGATTGCCCGCAATGAAATGGATATGGTGATATTTTTCCGCGATCCGTTGACGGCACAGCCGCATGAGCCGGATGTCAGTGCGCTCATTCGCTTATGTGATGTCTATTCCGTGCCGCTTGCAACCAATATGGGGACGGCGGAAATTTTAATTAAAGGGCTGGAGCGCGGCGATTTTGCGTGGAGGAATATTGTCCGCGGCCGAAAAGGTGAGACAAATGGAATATGAGCAGCTGCATATGCTGGCGTTCGGTGCCCACCCGGATGATGTGGAGATCGGGATGGGGGGAACGATTGCGAAATATGCGGAAAAGGGGTATCGCATCGGCATTTGCGATTTAACGATGGCCGAGCTGTCGTCGAACGGGACGGTGGAATTGCGGCAAAAGGAAGCAACGGAGGCCGCGAATATATTAGGAGTTGCCACAAGAATAAACCTTGGGCTTCCGGACCGCGGTTTGCATCCGACGGAGGAAGTGGTTCAAAGCATCGCTTCTGTCATTCGCCGGTACCGCCCTCGCGTGGTGTTTGCCCCTTATTGGGTGGACCGGCATCCGGATCATGGACATTGCGCTCGCCTTGTTGACGAGGCGGTGTTTTCTGCCGGCATCCGCCGCTACAAAACCGAGCCGGACTTGCCGGCACATCGCGTTCCATCTGTTTATTATTACATGATTAATGCGTGGGAACGTCCGCATTTTGTCATTGACATCAGCGATACGATGGACAAAAAAATAGCTAGTTTGCGCGCTTATGAAAGCCAGTTTACAAAAACGGCAGGATCTGTCGACACACCGCTGACAGACGGCTATATTGACATGGTGGAAAGCCGCGAGCGGCTTTTCGGAAAAGAAGTTGGCGTCACGTTTGCCGAAGGGTTTTTCGTGAAAAAACCGCTCAAAATTTTCCACGATTTGCTGGGAGTGTGACAATGCAGCTGAAAATAGGAATCGTTTGTTATCCGACGGTAGGAGGCTCTGGTGTCGTCGCTACCGAATTAGGAAAATTGCTGGCGGAAAAAGGGCATGAAATTCATTTTATTTCTTCAAGCATGCCGTTCCGCCTCAATAAAGTGTATGGCAATATTTATTATCATGAAGTAAGCGTCAATCAATATTCCGTGTTTCAATATCCGCCGTACGATTTAGCGCTAGCGAGCAAAATTGCTGAAGTGACGAAGCGGGAACGGCTGGACATACTGCATGCCCACTATGCCGTTCCGCACGCTGTTTGCGCTGTGTTGGCGCGGCAAATGGCAAACGGAAAGCTAAAGATTGTTACGACATTGCATGGAACGGACATTACCGTGCTTGGTTATGATCCGTCATTAAGCGATATGATAAAATTTGGCATTGAACAATCGGATGCCGTTACTGCTGTTTCCAATGCGCTCGTTCGCCAGACATATGAGCTTCTTGACGTGCAAAAGCCGATCCAAACCATCTATAATTTTGTGGATGAGCGTGTATACCGCAAAAAAAACGTCGATCATTTAAAGAAGGAATACGGCATTGGTGAAAATGAAAAAGTCATCATTCACGTATCCAACTTTCGAAAAGTCAAACGTGTTCCCGATGTGGTGCATGTATTTTCCCGCATTCGCAAGAGGCTGCCGGCAAAACTGCTGCTTGTCGGCGACGGTCCAGAAATGACGGTCGTCGGCCGCCTTGTGAATGAGCTTGGACTTGCCGATGACGTCCGTTTTCTTGGAAAACAAGATAAACTCGATGAATTATATTCCATTAGCGATGTAAAACTGTTATTGTCCGAAAAAGAAAGCTTTGGCCTTGTGCTATTAGAAGCGATGGCCTGCGGCGTTCCTTGCGTCGGCACAGCGATCGGCGGCATTCCGGAAGTGATAGCGGACGGGAAAACAGGATTTTTATGCGAGCTCGGAAATGTGGAAGAAGCTGCTAATAAAGCGCTTCGCATTTTAACGGATAAACGCCTTCATACATGGATGGCAACACAGGCAGTGCAAACCGTATATGAAAAATTCCATTCCGCGCACATCGTCAAGCAATATGAAGATATTTATTTTTCGCTCATAAAGGGGTGAAGCAATGAAAGAACCGTTCCAAAAAGCGCTTGGCATTATCCGGCAGTTAAAAAAGCATGGATATGAGGCATATTTTGTCGGCGGGGCGGTGCGCGATCTTTTATTAAAACGGAACATTGGCGATGTCGATATCGCGACAAGCGCGCTGCCGCACGAAGTAATGCAATTGTTCCCGAAAACGATTGATATCGGCTCACAGCATGGCACTGTTGTCGTTATTCATGACGGCATTCCGTATGAAGTGACGACGTTCCGCGCCGATGGTAACTATGAAGACCACCGCCGCCCGGAATCGGTGACGTTCGTCCGTTCCCTTTACGAAGATTTAAAACGCCGCGATTTCACGATGAACGCGATCGCGATGGATGAAGCAGGAAAGCTGATCGATCCATTTGGCGGGCAAGACGCGATCACCAATCGCATGATTTGCACAGTCGGCGATCCAAAAGAGAGGTTTTCCGAAGATGCGTTAAGAATGATGCGGGCGATCCGGTTTGTCAGCCAGCTCGGCTTTTCCCTTGATGAAGAGACAAAGCAGGCAATTATCGAAAACGCACCGCTTCTTGCCCATATTTCGGTAGAGCGGATGACGATGGAATTTGAAAAGCTGTTGGAAGGCCCGTTTGCCAGCCGGGCATTGTCCTTGTTGGTCGAAACAAGACTGTTTTTCTATTTGCCGATGCTTTGTGAGAAAGAAAACGAATTGCAAACGGCTGCCTGTTATGATTGGAGGAAGCTTGATTCGCGCGGGCAGCGGTGGGGATTTTTATGCCATATCCTTCGTGTCGATTCGCCTGTCCGCTTTTTGCGGGCATGGAAGTTGCCCAATCGCATTATTAAAGAAGTGGAGACGGTGTTACGGATTGTGCAAACGACTCATTCTGACAGCGATTGGACGAAAGAGCGGCTGTTTGCGTTCGGGCTGGAGCATGCGATTGCCGCAGAAACAGTCCGCTCGGTAGCCAACGGCGAAAACGTGGACGAGCGCCGCAAAAAGTTGCGCGAATTGTTTATGTCCCTTCCAATAAAAACAAAAAGTGAATTAGCGGTGCGCGGACATGACATCATGAAATGGTTTGGCAAACCGGGAGGACCTTGGGTAAAAGAGATATTGGAACTCATCGAACGAGCCGTGATTCACGGGGAAGTAGAAAACCATAAGGAGCGGATTCACGAATGGCTCATTCATCGCAATCTGATACGCGGAGAAAATTGTTAGAGCTGTTTTCTGAAGCGAATGGGGAGTTTATTTCTGGACAAAAAATTAGCGAAATGCTCGGCTGTTCAAGGACGGCTGTTTGGAAACATATCGAAGAGCTGCGGAAGGAAGGATTTGAATTGGAAGCGGTGCGCCGTCTCGGCTACCGCATTGTCAAAGCCCCGGATAAAGTGACAGCGAACGAAATTCATCTTGGTTTAAAGACAGAAACACTCGGCCGCCATATTCATTTCGAAGAAGAGGTAACATCGACACAGCAGATCGCTTTAAAACTTGCGTATGAAGGGGCGAAAGAAGGAACGCTCGTGATCGCGGAGCAGCAAACGGCCGGACGCGGGCGGATGGACCGCAAATGGTTTTCCCCGAAAGGAACGGGAATATGGATGAGCCTCATTTTACGTCCGCCGATTCCGCCGCAAAAGGCCCCGCAGCTTACGTTGCTGACCGCCGTTGCGATTGCGCAGGCAATTCAGGAAATAACGGATATCGTGCCAGATATAAAATGGCCGAACGATATTTTAATCAACGGAAAAAAATGTGTCGGCATTTTAACGGAATTGCAAGCGGACCCTGACCGGATTCATTCGGTCATTGTCGGCATCGGCATTAACGTCAACCAAACGATCGAGCAATTTCCGGAAGAAATCCGCGCCATTGCCACGTCGCTCTCGATCGAAAAAGGAGAGCGCATTCAGCGGGCAAAGCTCATCCAAGAAATTTTGCTGCGGCTTGAATATTTATATAAACAATATTTGCAATATGGCTTCCGCCCGATTAAACTATTATGGGAAGGATATGCCGCCAGCATCGGGAAAGAAATTGTCGCCCGGACGTTAACCGGGACGATGAAAGGAATCGCGCTCGGCATTACCGATGAGGGCGTGCTTATGCTGGAAGACGAAAACAAACAGATTCATTACATTCACTCCGCTGATATTCAATTATGAGCAACCAGCTAGAAAAATTGTGACAATTTTGTTAAAATACAAACATGCAAGGAGAAGGGCAGTATCTTTTGCGAAAGAACTGCACCAAATAAGCAAGTGACAAGTGAATAAAAAGCGCGATCTGCCTTGATCCTTAAGAAGGACTTGGACAGAGGGATGAACTCGACCGATTGCGGCTATAGGTGTCCTTCTTTCTCCTCAAGGTAGAGAAAGAAGGTTTTTTTGTTCGGTGATTCATCTCCTCTGTAACAAAAGAGGAGGGACAAGTAGTGAAAACGAAAACCGATTTTTCCCGAATGAAGCAAACGAATGAGCCGATTGTCATGCTGACTGCTTACGATTTTCCGTCGGCAAAACTGGCGGAAGCAGCGGGAGTGGATATGATTTTAGTCGGCGATTCGCTTGGGATGGTCGTTTTAGGGTATGATTCGACGATACCTGTTACCGTTGAAGAAATGATTCATCATACGAAAGCGGTGCGCCGTGGAGCGCCAAACACGTTTATCGTTACCGACATGCCGTTCATGTCTTATCATTTATCCATGGAAGAAGCGCTCCGCAACGCGCAACGCATCATGCAACAATCAGGGGCGAACGCGGTGAAAGTGGAAGGTGCCGATGATGTCATCGACGTTATTCGCGCGCTTACAAAGGCGGGAGTCCCTGTCGTGGCGCACCTTGGGCTTACTCCGCAGTCTGTCGGGGTGCTCGGCGGCTATAAAGTGCAAGGAAAAGACGCGGAAAGCGCCCGTAAATTAATCGAAGATGCCAAGTTGTGCGAAAAAGCTGGCGCGATCGCTCTTGTTTTGGAATGTGTGCCGAAACAAATTGCCGCGGAAATTACAAAACAGTTGACGATTCCGACTATCGGTATCGGCGCCGGCGACGAAGTGGATGGCCAAGTGCTCGTATATCATGATGTGCTTGGATATGGAGTGGATCGCGTTCCAAAATTCGTGAAAAAATATGCGAACATTCAAGAGACGATTACCCATGCGCTTGCCGATTACGTCGCTGATGTGAAGCTGCGGCGGTTTCCGGAAGCGGCTCATATGTTTATGATGAAAGAAGAAGAATGGGTTGCCCTGTACGGAGGAAAACAATCATGATAGTGACAGCGAAAGTGCAAGACATGCAAACAATGATGCAGCAATATCGCCGCGAAGGCAAAACGATCGGTTTTGTGCCGACGATGGGGTATTTGCACGAAGGGCACGTTGCTCTCATAAGAAAAGCGCGCGAAGAAAACGACATCGTCGCATTAAGCGTTTTTGTCAATCCGTTGCAGTTCGGCCCAAATGAAGATTTTGCGCGCTACCCGCGCGATATCGAGCGTGATCAGCGCATTGCGAAAGAAAACGGCGTCGACGTTTTCTTTTGCCCGAGTGTCGAGGAAATGTATCCGCGCCCATTAAGCGTGCAAGTGGTCGTGAAAGAGCGCGTTGACGTGCTTTGCGGAAGATCAAGGCCAGGTCATTTCGACGGCGTTGCCACCGTCTTGACGAAATTGTTTCACATTGTCATGCCGACGCGCGCTTATTTCGGAATGAAAGACGCACAGCAAGTCGCAGTGGTGGACGGACTGATTCGCGATTTCCATTTCCCAATCGAATTGGTCGCTGTGCCAACCGTTCGCGAAGAAGACGGGCTTGCGAAAAGTTCCCGGAACGTTTACTTATCGCCGGAAGAACGAAAAGAGGCTCCGGCGCTCTACCAAGCGCTGCAGCAGGCAAAACAGGCAATCGAGAATGGGGAGCGCCATCCAGAGGCGGTCCGCGCATTAGTGATAAACTATATTCAAGCACACACGCGCGCGGAGATCGATTATGTGGAAATTTACTCTTACCCGGAGTTAACATCGCTTGAAAAGCTATGCGGGAAAGTGATTATCGCCGTTGCCGTTCGGTTTGCTAATGCCCGTCTCATCGATAATATCGTAATGGATATAAAGTGACGCTATTGGGGGGATTCTCTATGTTTCGCACATTAATGAACGCGAAAATCCACCGCGCTCGTGTAACGGAGGCAAATTTGAATTACGTTGGCAGCATTACGATCGATGCGGATATTTTGGATGCGGTCGGCATGGTTGCTAATGAAAAAGTGCAAGTGGTCAACAATAATAACGGAGCGCGTTTTGAAACATATATTATTCCCGGGGAGCGCGGCAGCGGGGTATTTTGTTTGAATGGCGCCGCTGCTCGGCTTGTGCAAAAAGGGGATATTATTATTGTCATTTCCTATGCGATCGTTCCTGAGGAAAAAATCGCCCAACATCGTCCGAAAATCGCGATTATGGATGAGAACAATCGCATTCAGCAGCTTATTGTCGAAGAACCAGCACATACGGTTTTATAATAATAAAAGGAATAAGGGGCTATTTCGCGAGCGAAAAGGCCCCTTTCGTTACGCTTTTTTATTTTGAGGTGACGATATGAAAGACCGTTTTGTCATTATGGATTTAGAAACAACGGGAAATGTTCCGAAAAAAGGCGACCGCATTATTCAGCTTGGCATGGTCGTCGTGGAGAACGGGCAGATTATCGAGCGCTTCTCGAGTTTTTTTAATCCTGAGCGGGATATTCCTCCATTTGTCCAACAGTTAACGAACATTAATGAACAAATGGTCGCTGATGCCCCTGTTTTTGCCGAGGAAGCGGCGAAAGTCGTCGATATGCTGCAACAATCTTATTTTGTTGCCCATAACGTTTCGTTTGATTTGCAATTTTTACAAGAAGAATTGCATATGGCGGGATTCCCCCCATTTTCTGGGCCGACGATCGATACAGTTGAGCTTGCCCGCATCGTGTTTCCAGATGCCGAAAGCTATAAATTATCAGATTTAGCAAAACTTTTATGCATTGCTCATGACCAGCCACATCACGCTGACAGCGATGCGGAAGTCACCGCAAAACTATTCATCGCGTTACTGGACCGCCTGCGCCAGCTGCCGCTTGTGACGCTGCAGCATTTAAAGCGGCTGTCGGCCTATCTGAAAAGCGATTTATATTCGTTGCTGGACAATATGATAATGGAAAAGATGACATCTTTAGCCGATGAGAAATCCTATATATTTTATCATGGTGTTGCGCTAAAAAAACCTGCTCCCGTGCAGAAAAAAGATAAAGGCGACCATAAGTGGGCCACGTTTGCCGAATTCTTTGCCGGCCCGCGTGTACTGCCGCTTGCTCATTATGAAAGGCGGGACGGGCAATGGGAAATGATGAAGCTCGTTTATGAAGCGCTGGAAACGTCGCAGCACGCTTTAGTCGAAGCTGGGACAGGCATTGGCAAATCGCTGGCATATTTAATTCCAAGCGCCTTTTTTGCGCATGAGCGGCAAAAGCGCGTCGTGATTAGCACACATACGCTTCAGCTGCAACAGCAGCTGCTTGAGCGTGACATTCCTTTCGTAAAAACCATTGTTCCGTTTCCGCTTCGCGTAGCAGTGCTAAAAGGAAAACGCAATTATCTTTCATTGGATAAGTTTGTCGCTTTTTTGCGGGAGCATCATCACAACTATGATGTTGTTTTGTTGAAATGCCAGCTTCTTGTTTGGTTGACGAAAACAGAAACAGGAGATATGGACGAATTAAACGTCTCATCCGGGGCGCGCTTGTTTTTGCCGCTGCTGTTTATGGACGAGGAAGATAACGGCAGCAAACATAATTTCTTTTTACGGGCGAAACAGCGTGCTGAAGAAGCCGATATTGTGATCACCAATCATGCTTTTTTATTGCATGATGTTACTGCTTCAACACCGCTGTTGCCTGATTATGAGCATATAGTCATTGATGAGGCGCACCATCTCGAAGATGTCGCATCCCATTATTTCGGGCAACAAGTCGATTATGTTTCCATTCGCTTGTTATTAACAAGAATTGGTAAGATAAATGAAAACGGCTCGCTTGCGAAATTGATGAAGTTATTTGAGCGGCATCATCTGAGTGCGGAGGAACGTTTTTTGCGTTGTGAGCGGCTTGTGGAAGAGCTGCAGTTTGAGTGTGACGAGCTGTTCCGCATGATGCGCCGTTATGCATTGGCCAGAAAACCGCCGGAATCGGGGCGCTGCCGCTATCGCATTGAGCCAAAAACAGAAAGCGGCCGCCAATGGAGCGCGATGAAAGAGCTGCTGTGGCGGGTGCGCGATCATGTTGCCCAGCTTGTCGACGAAACAAAGCGGCTGCGGGCGGTTTTCATCCAAAACGAAATGGAAACCTCCCGATCGAATAAGTCATGTTCGTATTTTTCCGACGTTTTCGCCTTAAACCAGATTGTCGATGCCTTGTTTGATTTAATGGAAAGCGATGATCCAATGATCGTGCGATGGATCGAAGCGGAAGAAAAGGGAGCGGCAAACGCTACGGCGATTTATTCACAGCCGATTCAGCTCGATGAATTTTTCGCCGAACGGCTGTTTATGCGAAAAAAAAGCGTTGTGCTTACATCGGCGACATTAACGATGAACGGCAGTTTTTCCTATATAATATCCCGTCTCGGATTAAGCGACTTTTATCCGGTTTGCCAAACGATTCCGTCCCCGTTTTCCTTTAAAGACCAGGCGATCCTTATGGTTCCGAGCGATTTTCCATCCATTTCTTCGGTATCATTAGAAGAATATGCCTCCGCTGTTGCCGACGGGGTAACGCAAATCGCCGAACGAATCAAAGGGAAAATGCTCGTGCTTTTTACTTCTTACGAGCTGTTGAGATTGACCGCCGCCGCGATGAATATGGATGAACGAAGCGGGGAACATGTATTGATTGCCCAGGGAATACAAAGCGGCAGTGCGGCAAAACTGACAAGAGTGTTTCAACAGTTTGAGCAAGCGATTTTGTTTGGAACAAGCAATTTTTGGGAAGGAGTCGATTTGCCTGGTGACGAGCTGTCGGTAGTAGTGATCGTCCGCTTGCCATTTGCGCCACCGGATGACCCGGTCATCTCCGCAAAGAGCGAGCATATTCGCGCCAAAGGCGGAAATCCTTTTTACGAGCTGTCCCTTCCGGAAGCGGTACTCCGCTTTAAGCAAGGGGTTGGAAGACTAATTCGCACGAAAAAGGATAAAGGGGCAGTGTTTGTACTTGACCGCCGCCTTACGTCTGCTTCATACGGGAAATATTTCTTAAATTCGTTGCCGCCGCTTCATGTCTATGAACAATCGCTTGATCAGCTTTTGCAAAAACTAGAAAATTGGTTGTGATAAATGGAGAAAAAACGGCGCAAGCTATAGCTACATTGGACTGGCCGTTGCTTCGCTTGCGGATTGCGGCAAAAAAAAAAGCGCCTTGTTTGCGCGCATATAGCAGCAAGGCGCCTGTGAAATGGTGTAGGCGGGAAATTTTTTATGAAATCAACAGGCGAACCTGTTATAATAATAAGGAAACACAACATGTCATATTGCTGTTGTATTTGTATTGTTGCCGTTGTATCTTGTTCATATAAGTAACAAAATTTGTGTCACACAGGAGGAAACGACGTAAATGGAAAGTAAAATCGAGGTGCTTGCTACCGTAAAAATTAAACATTCCGATGATTTATACAAAATCGTCGACTGCTTGAACCGGACGTTGAAGCGAAACAATCTTATGTTCGGGCTCGCTTTAGATGAAAAGGATAAAAAGCAGGCGATTTTTACTATTTACCGTACGTAAAGATGTGATGGAAATGAAAAAGTGGCTCGTTTTAATGCTCGTTTTTTTATGTCTTGGCGTTTGGCAGGCGGCCTCCGTTTACCAAGATGCTTTACAGCCAAAACAGTCGTTGGCGGAAAAAGCGTTAGAGCGCGCGAAAGAAAAAATTGCTTTCACGCGTATTGACCGCACTTATACATACTATGGGGACCGCACTTATACCGTTTTTATCGGCGAAAATAAACATGGAAAAAAATATATCGTCTGGGTTCCAGAAAAGAACGGAAAAATCGTTGTCAAACGGGCGGAAAGCGGCATTACCGAAAAAGAAGCGATCGCGAAATTAAAAGCGGAGCGCCACCCAAAGAAACTTATTTCCGCCAAGCTTGGCATGGAAAAGGGTGTACCTCTTTGGGAGTTAACATACATTGATCAACATAACCGCTATTCGTTTTATTACTTAAGCTTTACTGACGGAACATTTCTTAAGAGGTACAGTTTTCAACAATGACATAATTAGGGGGAAGAAACGATGAAACTTGCTAAACGGGTTGCTTCACTCACACCATCCACCACGCTAGCGATCACGGCAAAGGCAAAGGAGTTAAAAGCAGCAGGCTATGACGTAATTGGTTTGGGAGCGGGCGAGCCGGATTTTAACACGCCGCAACATATTATAGATGCGGCTGTCAAAGCGATGAATGAAGGGCACACGAAATATACGCCGTCGGGCGGCCTGCCGGCTCTAAAAACCGAAATCATTAAGAAATTTGAAAAGGACCAGCGGCTTCATTACGAACCGTCGGAAATCATCGTTTGCGTCGGCGCCAAACATGCATTATATACGCTGTTCCAAGTAATTTTAGATGAAGGGGACGAGGTCATCATTCCGACGCCGTATTGGGTCAGCTATCCGGAGCAAGTGAAGCTTGCCGGCGGTGTCCCTGTTTATGTCGAAGGCTTGGAGGAAAACGAGTTTAAAATCACGCCGGAACAGCTTAAGGCGGCGATTACAGAGCGGACAAAAGCGGTGATTATCAACTCGCCAAGCAATCCGACAGGAATGATTTATACAGAAGAAGAGTTAAAAGCGCTTGGGGAAGTCTGCTTGGAGCATGACATTTTGATCGTTTCCGATGAAATTTATGAAAAATTGGTGTACGGAGACGCCAAACATGTCTCGATCGCGCAATTGTCGCCAGAGCTAAAAGCGCAAACGATCATCATTAATGGTTTGTCGAAATCGCATTCGATGACAGGGTGGCGGATTGGCTATGCGGCCGGAAACAAAGAAATTATTAAGGCGATGACCGATCTTGCCAGCCACAGCACCTCCAATCCGACATCGATTGCGCAATACGCAGCGATTGCCGCATACAACGGCCCGCAAGAGCCGGTGGAAGAAATGCGCAAAGCGTTTGAAGAACGGTTGAACGTTATTTATGAAAAACTTGTGCAAATTCCAGGCTTTGCTTGCGTGAAGCCGCAAGGAGCTTTTTACTTGTTCCCGAACGCGCGTGAAGCGGCGAAAATGGCCGGTTATGATACGGTGGACGACTTGGTGAAGGCGCTGTTGGAAGAGGCAAACGTTGCGCTTGTGCCGGGGTCCGGATTCGGTGCGCCGGATAACGTCCGCTTGTCATATGCCACGTCGCTTGACGTGCTGGAAAAAGCGGTGGAACGCATCAAACGATTTATGGAAAACAAATTGCAACGTGCGTAAACAAAGCGGCTTTGCTTGGCAAAGCCGTTTTTGGTTGCCTCTCTTTTTGGCGAAATGTATAATATGGTGGGATGTACTACATTGTGTATGAACAAATGCTGGAGGGAAAATATACGTGAAAACGACGATTGCAGAAGTAAAAAATTACGTAGGACAAGAAGTAACGATCGGCGCTTGGCTTGCAAACAAGCGTTCAAGCGGAAAAATCGCCTTTTTGCAATTGCGTGACGGCACAGGTTTTATTCAAGGTGTTGTCGAAAAATCGAAAGTGACGGAAGAAGTTTTTCAAATCGCTAAATCGATCTCACAAGAAACGTCGCTATATGTAACGGGGACAGTGCGTGTCGATGAGCGGTCTCCGTTCGGATACGAGCTTTCCGTAACAAACTTAGAAATTATTCATGAAGCGGTTGACTATCCGATTACGCCGAAAGAACACGGCGTCGAATTTTTAATGGATCACCGCCACCTTTGGTTGCGGTCGCGCCGTCAGCATGCGATTATGAAAATTCGCAATGAAGTGATTCGCGCGACGTATGAATTTTTCAACGATCGCGGTTTTGTGAAAGTTGATCCGCCGATTTTGACAGGCAGCGCTCCTGAAGGAACGACGGAATTATTTCATACAAAATATTTTGACGAAGATGCATATTTATCGCAAAGCGGGCAATTATATATGGAAGCGGCGGCGATGGCGCTCGGCAAAGTATTTTCCTTTGGCCCGACGTTCCGTGCCGAAAAATCAAAAACGCGCCGCCATTTAATTGAATTTTGGATGATTGAGCCGGAAATGGCGTTTTACGAATTTGAAGATAATTTAACGCTTCAGGAAGAATACGTTTCCCACATCGTCCAATCGGTGCTTGAAAATTGCCAGTTAGAGTTAAAGACGCTAGGACGGGACACAACCAAGCTTGAACTGGTGAAGCCTCCATTCCCGCGGATTACATACGATGAAGCGATTCAGCTTCTGCATGATAAAGGGTTTGACGACATTCAATGGGGCGACGATTTTGGCGCTCCGCACGAAACGGCCATTGCCGAAAGTTTTGACAAACCTGTCTTTATTACACATTATCCGGCAGCGCTGAAGCCGTTTTATATGCAGCCGGACCCGGATCGTCCAGATGTTGTGCTTTGCGCCGATTTGATTGCGCCGGAGGGCTATGGCGAAATTATTGGCGGCTCAGAGCGGATTCATGATTATGAACTGCTGAAGAAGCGGATTGAAGAGCATCATTTGCCGCTCGATGCGTATAAATGGTACTTAGAATTGCGGCAATACGGTTCTGTGCCGCACTCTGGATTCGGGCTTGGGCTGGAGCGCACCGTTGCTTGGATTTGCGGCGTCGACCACGTTCGCGAAACGATTCCGTTCCCGCGGTTGCTCAACCGTCTGTATCCGTAAAAAAATCCCCCCAAAAAAGGGGGATTTTTTATCGGGTTATGTTATACTATAGTTGAGGTGTATCCGTATGGATAAGAAGAAATTGGCCGAATGGCTCTCGCAAGGAAGCATCGCCATTCCGAAGCTATTGTTGTATCATTATAAAGATCTCGGTCTGTCGGAAGCAGAATTTGTGCTGCTATTACATATGCACTCTTTTATGGAAGAAGGGATTGTATTCCCAACTCCGGCTGAGCTGGCTGAAAAAATGACGGTCACTCCTTCCGAGTGCATGGAAATGCTTCGGAAGTTGCTGCAAAAAGGGTTTATTTCGATTGAAGAGAACGTTGACGAACAAGAAATTCGCAGCGAAAAATATTCGCTGCAGCCGCTCTGGGAAAAGCTTGTCCATTATTTATACGCCGAGTTGTTAAAAGAGGAAAAACGAGAGCAGCAAGAAGAAGAACAAAGCTTATATACGGTGTTTGAACAAGAGTTTGGCCGACCGCTGTCTCCGTTTGAATGTGAAACATTAGCGATGTGGATTGACCAAGACGGACATAGCCCGCTTCTCATCAAGGCGGCGCTTCGTGAGGCGGTGTTGTCAGGAAAGCTGAATTTCCGCTACATTGACCGCATTTTATTCGAATGGAAAAAGAACGGGATTCGTACGATCGAGCAGGCGCAAAATTATGGGAAAAGATTTCGCAAATATCAGCAGTCTTCCAAGCCAACACAGCCTGCGCAAAGTGAGTATAAACAGACGATTCCATTTTTTAACTGGCTGGAGTCATAAGCGAGAGGCGTTGTCTCTCGTTTTTCTTTGTGAACAGAAAGGAGAAGGTGAATGCTTACGAAACAACAAATCCGCTATTGTTTAGATAAAATGAAGGAAATGTTTCCAGATGCGCATTGCGAATTAGTGCATCGCAATCCGTTTGAACTATTAATTGCTGTCGTTTTATCCGCCCAATGTACGGATGCGTTGGTGAACAAAGTAACGAAACGGTTATTTGAAAAATATAAGACGCCGGAAGACTATGTGGCTGTCCCGCTTGAGGAATTGCAGCAAGATATTCGCTCAATCGGCCTTTACCGCAATAAAGCAAAAAACATTCAAAAATTATGTGCGATGTTGATAGAAAAGTATGGTGGACAAGTTCCGCAAGACCGTGACGAGCTGATGAAATTGCCAGGAGTCGGGCGGAAAACGGCGAATGTTGTCGTCTCTGTCGCCTTTGGCATACCGGCAATCGCCGTCGATACACATGTTGAGCGCGTCAGCAAACGCCTCGGTTTTTGCCGGTGGGAGGATTCGGTATTGGAAGTCGAGAAAACATTGATGAAAAAAATCCCAAAAGAGGAATGGTCGATTACACATCACCGCATGATTTTTTTTGGCCGTTATCATTGCAAAGCGCAGTCTCCGCAATGTCATGTTTGTCCGCTTCTTGATTTATGCCGGGAAGGAAAAAAGCGGATGAAGAAAAAAGAGTAAAATTTCGGATTGATGCTAAACAGCAAACAGCCAATGGTGATAGAGGAATTTTCCACAATCATTTGCATTGGACGAGAAAAAGGGGTGCCAGTGATGCGCGTGGCAGATGAATTTGCCCATCCATTGTTTTTTCGCGAAGGGGAAGTTATCGAAATAAAGGATGAGCAGCCTTTTCCGCATATGATGCAACACGTTTATTTTTATTATGACATGATCGAGCGCGAGCCGTTTCCTTGGGATGATATCGGGCGCTCGATTCCTGCGGTGCTGCAGTTGTGGAGCGAGGAAAAGGAACAGTTGGAAAGCTGTTTTGCCAGACGCGACCGCCGCTCCGCTCGTGCGCCAATGATCCGCGCGCTTTCTTATTTGCTTTCGTGTTTATTTTGGCTGAACGGAAAGAAAGTGACGAACGTGCGCCATTGGCAAGAAGAAATTAGCGCATTGCCGCTGAAACCGGTAAATGGTTTGGAACGGCTTCAATTTATTTTCGAACGTTGCGATGTGTATCATTCGTTTATTCAGTTATGTGAATTGTTTGAGGAAACGGCAAAATTGGCATACAAACAAATGGCAATAAACAAAAGGATGTCTCGATGAGCGAGACATCCTTTTGTTGTTTAATTTTCATTTTCTTTGTTGATAAGATCGGAGCGCTGCTGAGCGTTTGTGCCAATGGAGTTATTGCGTTGAGCATTATTATTGTTTCCTATGTTGTTATGGTGAGCATTATTGTTGTTTCCTATGTTGTTATGTTGAGCATTCCCGTTGTTTCCTCCGCTACCATTATTATTTTGCGGCGGAGGAGTCGTCGGAGTCGGATTGGTAGATGGCGGTGTTGGAGACGGGGTACCGCCGGAATTGCCGCCACCGTTATTGCCATTGTTTCCATTATTGCCATTGTTGCCCGGATTATTGTCATTGCCGTTATTCCCGCTGTTTCCGTTATTGCCATTGTTGTTGCCGTTTGTTCCATTGCCGTTTTCATTTGGTTGTTGGCCGTTGTTTGTGTCTTGGTTTGGCTGATCGGATGGCGGTGTTTGCCCTTGGTTTTCATTTCCTTGGATATTTTCGCCTTCTCCTGGCACGCGCACGCTCGTTAGCGCCGGTTTGCTTTGATTTTCTCCATCTTTTGCGTAAACGGCAAATGTGTAAACAGCGCCTGGCGTTGGATTATTCACGATAATGGATTGTTCTCCCGTCGTGATGACGTTTTGCTCGCCTTTATCGTTTTTAATCCGGATTTCAAAGATGGTATTTCCGTTTGCATTGCTATAGTTCCATGAAACAACGATGGAATTCGTTGCTTGGTTATACGCTGCTTGCAAGTTCGTTACCGATGGCAGCGTTTCTGGCTCGTCGTCTTTCGCCACTTCTGTCGGTTCTGTACCTCGGACAAAACATTCGTAGGTGATTTCGCTTTCTGGCGTATATTTGCTTGCCAGTTTTGGTGGATTAGAACCTTTTTTAATCGGCAATTTTACCACGCTTTTTGGCATTTTAAAATCGCTGCCGCCATCATCGATATGTGAAATGACACGCTTAAACAAAAGGCGTGAAATTCTTTGCTCACGGTCTGTAAGATCCGCAGTGCTGCTGCGTTTGCTAAATCCGGTCCAGACCGCTGCTGTATAGTTTGGCGTGTAGCCGACAAACCAGCTATCTGGCACGGCGCGTTCAGACAGGCCGTATTTTCTCGCCACTTCGCTAGGGTAGTTTGTTGTTCCCGTTTTACCGGCAACATGAAGCCCAGGAACGTTCGCCAGCGTCCCTGTCCCGTATTGGACGACCGATTTTAACATATCAGTGATCATGTACGCCGTATAATCCTTCATCACTCTTTTCGGTTTCGGTTTTAAGTTCATCTCAGTGCCGTCCGGAAAGACGATTTTCGTAACGGCGTGCGGCTTAATATATACCCCGTTATTGGCAAAGGCGCTGTAGGCCCCAGCCATTTGCAATGGGGAAACGCGGTTTTCCAAGCCGCCGATCGCGTACGCTTCGTGCACTTCGTCAAGCCCCATGCCGAGCCTGTTTGCAAATTCTTTTGCCCGCTCTCTTCCAACCGCTTGCAGCGCTTTTAACGCTGGAATGTTGCGGGATTTTGCCAAAGCATAGCGCATCGTCATCGGGCCTAAATACCTTCTATCGGCATTTCGAATCGGTTTGCCGTTAGAGTAAGAATATGGTTCATCGACGATTTGATGGGCAGTCGACCATTTTAAGTATTCAATCGCCGGACCGTAATCCAAAATCGGTTTAATGGCTGAGCCAGGCTGGCCGACTGGCTGAATCGCATAGTTAAACCCAAATGTCACATTTTCGCGGTGGCGTCCGCCGCCAAGCGCGCGGATTTCGCCTGTTTTTGTGTCAATAAGCGCGATTGCCGACTGCAAATCTTTTTTATTGGTAAACAACGTGTTGGAGTTTAATAAATCTTCGACGTATTTTTGCGCATCTTGGTCTAACGTCGTATAAATTTTTAACCCGTCTTCAAAGACGTTCACATTCGCTTGGTCAGTCACTTCTTTCACAACTTCATCGATAAACGAGTCGTACGGAATAGAGTTATCTTGCTTTTTCCGTTCAACAAGCATCGATTTGATTGGCACTTGTTTTGCTTTTTCCGCTTCCTCTTTTGTGATAAAGCCGTGTTTTGCCATCAGCGACAACACAATATCCCGCCGCTTTTTCGCAGCTTCCGGATGGTCATACGGATTATAGTTGTTAGGGCTTTGCGGCATTCCTGCGAGCAGTGCTGCTTCAGGAAGCGTTAAGTCTTTTAAATCTGTTTTTCCAAAGTAATATTCTGCCGCTCTTGCAACACCGTAAATGCTGTCGGAATAATAAATTTTGTTGAAGTACATTTCCAAAATTTCCTGCTTTGAATACTTTTGTTCCAAACGAAGCGCAAGCCATGCTTCTTGCGCTTTCCGTTTTAACGTTTTTTCCGGCGAAAGGAAAGTGAGTTTAACGACTTGCTGCGTAATTGTGCTTCCGCCTTCGGAACCGAACCCTTCTTTAACGTTAGCGACAACAGCGCCGGCAAGCCGGACGAAATCTACGCCGTGATGCTCATAAAAGCGGGCGTCTTCCGTCGCCAGGACAGCTTCTTCCAGCACTTTAGGAATATCTTTATAGGAAATGTACGTTCGTTTATGACCGCCAAGTTCGGCCACTTTATGGCCGTTCATATCATAAATGGTGGATGATAAAGGATCTTTAATTTTTGCTTCATCAAGCGGCGGTGCATCTTTAATAAAATAAGCAAATGTTGCAATTCCGCCTACCATTCCTATGATCATAAACAGCAAAACAGCAATAGCTAATTTTTTAAAAAGCGATGTGCTTTTTCGTTTTTTCGCCTTCTTTTGTTTTGTCCGTTTTGCTGCTTGTTTTCGTTCTACACGAGAACGATATTCACCAGACATAAACAAATCCTGCCTTTCTTATGAATTTACAATCCGTTAAAAATAAACTTTTTCTACTACACTAATATAATCAATTCTCGGTTGGTAGCCAAGTGCAATATAATGACCGTGCCGTTCGATTTCCCGTTTTGGAATCGATTTTCTCCCTCCCGATTGTTGCCGTTCCCAAAACGCAATCAAATGACGCGCATCAAGAAGATACACTTCGTTCAGGGTGGCAAAGCGCAAAATGACAAAACAAATTCCCCCGTGTTGCAATACTTGCTTCATATGATGAATTTGGTGTTCATGAAAATTTTTTAATGGAAACGATGTTTTATTTTTCGTTTCTTTCGCTTCAAAGTCAATATATTTGCCGCGGTATACTCCATTGTAGTCCGTTGTCGACGCTTGTTTAAAATAGGCTTCTTTAATGACGGCGGCGCTTCGTTTCGGATAATCGACGCGGACGATTTGGACCGGCGTCGGCTTTTTATGAATGACGGCAATTCCACGCTCACGGTAATATTCGTTCGTTGCGTTCAAATCTTCTTCGAGCGTCATTCCGCGGTTGCCGTAATTGGGCTGAAATGGACGCACCGGTTCGCTCATCCGTTTTGCGTCATACGTTTTGCCGCCCGGGTATTTGAATGCCATCTTCTTCATCTCCTTTGAATGGTTTTTATTATACCACAGGAAGTCAAGAAACGGGGGCAATAAGATATCGAACGGTCTTTCACATACATGATTACGCAGGCGGTTTTTTTTCTTGACCGTATTTTGCATATGTCGAAATCGTTCGAAGCAATGAGCGCCGGCACTTTCTTTGCCGAAATGGTTCTAGTTTTGTCGTGCCGGAAGGGAGTCAAGGTTTTACCGCGAATTGATTATCATCATTGTGAAAGATGGGGGAGATGACAATGAGTCAACGATGGGTGGAAAAAGAAGAAGCGGAGAAACAATTATATGAAATTTTACAACTAATCCAGCAAGTACATGAAAAAATGGAAAAAGTAGTTGAGGATGCCATTGAGGAATGTTATGAACAAAACAAAATGCAGCTGGAAAGAGTAGAGCGGCAATTTGATCATGTTGAACAGCAATTACGGGATGTTGCGGAAGAATCGGAACCATCGCTTTCACTTGCCTCGAAGCTTTTCTTTGTATAGCAAGTTTTTCCCTTCGACGTTAATGATGTGGTATAGTAAAAAAGGACGTTTGGAGGGAATTGGCTATGGAGAAGCAGCTAAAAGCGTTGACAGAAAAGTTGCTGGACTATAATAAGCAGTTGTTATATATTTCGCAGCAAGCACAAAAACGGCAAAAGGAGCCAGATTTTTTTGCAGAGGTAAAGCCGTTTGCCGATCAAGTAAAACGAGTGGTAGACGAATGGAAACAGATGGCGCTTCTCTGGGTGAAAAAGGCGCGGCCGAGGCATATTTACGAGATACAAATTGAAACTGCCGGGGACAATATCGAAAAAGCAGCCGTTGAAGCATTTTATCCATCGGTTCCGCCCCGGCGCATAAAACAATTTTGCCGGTCGATTGAATATACGTTGTTGCTTGTGCAAGAACGTTTAGAAGAGAGCATGAAGCAATAATATAAAAAAGAAAGCTGTCTTCGTTGCGGAAGACAGCTTTTCGCTTTTTAACACCTTAAGCAAAGGCGTTGTTGCGAAACGTTTTGCATGTTTTGGCGGAATGCGAAAGAAAGCGCTTTCTTTTTTATCTATTTATTAACTAACATATTCACTTTTATGATCTGGTTTATAAGCGCCGGCAAGCTCCAGTTCACGGGCGAGATCGCGGTACTGGGCGATCGTGATCTCCCCTCGCAAATACGTTTGCCGCGCAAAATCAAGGAGTTCATTCACATCTGTCGGTTCATAGTTTTTTACTGCAATAAACTTGTTTTTTAATTCTGCCATGTTCATCTTTCGATTCCCCCTTCCCCTTTTTATATATAGTACCACGAAATATAGGAATTATGTGAATTCGGAAAATTAAAACTTCCGACAATTCATGACATATTCTTTTTTCACCATTCTGCGCTTTTGCACATATACTAATGGCAGCTTAGAATTGGGGGAGTAGATGCATAATGTATCGTTATCCACGTCCTTTTTCCGCGCCATTTTCCGCTTATGCGCCATATCATCACACCTTGCCTCCATACCAATATGCTCCGCCGTTTCCTAGCCATTGGCCCGCCGGGCAGCAAACATATACCGCCATGTCTCCGCACTCAACGCCATATCCGAAACCTGGGCCTTTGCTGACGCCGCCGGCTCCTGGCATTCAGTCATTGATGGCACAGTTTAAAACAAAGGACGGTACGTATGACATTAATAAAATGATGAACACAATGGGGCAAATGATTAATACTGTTAATCAAGTTAACGGAATGCTGAAGGGATTAATAGGCACATTCAAAAAATAAGTGCCTCCTCCACGGTTGTTTGTGGAGGAGGCTGTTTTTTAAATGAGCAGTTCATACACTTCATTTAATTGATATGCCCGCTTGAGATCGCGTTCATCCATCGCGTAGCGAATTTCGCGCGGCAAAATGCGGTCTAAAAAAGCTGTTTCTTTTTGTGACAGGTCGCGCACGAATTCTTCTTCGTTTTTATACGGTTTGCTGAGCAATTTCTGATAAATGCGGCGCGGCGTGTCATCATGGTATTCCGTATAGTTTGATAAAATTTCCCGTAAATAAGCTAATGTCTTCTCCATAGCGATTCCTCTCCTTGAAAAAACATTCGATTGTTTTGATGGCACAAACGGATGTTTCGCGATAGCTTGCTTCGGCTCCATTTTTGCAACTGGCAATCAGCTCATTCCTGATTCATTCTGTTCATGAATCAAAACCAGACAATGGGCTACCTTCTATAAGTAGAGTGAGTCAACCTGGACAAAAGTATGTATGTGCATGGAATGATGAATACAATGAAAAATGCGTAAGCTAAAATTGATGGGAGGTGAACAGCTGTGACAAACCGCAATGATAACCGGGAACGAAAAAACAAATATCCTGACACTCGCGAAGAAATGGGAAAAGAATGGGATATTCAAAAAGATCCGACACCAGAAATCAATAATAAATATGGGAGTAAATCTCATAAAAATTCGTAATATACGAAAGGGCTGTCCATTGTTTTGGACATGCCCTTTTGCTTATTCAATATCGATATATTTTCGTTTTTGCGGCAGACGGATGACAAGTTTGCCGTTTTGCCATGACGCTTTCACTTCTTTTTCGCTGACGCGGTAAGGCAATGGGATCGTTCGGACAATCTGCTGGCGCATTCGGCGCTGTTGGTACAAATGATTTTGCTCATCCGCCGTTTCGATTATTTCGTTATTTTGAATGACTAGTTGCAGATGGTCATTGGCAAATTGCAACTGAAGTTGATGCCGCTTAACATCATCGGGAAGATGAACGATCATTGCGAATTCATCTTTCGTTTCGCGGAAATCCACCGGGATATACGCATGGGAAAACGTTTGCTGAAAGTATTCATCCAACGTTTCCATCATGTTTTTTAATGGCCGTTCATCAAAAAATTGGCCGACCATCTCCCATAAATGTTGGAACGGGTTATGATGATTCCCTTCTTTTTTCATCGGCGGCTGAAAATGATCGCTCATTCTCTATAGCCCTCCTTTTTCGTGTTATTCTTTAGTTCCAATGTATGTACAGCAATGAAAAAAGTCACTCTTATTTCTTAAGGAATTTTAATGTGTTTTTAACATTGATTGCGTATGATGGCATTACAAAAAAGATCGCGCCTGTTTTGCTCCGCGGCACGATCGCAAGAAACCGCAGGCAAACAAAGGGAGGAGGCGCAATGCATATGTTTCATTGGTTAGCTGCGTTGTTTTTTTCAGGTACAGCCGTATCGCTCCTTTCTTATCAAGCGTTCGAAATCGCCCAAGCGTTTATCGATTTTTTAGTCGACCGCCATTCATAAGCGCTGCAAAATAAAACAAGGAATGTGTCATTGCTGATCGCATGAGGCGGTTGGCTTTTCTTTTTGATATGATAGGAGTAAAGCGAAACGGAAGCAAAGCGAGGGAGAAAGATGAATCATCGTGTTTTAATCATTGAAGATGAAGCGAATTTGGCGCGATTTATTGAGCTTGATTTGACCCATGAAGGATATGAGGTGCGTGTAAGCCATGATGGCAGGGAAGGCCTGGAATTGGCGTTGTCGGAAGAGTGGGGGCTTATTTTATTGGATGTCATGCTTCCAAGTCTGAACGGAATGGAAGTATGCCGCCGCATTCGTGCGGTAAAGCAAACTCCGATCATTATGATTACGGCAAGAGACAGTGTGTTTGACCGTGTGATGGGTTTGGATAATGGCGCGGATGACTATATTGTCAAGCCATTTGCGATCGAAGAGTTGCTTGCGCGGATTCGCGCGCTATTTCGCCGCGTTCATGCTCCCGCGGAAGAACGTTTGCTGACGTTTAAAGATTTAACGGTGGACTTGGACGCCCGCACTGTAAAAAAAGGAAATCAATTCATTGAATTAACAAAGCGGGAATACGATTTATTAGTGACGTTTTTGCAAAATACGAATATTGTTTTAACCCGTGACACATTATTAGATAAAGTATGGGGATTTGACACCGAGGTGGAAACGAACGTCGTTGATGTATATGTCCGCTATTTGCGCCATAAACTCGATGAAACGGATAAAGAGCGTTATATCCAAACAGTGCGGGGCGCTGGATATGTGATGCGGTCATGAAACTTTTTCGGATGGAAAACGTCTCATTAAAATGGAAACTTACATTGCTTTCTGCCATCGCCATTTTTATTACTTACTTTGTTTTTACGTTTTTGCAATATCATGTTGTGAAGCAGTGGCTGCTGAACGAAGAAGAGAAAGCGATGAAAAAAACGGTTGAAGAAATTGAAACTTATTATGCCGTAAAACGTAATTTATCATGGAAAGATATTCGCCAAAGCAAACATTTGCTGGAAAAATTAAATGAAAAGTATCAAATGATTCGGGTGCTCGACGATAAGGGAAACGTTGTTGTTTCTGTTTCCAACGGCGCTTCCGTTTCTTTGTCGCCAAGCGGCTCTCCAAAAGAGATGCAGCTGGATTATCATTTTGTTAACGATGAACGTTTCGTGATTTTGCGGAAACCTCTACATACTTCGACGGTTAATGGAACGATTGAAATCGCCCGCCGCCTTGCGAAATTTCAACAAATGACCAATACGCTGTTTATGATCATGACCGTAATCGGGATTGTGGCGATGATTACGAGTGCTTTTGCCGGCAGGTTTGTTGCCCAAAATTTTGTCGGGCGCCTCAAAGCGCTGGCGGAAACCATGATGGATATCAAAAATAAAGGAATGCAAAAGCGGATCGACGTTCCGGCTGCCAATGATGAAATGTCGGAGCTAATGATGATGTTTAATGAAATGATGGATGAGATTGAACATTCATTTGAACGGCAAAAACAATTTGTGGAAGATGCCTCCCATGAACTGCGGACGCCAATTGCCATTCTGGAAGGCCATCTCTCTCTTTTGAAACGGTGGGGAAAACATAATCCCGATATTTTAGAAGAGTCGTTGCAAGCAGCAGCGCAAGAGGTGGCGCGGTTAAAAAAATTAGTGCTGGAGCTATTGGATTTATCACGTGCGGAAGCGATCACGATTCCGAATGATGTCGCCCCGATTGACCCGACGCGAACGATCGAACAAGTAGCAAAAAATTTCCATATTCTTTATCCCGATTTCCAATTTGTTGTTCATGATTCGTCAAGTCAAACGGTGCGGATTCGAATGGCTAAATATCATTTAGAACAATTGCTATTGATTTTGTTGGATAATGCGGTAAAATATTCGCAACAAGCAAAACAAGTGACGATCTCTGTCAAAGAAGAAGAGCGGTTTGTCACGATTGCGGTAAAGGACTGCGGCATCGGCATACCGCGAGATGAATTGGAAAAAGTGTTTTTGCGGTTTTATCGCGTGGACAAAGCGCGAAGCCGTGAAAAAGGCGGCGTCGGCCTTGGATTATCGATCGCGAAAGAAATTATCGATAAATACGACGGGCAAATTACGATTCACAGCGAGGTTGGCAAAGGAACGACAGTCGAGTTGTCAATCCCGAAAGCAAAAAAAGAAAGGTGAGATGAATGGAACATCTTCACGAAGGGACTGTGATACGGAAGAAAGATATTCAGCATGTTGTGGAAAAATTTCGCAAACGCGGAGTGAAAATTGCCACTTGCAAACCACGGACAATGATGTCGTTATCTTGCTTGGAAGAATTTGAGGCAGAACGAAATAGATGACGAAAAAGGGGAGAAACGATGGATATTCATTGTCAGAAAATCATCCCGGCGATGAAGACAATGAAAGATTTTGAGAAATTTTTAAGTAGCCGCTATATGTATGGAGTGTTATTGGAAATACATATTTCGCAGCTGAAAAGCGTGTTTCATTACGCGGGCCAGCACGGAAAAAAGCTGATCGTTCATGTGGATTTAATTCAAGGATTAAGCCATGATGAGCATGGAGCGGAATATTTATGTCAGGAATTTCGTCCGCATGGGCTGATTTCCACAAGGGGAAATGTCATCATAAAGGCAAAACAAAAAAAGGTGCTTGCGATTCAGCGCGTTTTTTTGCTTGATTCCCACGCGCTTGAGAAAAGTTATCAACTGATCGAAAAAACGGAACCTGATTGCATCGAGGTAATCCCTGGAGCGATGCCCCATATTATTCGCGAAGTCAAAGAACGGACGAACAAACCGATTTATGCCGGCGGCTTTATTCGCACTGTCGATGACGTGGAGCGCGCGCTTGAAGCGGGTGCGGTTTCGGTGACCACTTCCAATAAAGACTTGTGGAAACATTATGAGGGGCACTAAGGAGATGCGATGATGCAAGCGGAGCAAGGAAATTTTTTCGCTGCGTCTTACTAGCCAAACAGGCTGTTTTGCGTTATAATGAAACTAAGTTAATAGTTAGTCAGGAGATCTTAGGAGAGACCATGCATGCATGATAAGCAGAAGCTTATCGTGTTTGCAATGGTCTCTTTTTGTTTTTTAATAAAGGGGGAATTTTTCATGGCATCGACATTGTTCTCAAGCAAACAACGCCGCCAACGTTTGGAAGAAATGAGCAAAAAACATTACGATATATTAGTGGTAGGAGGCGGCATTACCGGTTGCGGCATTGCGCTTGATGCGGTCTCGCGCGGCATGAAAACGGCGCTTGTGGAAATGCAAGATTTTGCAGCGGGGACGTCGAGCCGCTCGACAAAGCTCGTTCACGGCGGGCTTCGTTATTTGAAGCAATTGGAAGTGAAAATGGTCGCTGAAGTCGGCAGAGAGCGGGCGATCGTGTACGAAAACGGCCCGCATGTGACGACGCCGGAATGGATGCTTTTGCCGATTCATAAAGGAGGAACGTTCGGCAAATGGAGCACGTCGCTCGGTCTTTGGGTGTACGACCATTTAGCCGGCGTGAAACGAAGCGAGCGCCGCAAAATGTTAGGCGCTGAAGAGACGGTGCAAAAAGAACCGCTATTGAAACGGGAAGGATTGCGCGGCGGCGGCTATTACGTCGAATACCGCACCGACGACGCCCGTTTGACGATCGAAGTGATCAAAAAAGCGGTCGAATTGGGGGCTGATGCCGTCAACTATGCGAAAGTAGAACAATTTCTGTACAATGAAAGCGGCAAAATCATTGGCGCCCGCTGCCGCGACCAAATAAGCGGCCGCACGTATGAAATCCGTGCGAAAAAAGTGATCAACGCTGCGGGGCCATGGGTCGATACGCTGCGGGAAAAAGACCATTCGAAAACAGGCAAACGATTGCAGCTGACAAAAGGCGTCCATATTGTCATCGACCAAAAACGGTTCCCGTTAAAGCAAGCGATTTATTTTGATACACCGGACGGCCGCATGGTATTTGCGATTCCGCGCGACGGAAAAACGTACGTCGGCACGACGGATACGTTTTATAATGAAGATATTGCCAACCCGACGATGACAGAAGAAGACCGTGACTATTTATTGCGCGCGATTCACTATATGTTTCCATCCGTCCACATCACTGCAGCGGATGTGGAATCAAGCTGGGCGGGCGTCCGGCCGCTCATTTATGAAGAAGGAAAAGACCCATCGGAAATTTCTCGCAAAGACGAAATTTGGCAATCGCCAACAGGATTAATTACGATCGCCGGCGGAAAGTTGACCGGATACCGGAAAATGGCGGAAACGGTCGTCGACTTAGTGGCAAAGCTATTGGCAAAAGAAGAAGGAAAAACATTCCGCCCATGCCAAACAAAACATTTGCCGATCTCCGGCGGGGATGTCGGCGGTTCGCAGCAATTGCCGGCCTTTATCGCGAAAAAAGCCGGAGAAGCGGTGCGATACGGGTTTACGAAAGAAGAGGGGGAACGTTTAGCGAAAATATACGGCACCAATGTCGATCAATTATTCATGCTAAGCAAACAATATGATGCTTCCTGCGGCCTTTCCCGCGAGCAGTTTGTCCGCCTTGTATACGCTTTGGATTACGAAATGGCGGCAAAGCCGGTTGATTACTTTATCCGCCGCACCGGCGCGCTTTTGTTTGATATCGCTTCTGTCCGCCGCTGGAAAGAGCGCGTCATCGCCTTTATGGCCGATTATTTGCAATGGACAGAAGAACAAAGGGAGGCTTATACAAAAGAACTGGAAAAAGCACTGCACGAAGCGACGTTGTCATAAGTGTGCAATTATTTGCCGCCATCATCATGACGCTCATCGTTGGGCGTCATTTTTTTTGGCAGGATGGATTAAAATAGGTAAAAATGCCGCTGATTAGCATCAATAGGGGGATGAGGATGGGGATTATCTATGATCCAATCATGAGAATATTTCATCTGCAGGCAAATGATATGAGTTATATAATGCAACTTGTCGGACGTGGATATTTAGCCCACTTTTACTGGGGAAAAAGAATCCGGAAAGCGAATGGCTCGCGAAAACTGCGGTTTCTCAGCCGCCCGTTTTCTCCTAATCCCGATCCATCCGCCCGCGCGTTTTCTTTAGATACGCTGCCGCAAGAATACCCGGCATATGGCAACACGGATTTTCGCGCGCCGGCGTATCAAGTGCAATTAGAAAACGGGTCGACGATCTCGGATTTGCACTATAAAACGCATCGCATTTATAAAGGAAAGCCGGAGCTGGAAGGGCTGCCGGCCACTTATGCGGAAAACGAAAACGAAGCGGAAACGTTAGAAATCATATTGCAAGACCGCGTAATCGGATTACATGTCACACTGCTTTATACGGTATATGAGCGATGGAATGTGATGACACGTTCTGTCCGCTTGGAAAACAACGGTGCGGAACGGATCAAGCTGTTGCGGGCGTTAAGCATGAATGTCGATTTCCCGCATGCTGACTATGAATGGCTGCATTTGCCGGGAGCGTGGGCACGGGAGCGGGCGGTGGAAAGGCGGCCGCTTGTCACGGGCGTACAATCGGTAGAAAGCCGCCGCGGCGCCAGCAGCCACCAGCAAAACCCGTTTATCGCCTTGTTGAGAAAAAATGTGGATGAAGATCACGGCGAAGTATATGCCTTTAATCTTGTATACAGCGGCAATTTTCTCGCTCAAATCGAAGTCGACCAATTCCAGACGGCGCGTGTATCCATGGGAATCAATCCGTTTGATTTTACGTGGCTGTTAGAACCGGGCGAGTCGTTCCAAACGCCGGAAGTGGTGATGGTATATTCAGATAAAGGATTAAATGGAATGTCGCAAACTTATCACCAGTTATACCGCACCCGCTTGGCGCGCGGAGCGTTCCGCGACCGGGAGCGCCCGATTCTCATTAATAACTGGGAAGCGACCTATTTTCATTTTAATGAAGAAAAAATTTTGCACCTTGCGAAAACAGCAGCGGAATTAGGGATTGAACTGTTTGTGCTTGATGACGGCTGGTTTGGCAAACGCGATAATGATCGCAGTTCATTAGGAGATTGGTTTGTCCATAAACAGAAGCTGCCGAACGGACTAGAAGGGCTGGCAAAACGCATTAACCAGATGGGCATGCAGTTTGGCCTATGGGTGGAACCGGAAATGGTTTCCGTTGACAGCGAGCTGTACCGGAAGCATCCGGACTGGTGCCTTCATGTGCCGAACCGGCCGCGTTCGGAAGGGAGAAACCAGCTTGTATTAGACTATTCCCGCAAAGAAGTGTGCGACTATATCATTCAAGTGATTTCCAACGTGTTAGCAAGCGCGCCGATTTCCTATGTCAAATGGGATATGAACCGCCATATGACGGAAATCGGCTCTGCCGCCCTGCCGCCAGAACGGCAGCGCGAAACGGCTCACCGTTACATGTTAGGGCTGTATCGCGTCATCGAAGAAATAACGTCCCGTTTTCCGCATGTTCTGTTTGAAAGCTGCTCGGGCGGCGGCGGCCGGTTTGACCCAGGCATGTTATATTACATGCCGCAAGCGTGGACGAGCGACAATACGGACGCGGTTTCCCGCTTAAAAATCCAATACGGCACCAGCCTTGTTTACCCAATCAGCGCGATGGGCGCGCACGTGTCAGCGGTGCCGAACCACCAAGTTCACCGTGTGACATCGCTGGCAATGCGCGCTCATGTGGCGATGTCGGGAAACGTTGGCTATGAACTGGATTTAACGAAACTAAGTGAGACAGAAAAACAAACGGTAAAAGAGCAAGTGGCATTTTACAAAGAAATCCGCCGTCTTGTCCAATTCGGGACGTTTTACCGGATACTCAGCCCGTTTGCAGGGAATGAGGCGGCATGGATGTTCGTATCCGCGGACCGCTCAGAAGCGTTGGTCGCTTATTTCCGCGTGCTGGCGGAAGCGAATGCGCCGCTTTCGTTCATACGGTTAAAAGGGCTGGATCCTGTGAAAGATTACAAACTTATAGGCAGCGGGGAAATATATGGAGGAGATGAACTGATGCATATCGGGTTAAATGTGCCACAGCGCCGCGGCGACTTCATTAGCGTCATTTGGCGGTTAAAAGTAGTTCGTTAATCAACAAAAAGACCGGTGTCTAGCATGCGGCTAGGCACCGGCTTCTAGTTGGGAGAGCTTTTCCAAAATGCGCCGCTTCCGATAGAGCATTTTTCCCGTTTCGGCAATGTCCTCGATAAACGCTTTGTTAAACATGGCACCAAAAACAATGCCAACGATCGGAACGAATTGAAACAGCTTTTTCCAGCCGTATTGATCGCGAAACGTCATCATGACTTCGCGCCAGCCTTGAAGCTGGGAAAAAACTTGCTGGTGATGGTTGGAAAACGATGTGAGCTGATCGAGAATCGCCTTTTTGCCGACAATATCGGAGGAGGTAAATTGCAAACATTTCACAATAAAAATTCGCTCTTTTTTCTCCTTCGGATTGTAACCATAGATGATGGCGATTTCCTGCAGCGTTTTTAACGCGAGTCCGAGAAGGGCAGGAATATCGATCGCCAGTGTCAGCGCGCCGCCGACGCCTGTTGTTGCCCCTTGAATTTGGGCAAACGTCACGCGCTCGTCGATCATTTCATCACAGATGCGGTCCATGGCCGCAAGCGGCAGCTGTGCTGCTTGTTCTTGCGATGGGACCCCCAGCCTCTCCAATATTTTTTCTTCTTTCACTAAATATTGCCCGCCGCTTTGGATATAGCTGCCAAGCTCGTCCAACAGCTGCCCGATTTTTTTATGTACGATGTTTGGCGTAAGTTTATCGAGCACTTTAAACGGCAGCCGTCCAAGCTTTTCCCAAAACCACAAGTCTTTTTGGTCTTGTTCCCAGCGGGTGATGGTTTGTAGCTCTTGTTCGAGCATTTGTTTCGTTTCCATTCCGCAACCTCCTTATATATAACATGAATAAACAGGCAATCGATTATACGTGCGACAAACAGAAATGTTTCATTTTATTGATCTTTACTAAAATTTTTACTAAAATATTTACTAAACGGCTTGCTTTCATTTGGAAGGAGTCATGATGATGACAAACTGGAAAGAAGAATTTATACAATTATTTGCCGGCACGAAGGAGGACATCCGCATCTTCTTCGCCCCCGGCCGCGTCAACTTCATCGGCGAGCATACCGATTATAACGGCGGGCATGTGCTGCCGTGCGCCTTGGAAATCGGCACATATGCGCTCGTGCGCAAAACAGCTAATCCGTTTATCCGCTTTTACTCCAAAAACTTTCCAGAAACAGGGATTATTACGGTGGCTTATGATGATCTATCTTATCAAGATAAGCATGGATGGGCGAACTATCCGAAGGGAGTGATTGCCGCGTTTCAATCGTTTTGTCCGATCGAAACGGGACTTGATATTTTGTATTACGGGATGATCCCAAACGGCGCCGGCTTATCGTCGTCCGCTTCCATCGAACTGGTAACGGCGGTCATGCTTAATGAGCTATTCGCCCAGCATCTCGATATGCTTGAACTTGTGAAATTGAGTCAAAAAGTAGAAAATGAATATGTTGGCGTCAACTGCGGCATTATGGATCAGTTTGCCGTTGGAATGGGAAAGCGAAATCATGCAATGTTGCTTAACTGCCAAACATTAGAGTGCCGCTATATACCCGTTGCCATGAATGATTGTTCGATTGTCATCGCCAACACAAACAAAAAACGCGGCCTGGCCGCTTCGGTGTATAACGAACGGCGGGCGACATGCGAGGCCGCTTTGGCGAAATTACAGAAACATATAAACATTGCCTCACTGGGGGATTTGACAAGCGAGCAATTAGAAAAGTATAAGCATCTTCTTTCCCCGCTTGAACAAAAGCGCGCCCGCCATGCTGTGACGGAAAACGAGCGGACAATAGAGGCGGCGGCCGCGCTGGAAAAGGGAGATTTGCTCTGCTTCGGTGAATTGATGAAGCAGTCGCACATTTCGCTGCGCGATGACTATGAAGTGACAGGGGAAGAGCTGGATACGCTTGTCGAAGCGGCGTGGAAGCATGAAGGAACGATCGGCGCCCGCATGACCGGCGCCGGCTTTGGCGGATGCACAGTGAACATCGTGAAAGATGCGCACATTCCTGATTTCATTGAACGTGTTGGGAAAGAGTACGCTGAAAAAATCGGTTATGAAGCTAGTTTTTATGTCGTGAAAATTGGCGACGGAGCAAGAGAAATAACAGAAACAAAGGAGATGAGCGCATGATTCTTGTCTGCGGCGGCGCGGGCTACATCGGCAGTCATGCTGTACATCGCTTGATTGAAAAAGGAGAACAAGTCATTGTTGTCGATAATTTGCAAACCGGCCATCGCGAGGCCGTTCATCCGGAAGCGATCTTCTATCAAGGGGATATTCGCGACCGCGCGTTTTTGCGTGATGTATTTCGCAAGCATGAGATCGATGCAGTGATTCATTTTGCCGCCAATTCCCTTGTCGGCGAAAGTATGCAAGAGCCGCTGAAATATTACGATAACAACGTATACGGTACACAAGTATTGTTAGAAGTGATGAATGAGTCCAGCGTAAAACAAATCGTATTTTCCTCAACAGCAGCAGTGTATGGAGAACCAAAGCAAATTCCAATTGTTGAGACGGATCCGACGATGCCGACAAATACGTATGGCGAAACGAAATTGGCGGTGGAAAAAATGATGAAATGGGTCGAGCAGGCTTACGGAATCCGTTATATTTCGCTGCGCTATTTTAACGTCGCCGGTGCTTACGGCACGCTGATTGGCGAAGATCATGACCCGGAAACACATCTCATTCCATTAATTTTAAAAGTGCCGCTCGGCCAGCGTGACGAGATTCATATTTTTGGCGATGATTACGATACCCATGACGGCACATGCATTCGCGACTATATTCACGTGCTCGATTTAGTTGATGCCCACATTTTAGCGGTGGAAAAGCTGCGAAGCGGCGCGGAAAGCAACGTGTACAATTTAGGAAACGGCAACGGCTTTACCGTTAAAGAAGTGATCGAAGCGGCGCGGAAAGTGACCGGCCATCCGATCCCGGCGCGCGTCATGGCGCGGCGCCCAGGCGACCCGGCGAAGCTTGTCGCATCCGCGGAAAAAGCCAAACGCGAGCTTGGCTGGGAACCAAAATACACATCGATTATCGATATTGTCGCTTCCGCATGGGAATGGCATCAGGCGAAACCATACGGATATCGAGGTGCGTGACGGTGGCGGACATTTTGGCGGCAGTAGAACAGCTGATCCAATACGGGGTAAAAAGCGGCCTGCTTCATCGCGAAGATATTGTTTACGCGCGCAATCGCCTGCTGGCGGCGCTGCGATTAGAGGAGTGGCGGCCAGTGGAGGTTAAGGACACATCCTTTTCCTCCCCTTCGCCGATTTTAGAGACGGTTTTAGATTGGGCATATGAACGCGGTCTTTTGCAAACGAATACAACGGTGGAGCGGGATATATGGAGCACCAAGCTGATGGACTGTTTAATGCCGCGCCCGTCTGAAGTGATCCGTGAATTTTACGCCAAATATCATAAAGAAGCAAAACTGGCAACCGACTGGTTTTATTCTTTCAGCAAAGCCTCTAACTACATTCAAACAGCACGGATTGCGAAAAATCAGCAATGGAAAGTAAAAACAGCGTATGGGGAGCTCGACATTACGATCAATTTATCGAAGCCAGAGAAAGATCCGAGAGAAATCGCCAAATTAAAAGATGTGTCGCCATCTTCGTATCCAAAGTGCCCGTTATGCAAAGAAAATGAAGGATACGAAGGGACATGGCATCATCCGGCTCGCTCGAATCACCGCGTCATTCCGATTACGTTATTGGACGAGACATGGTATTTCCAATATTCTCCGTATGTTTATTACAACGAACATTGCATTGTGTTCCATGCCGAGCATGTGCCAATGAAAATGGAACGGAAAACGTTCGCGCGCTTGCTTGATTTCATCGAAAAGTTTCCGCACTATTTTATCGGTTCGAACGCGGATCTGCCGATTGTCGGCGGATCGATTTTAGCACACGATCATTTTCAAGGCGGAAACTATACGTTTGCGATGGAAAAAGCGGAAATCGAAGAATACATTTTATTTCCGCCTTTTCCATCATTGACAGCAGGGATCGTGCGCTGGCCGATGTCAGTGATCCGCCTGTGCGGCAAAAAAGAAGAAGTCCTTGAGGCAGCGGATTGTATTTACGAAACGTGGCGGACGTATAGCGACCCGAGTGTCGACATTTATGCCAACAGCGGGAATGTTCCGCATAATACGGTCACGCCGATCGCAAGACGCCGTGGCGATTTGTTTGAAATGGATATCGTATTGCGCAACAACCGGACATCATATGAACACCCATACGGCATTTTTCATCCTCATAAAGAATTGCATCATATAAAAAAAGAAAATATCGGCTTAATTGAAGTGATGGGGTTCGCCGTGCTTCCAGGAAGGCTTGCCGGCGAATTAGAGGCATTGGCAACATATCTTGTCCGAAATACGAAAAAAGATAAATGGGACGAAACGCTTTTAAAACATAGGGATTGGTACGAGCACATCCGTGCTGCTTACCCGAATATTACAGAAGAAAACGTATCGGACATTTTGCGCCACGAAGTGGGGCAGCGCTTTATCACCGTGCTTGAGCATGCCGGAGTGTTTAAACGCAATGAGAAAGGAAAGCAGGCATTTCGCACCTTTTTGCGGAAAGTGCAGGAGAATGTCATGACTCGGGGAAGAACGTTCAAAAGATAAAAACATTATAAGGAAGGGATTTATTGGAACCAATGGCAACATTAAAAGAAATCGCGGAAAAAGCCGGAGTATCGGTGGCGACGGTGTCGCGCGTGCTTAATTATGACACCACTCTGTCAGTGGCGGATGAGACGAGAAAACGCATTTTTGAAGTGGCACAGCAGCTAAACTATAAAACGCTACGGGAGCGCAGCCAACAAGCGAAAGAACGGTTCCGCTTCGGCCTTATTCATTGGTATTCGGAACGGCAGGAACTGGATGATCCGTATTACATGGCGATTCGTTTAGGAGTGGAAAAAGAATGCTTTGAGCGGCAGATCGAGTTGGTAAAACTGTTTAAACAAAACGGTTCCTATCCAGAAGAACGAATGGAACATTTGGACGGCATCATTGCGGTAGGAAAGTTTGGACCGAAAGATGTTCATGCATTTGCAGCGTGTACCGAGCATATTGTGTTTGTTGATTGTTCGCCGGATGAGCAAAAATTTGATTCCGTTGTCATTGATTTAAGGAAAGCAACGATGATGGTGTTAGACCATCTTCTCCAGCTCGGCCATCAAAAAATCGGCTATATTGGCGGACGTGAATATGTCGACGGACAACAAACCCTTCTTTATGATGAGCGTGAAACGACGTTTTATGAATATTTGCATTTGAAAGGAATGTATGATTCACGATATGTCTGGACAGGCAGCTTTACTGCCGAAGACGGCTATCGCTTGATGAAACAAGCAATTTCAACAAAAGATCTTCCGACCGCGTTTTTCATCGCTAGCGATTCGATGGCGATCGGGGCGTTGCGCGCACTTCATGAAGCGCAAATTCCGGTCCCTGATCGTGTATCGATCGTCGGATTTAATGATCTTCCGACCGCAAAATTTATCCATCCGCCATTAACAACGGTAAAAGTGTATACGGAATTTATGGGAGAGACAGCGGTGGAATTGTTGGTAGAGAGGTTGACGACGAAACGGACGATTTGCAAAAAAGTAGTCGTGCCAACCAAACTTGTTGTTCGCGAAAGCAGTCAAATTTGTGCAAAAGGGAGCTGATGCAGCAGCTCCCT